>PLYB01000227.1 GCA_003151655.1 Gallionellaceae bacterium | reverse complement strand
TGCGACATCTTCAGCGTGCCAGTTTTCGTGCTGCTGGGCGTTTCACTTCTTTGTTGACGAGACGATCTTCCAGATATCCGCGCATTTCCTGCCACGGAATCGTTTTTCCGGTGGCAACAATACGTGCATAACGATCCTCTGCAACGGAATCAAAATCTGCACGCAGATCATCTTGCTCCGTCTTTTTTGCAATGGCCTCAAGAATGAAACTGTGCGTGGTTGTGCCAGAACGTTTTGCAGCTGCCGCAACGCGTACTTTAAGGTCTTCCGGTAAACGTATGGTGGTTGTCGACATGGACGACTCCAATAATTAAGGGAACACGCTTACTGTAGCACACAAGTGCTATAGTAAGCCATCTTCTCTTCACTTTAGTGACGATTTTCGAAGCTGGTGTGGTGAAGGTCATATCCGACTGCTGCGGACTATGCAGGAACAAAAGTTTAGGCAATACTTAAGAGGCTGAAATAGAATACGTAAGCGTCGGTTGTAGGGTTGAAGGTTGACTGCCTCAGACCGGCCGATTGTGTTGAAAAACTATTTTTCGCACCCCCGAAAAAATTTCACGAATTAAGAGCGCGCCCACAAATCGCACTTGATTGTCGAATGTAGCTGGGCATATTGACTCATAAGTGAGTTTATCAAAACCAAAGGTACCCGCCCATATCGAAAAAATATTAATCGCTTTATGAGGCTAGAATTTTTTAAAAGTGGTTCAAAAAATAGTTTTTCAACACAATCGGCCATGAACCGTCCTTCACAAATGGCTGCTTTGTGACGTGCAATTTTGCTGTTAGATATGTAGCAATTCCTGACATCAGGTCGACAAATGCTATCCGCAATCATTGATCGGCCAAAGCGATCCGCCGTTTTCTGGCGATAACGTCGATACTACCTACGGCGTATTCCCAACCAAGGCAGACAAACTTACTAATCTATTTTATCGAGGTAAGGCAAAGCCATACATGGGGGATCGTATGATCCACAAATGGAACAATGTATTCCACTTTAGGGACTTATTCTTTCGCATTGGAATGATTGCTGTGGACAGATTGTGTTGAAAAACTCTCTCGAAATTTGACGCTGCGAATGGTATAATTTCGCTTGTCGAAATAAGCTGGGAGCCTTGATATGATTGGGTTACAGACAGATCAACAAAAGCGTCTTTTCTACTCTTTTGACCTTGAAGAACAGGTCCCTCAGAATCACCTCCTTCGTGGCATTAACTGCCACCTCGATTTAAGCGAATTTCGGCAACATCTTTCTGAGTACTACAGTCATACCGGCAGACCATCAATTGATCCTGAACTGATCATCCGAATGCTGATCATTGGTTACAGCTTTGGCATTCGATCCGAGCGTCGTCTTTGTGAAGAAGTGCATCTGAATTTGGCTTATCGCTGGTTCTGCCGCTTGGGTTTGGAAGACAAGGTTCCTGATCACTCCACCTTCTCCAAGAATCGTCATGGTCGCTTTCGCGAGAGCGGTGCGTTCCGTCACCTGTTTGAGAGTGTGCTGCAGCGTTGCATGACCGAGGGACTGGTGCGAGGGGAAGGATTTGCCACTGATGCCAGTATCATCAAAGCGGATGCGCAGCGTGAGCGTGGCCTAAAAGGTGAGAGAGCGATGGATTGGTGCAAGCGCGAGGACGCGATGCGCCCGGTTCGCGAATACATTACTGCACTGGAAGAATCAAACGATACACCGGAGCCAACTAAAATTATTTCAATGACAGATCCTGCCTCAAGTTGGACTGCTGCACCGGGAGGCCCCGCATTCTTTGCCTACTCGACCAACTATCTGATTGATCTTGAAGCGGGCATCATCGTCGATGTTGAGGCCTCAGCCGTCAGCAAGTCGGCAGAGGTCGAAGCGACCAAGACCATGATAGAGCGTGTCGAAGAGAAATTCGAGATCAAGCCTGATCGTTTGGTGGGTGATACTAACTACGGCTCTGCCGCCATCCTTGGCTGGCTTGTAGATGAAAAGAAGATCGCGCCCCATACCCATGTAGCCGACAAATCGGAACGTAGTGACGGGACTCTCTCTCGCAGCGATTTCCAATGGGATGAACAGGCCAATGAATACCGCTGCCCGGAAGGCCATGCATTACGCTGCGATTGGCGACCCTTCAAGAATCCACGTGATCGAATCACGAAAAAAGATACGATTGTCTATCGCTCAAGCCAGCCAGACTGTGCAGCATGCCCGAATAAGAATCGCTGTTGCCCCAATACCCCGATTCGAAAAATTGCACGCAGTATTCATGAAAAGGCCAGAGACGTTGCGCGAGCTATCGGCAAAACGGATGCCTTCAAGGATTCATGCAGGCAACGGAAGAAGGTAGAGATGCTCTTTGCACATCTGAAGCGCATTCTAAAAATGGATAAACTGCGATTAAGAGGATTCAGCGGGGCGCAGGATGAGTTCCTGCTGGCAGCGACTGCGCAAAATCTGCGACGAATGGCTAAATGGCTAGTACCTGAAGCACAGGAGAAGAAAATAGTGCCTGCTTAAAGGCCAATAAGGGAAGTCGAATCGTCAAATCTAATCTTGCAACTCTGCGAGTTCAACAAAATAAATTTCAAATCAAAACTCCGCCCAAAAAACGGTAAAATTATTGAAGAGTTTTTCAACACAATCGACACATACGCCGCCTTCAGTATTTTTGAAGTACAAAAATTCATTTGAGATGATTGGAGGGCAAGCTCTGAATAGTCAACAATCACGCCAAGAAACTGAGGAAACTTGAAGATGCTGCAGACATATCGTGCACCAGAGATGATCGTTACCTTCGACCCGAGAGTATGTATTCATTCTGGAGTGTGCCTTCGAACCCTGTCGGCGGTTTTTGACGCCTCACGGAGCCGTTGGATAACGCCAGAATTGGCTGATGCGAAGGAAGTGGCAGCGGCGATTGATCTTTGTCCATCTGGTGCGCTGAATTATAAATTTGATGACAGTTCTCCTGACAAAGCTGACTCATAAGCATTACTTCAGCTGCGTCTCGACAGCGGAACTTCGCTGTCGGGTAATGAAAAATTGTAACGACTGGTTTCGCAGAGTGCAGGAAACATTCTCGGGTAGAATTCACCTGTTGGACATTAACCCGTGTTTGATTAACAATTTAACCGGAGGCTAAAATGATAGAAATGCGCCGCTCAGAAGACCGCGGAACCGCCGACTTCGGCTGGTTGTATTCGCGCCACACCTTTTCCTTTGGCAACTATTACGATCTGAACCAGGTTGGCTTTTCTGACCTGCTAGTCATAAATGATGACATCGTCCAGCCCGGTCAGGGGTTCGGGAAGCACCCGCATCGGGACATGGAGATTTTTTCATACGTACTGGATGGCGCGCTGGAGCACAAAGACTCGATGGGGACAGGATCGGTGATACGTCCCGGCGACGTGCAAATGATGAGCGCGGGCACCGGCATCACGCATAGCGAATTCAATCATTCCGGCAGTGAGCTGGTACACTTTCTCCAGATATGGATTACGCCGAAAATAAAGGGAATCAAGACGCGCTATCAGCAGACCCATTTCCCCGATGCCGAAAAACGTGGGAAGCTGCGCTTGATTGTTTCGCCGGATGAAGAGAGCGGCTCGTTGCCAGTTTGCCAGAATGCGCGGGTTTATGCCGGGCTTTTCGATGGCGAAGAGCAAGCATCGTTCGAACTCGTACCGGGGCGCTATGCTTACATTCATGTGGCGCGGGGGGAGGTGTTGGTCAACGGTATTCATTTCGAAGGCGGGGATGGCGCAAGAGTGCGCGATGAACCCAGTATTAATATTCATGCGGGAAAAGGCGCCGAAGTGCTGGTCTTTGATCTACGAGCCAACGAATTACCTTCCAGATAGCCGGCGTGCAAAGCGTTTCAAAATGGTGCCAAGCGATTGGCTACTTAATCGCTTGCTAATCTCAACCCACAATTGAAAAGAAAAAATGGATACCGGGCGATTAGAGGCATTCAGCGATGGCGTGATAGCCATCATTATCACTATCATGGTATTGGAATTAAAGTTCCACATGGTGAGGATATATATAGCCTCACACCCTTACTGCCGGTGTTCCTCAGCTATGTACTTAGCTTCGTCTATGTCGGAATTTACTGAAACAACCATCATCACATGCTGCAAACCTGTGAATATGTAACGGGGTCGATTCTGTGGGCCAACCTGCATCTGATGTTTTGGTTGTCGTTGTTTCCCTTCTCAACTGCGTGGATGGGTGAAAATAATTTCGCTGCTGTGCCGTCAGCCATTTATGGTGTTGTTCTTCTAATGGCGGCAATCGCATACAGGACGCTGCAACAGGCCATCATCGCTTCACAAGGCAGTAATTCAATCTTAAAGAAAGCGGTTGGTAAAGATTGGAAAGGCAAGGCCTCTATACTCATCTACCTCGGAGCAACTTTCGCCGCTTTCTGGCTACAGTGGGCAGCCCAATTCCTTTTTGTATTAGTGGCCGCAGGCTGGCTCGTACCTGACCGGCGGATCGAAAAAGTACTTGTCACAAAAGATAACAATGACTGAACAAATCTTTCAAGGCATTGAGTTAGTGCCTGAAACACTGCCCGTTATCGGGCAATGGATCTAAGTACGTACCGCAATGACAAGTTTGGAACGGGCAAATTGACTGACAAGTTTTCTGCAAATTGAACGGCAGGAGTAGAATTCAGAGCGGTCATAGATGTTGGCAAAGACTAACAGGCAGAGGTCGGCCACTGCCCTTCGTGACGGGCAGGTAACTGGGAGCTTAATTTGTAATTTGCTCCTAGATTTTCGTCGCCCGAAAGCAGAACAAACTGATGGGCAGGAAACGAGACGCAATCTGGTCGGTCACTTTTCCGAATAGCAGTCGCTGAAAATATTGCAGGAGGGCTACGCCCCCATACCAAAAAAACATCTTCATTTTTTTCTCCGGCCTCGATCTCCGGCCTCGATAATTTTTTCGGGGTAAAGGAGTGAAGAACCAAGGAGCAAGTTCCCTCCCGCTACGCTATGGAAGCGTTCTAGCCAAGCGGAACCCGTAGGCGAAGAACCGGTTATCAGGGTCGATGGTGGTGCGGCTGGTAGCGCGCAAGAAATTCGTGTTGCCACCCCAAGGGCCACCACGCTGCGCACGCCCATAGTCAGGATGGCTTCCGTCATACAAGTTTTCCATCCACTGCCACACGTTCCCGCTCATATCGTATAGTCCGTAGCCGTTTGCTTGCTTTTGTCCTACTGGATGCGTAGTACTGTTACTGTTATCGTGATACCAAGCTACGCTGTCGATGTCGTTGCTTCCACAATATTCTGTCTTGTTACCGCCATAACAGGCGTATTCCCATTCTTCTTCGATTGGGAGGCGGTATTGCTTACCCGTTTTAGCGTTGAGCTTTTGAATAAACTCATGCACGTCATTCCAGCTAACGCTTTCTACGGGGCAGGTGTCGCCGCAACTGCTAAAGTGGCTGGGGCTGCTGCCCATAATGTCGCGCCATTCTTTTTGTGTTACATCGAATTTGCCCATCTCGTAGTTCTTGCCGGGTATGCGGATCATCGCCGGGCCATTGCCTGCTTCTCGCCGTTGCCTTTCTGCTGCTGCAGCTTGTTCTTGTGCTTCGCGCTTTACACAAAGAACCCGTTCGGAGGATATGATTGCACAATCACCGCTGTTGAGCCGATCTTCCCCAACGCAAAAGCCTCGGGCCTCGGAGGAACCGTCTTGCTCCTTGGTCCATAACCAATGGCCGGTCAGACGGGAATTCGAGGAAATATTGCATTTCAAACGCCCGCACGGTGTTGAATGACCGGACTTGTAACTACTACGCAACTCGGCCCATGTCGGCAAGCGCCAGCCGCTGCCTTTGCTGGCACAGTATTGTTCAGCGTCATTCCCGTTGATATCCGCGCCATTGTCTGAATTCGCCCATTGCAGCGCAGCTGCCTCGCGTTCTTGGCGCTCCTGCTCGGTGATGCGCGCCATTTCCTGTCTTGCCCGGTCGGCTTCCCGCTGCTTCACTGCCGTCAGCTTGAGCTGCGCCTGTTCAGCGAAGCGCCCGCTCGGGTAACGGTCAAGATATGCCAAGATATTCTGGGTATTATTACTAGCATCAGCCTTTTG
Source organism: Gallionellaceae bacterium (assembly GCA_003151655.1). Taxonomy (GTDB): domain Bacteria; phylum Pseudomonadota; class Gammaproteobacteria; order Burkholderiales; family Gallionellaceae; genus PALSA-1006. Next base: position 9,057 of record PLYB01000227.1, on the reverse strand, counting down.
CCATAACTCCTGTTCTTGGCGGGCTGCCAAATCGGTTTGCAGTTTGTGAATACGCTCTTGTGCCAGCCCAGCATATTTCCCATTTGGAAAGCTTTTAAGATAGCCCTGATAGCCGTCCACACCGCCAGATTTATCTGCCGCTTCCCAAGCCTCTTGTTCCTGTTTGGCAAGTTCGGCTGCCGCTTCATATTGCAACTTCTTGATGCGGCTATTGGCAAGTGCCACATATTTACCTTTGGGATATTGCGCGAGATAGGTCTGGTAGTCGTCGATGGTGTTGGTGGTCTTGACTTCGTTCCACAGGGAGGTTTCGGAATCGCTCAAATTTATTTTTGGTTGTGGAGCTTCTGGGGTGGGGGCGGCAGCTGCTGTAGCAATGGTGCCACTCAGTTCTTTGAGTTTGTCTACCACTTGGACTGCGGTGCACTTTTCGCATGTCAATGATTCAGATTGAACCACTTTGTTGTCAAAAATATTCTGAATACTTAATGCCAAGAAATAGCTTCCTTCTTTCTTTGTTACATTTGCTGTTGCGATAAGTTCAGCTTGGAATGCTTCAGCAATATTCTGCATACAGCGAGTTTCGTCACATTCTTTATGAGCTGTATTTTGGGATTCTTTCATGAATATCTGGTGAGCCTTTTGAGAAACCTGCTCGCCGGAGAATACTTCATACCTCTGTTTTAGCCCTTTAACCAACGCTGTTTCCATTGAGCCAGCAAGATCTTTATCTTCCTCAGGAATACGCAGAGGCATTAGAACAAGACGTTCTTTTTCTATTTGCTGAGCCGCATTGTGCTTACTTTTTGTTGCGGCCTGAGAATGGAGTGGGATAGCAACAAGAAAGGCTACCGCCATGATGAAAGGGAACAGGTAGCGCAGCTTAGATTTGCTCATGTTCTCTGGCCTTGAGTTTGTTGGCGTATCGAATAAATAGCTGGGGACATTCTATCCGAAACCGACCAAATTGGAAGGCAGGATTGATAGACTCCTTTTGGCACATACCGCCCATGAGTATCTCAATAATCACCGCCCCAAAGCAGTCCAAAATATTATTTTTTGTTGCAAAAATAATACATCAAGATTCCAGCCTGTTAAATCTCCCACTTACGAATTACTTGACTTGCCTCGACCTGCAAAATTCCTTCGTGTCGTCGAGCCATTCATGGAAATCGTTAGTAAATCCGTCAACATCCGCAAGAAACTCCTGTTCGCCGTTCGCCAGTGGATTGGGTTGTCTGGCTCGGCGCGACATGCGAAGCAATACGTCGGCAATTTCATCAATCTGAGCATAGCTCGACAGCCAATCTTCTTTAGCCATAAGCTGCAATGCTCTATGCGACGAAAAAGGAAGTTCGTCTACGTTCTCGTCTGCCGCATCGGAATCTTCGATCTGCGCAAGACAAGCCATATACTCGTCTTTGGCGCTGGAATCCTGATCATGTCGCTCATGCTTGCCCGCGCATTTGGTCGGTTTTACGGTGGATTGTGAGGCTATAACGGTCTAATGTTGGTCAATTTTGTCATGGCATCGGCGCCGTTTCCGTTACTTTCAAATGGGGGACATCATGTCAATAGCTATGACCGCTAATTGTTATGAAGTGTCCGGTGTAGGCTACAAAGCTATGTAAGAGAGATAAAGTATGTGCTTCCAACAAATGTGAAAAGCCACAAGGCGCAGAGAAAGGAATTTGCAAATAGAGGGATTTCTGGTCTCGTTTTTATTTGGTATATCAAGTTTGTTCGAGAACGGGGGCTGCGGCTCCCGTTTTTCTTTCCTGCATGACAATTCTCTGTTGTTGTTTTTCACAAGAGGCCGCTGTGCGGTATCTCGTCCAATAAAGCAAAAAATTCCGCTTGCATATAACATGCATTTGCAGTAAATCTACACTTGCATAAATGGTCAGTTTAATTTGTCGGAATATTCCTACAAAAACAATGTCGTGGAGGATGTTATGCCATCATTCAATAATTTAAAAACAAGAACCAAGTTATTGCTAATCGTTCTTGTTCCATTGCTGGGTCTTTTGTATTTTTCAATTAACAGCACCCTCGAAAAGGCCGCCGTTAGTAAAGAAATGGGCAGGCTGGAATATCTAGTCAGTATGTCCGTAAGAATCGGAAATCTTGCGCATGAGTTGCAAAAAGAACGCGGTATGACAGCTGGCTTTATTGGCAGCCAAGGTGCCAAGTTTTCCAGCGAGCTGCCGACTCAACGAAGCGTGACTGACAAAATGGCAAGCGAACTTGGTCAAGCATTAACAACTATCGACACTTCCCAATTTGATCAATCGCTTAAAACTGCACTGGATGACGCGTTGCATGACATGAGTGAGATTGGGGCAAAGCGAGATGCAATAACAGCTTTGAAGCTGCCGTCGAAGGATGCAGTCGGATTTTACACAACCATAATCGGTAAATTTCTCGGCATTCCCAATCAAGTTTCAATTCTGAGTAGCAATAGTCAAGTAGCTCGTTTAGCTTCATCCTATTCTTCTTTGTTGCAGGCAAAGGAACGCGCGGGGCAAGAACGCGCCATTCTGACTGGCGTATTTGCGGCAGACAAATTCACACCGGAGCTTTTTGCAAGATTCCTTTCCAATGCCTCGGCTCAAGACACCTACATAAAGGTCTTTAATAATTTCGCGCTCAGTGATCAAAAGGAGTTTTTCAAAAACAAGATTGGAGGACAAGCGGTCGAAGAAGTTGAAGCTATTAAGAAAGATGCTATAGCAAACGTAAACGAAAAAAGTTTGGGAATAGATAGCGGGCACTGGTTTGGCGTGATGACCGAGAAGATCAACCTGTTGAAGGAGGTTGAAAACAAATTATCGGAAGATCTTCTGACAACTACTGAGCAGCTTAAGTCCCAAGCTCAGCACTTAATGACCTTCTACATTGTGTCTTCATTGGCGGGAGTTCTGGCGACCATATTTTTTGCCACCTATATGATTCGGATCATGCTGCGCCAATTGGGTGGAGAGCCGGAGCACGCGGCAGAAGTGGCTGGCAGAATAGCCGATGGGAATTTAAATTTCGTTGTAGACGCAAAGCCGGGAGATAGCACTAGCCTGATGGCTTCGATGAAAACCATGCATCAGAACCTTTCTGCACAGATCCAGAAAGACCGTAAACTCGCGGCTGAGACCACTCGTATCAAAGTGGGGCTTGATGGCGCTACAACACGCATGATGATTGCCGATAGTGATGGCAATATCATCTATGCCAACAGGTCAGTGCTGGACATGCTAAAAAATGCTGAAGCTGACATTCGTAAACAGCTCCCCAATTTCTCAGCGGACAAGGTGCTAGGTGGGCATTTCGATACTTTCCATAAAACTCCTGAAACTCAGCGGAACATGCTGGCAGCTTTGAAGGAAACACACCACGCCACCATCAATATCGGTGTGCGTATTTTTAATCTGACTGCCAATCCGGTATTTAATGAACAAGGCGAACGCCTGGGCACATCGGTTGAATGGTTTGATGCAACAGATGAGGTTGCAACTCAGAAAGAAGTGGAAGTATTGGTTAATGCCGCTGTTGAAGGCGATTTCAGCATACGTTTGGATGTGAACAATAAAGAAGGTTTCATGCGCTTGCTGAGTGAAGGCATCAATAAACTGTCCGAAATTACAGAAACCGGATTGAAAGATGTATTGCGTGTGGCCAATGCACTGGCAGATGCTGATCTGACACAGACGATAGACAAGGAATACCATGGTTTGTTTGGACAAACCAAAGATGGCGTGAACATCACGGTACAGAATCTGAAAAAACTGGTCGATGAAATCAAGGTTTCCGTCGACTCTATTGGCACCGCATCGAAAGAGATAGCCTTAGGCAATATTGATCTGTCGCAACGCACCGAAGAACAAGCCTCCAGTCTGGAAGAAACCGCTGCCAGCATGGAAGAACTCACCTCGACCGTAAAGCAGAACGCCGAGAATGCAAGGCAAGCGAACCAACTGGCTAGCAGTGCTAGTGCGATTGCTGAAAAGGGAGGCTCCGTGGTCCATGAAGTCGTCGGCACCATGAGTTCGATCAACGACTCGTCACACAAGATCGTGGATATCATCAGCGTCATCGACGGCATCGCCTTTCAGACCAACATTTTGGCCTTGAACGCTGCCGTGGAAGCCGCTCGCGCAGGCGAACAAGGCCGGGGTTTTGCCGTGGTCGCAGCCGAAGTGCGCAACCTCGCACAACGCAGTGCTGCTGCCGCCAAAGAAATCAAAACACTCATCAGCGACTCTGTAGAGAAAGTCGAAATCGGCACTAAACTGGTGGGTGATGCAGGCAAGACTATGGAAGAGATCGTCAGTGCTGTAAAGCGTGTGACCGACATCATGGCTGAGATCAGTGCCGCCTCCATCGAACAAAGCCAAGGCATAGAACAAGTGAATCAAGCCATAACCCAGATGGACGATGTTACCCAGCAGAACGCAGCATTGGTTGAAGAAGCTGCAGCTGCAGCGGAATCACTGGAGGAGGAAGCACAAACCCTCACCCGTTCCGTAAGTGTGTTCAAGATAGATCAAGGGGCAGCAACAAATACAGCAGTCGCTCAGCATGTTGTTACCAAACCATCAGCTAAACATGCGCTTCCCGCACCTGCCAAGAAAGCAACCGCAGCTGAGAGCCATGCTATTGGCAAACACAAGGCACTACTATCTAAGGCTGAACAGAAAAATGTCGAAGGAGCAAAAGACTTCTGAGTTTATTCAATTCCCGTTTTCTATCGTGGCATACGAAGTTCGGGTTAGTCTTTGCTGCACTACGCGAACGTCGGCTATCGGGAAGTAAAAAATCGTAGTCAACTGTCGCAAACGGGTTAGTTAGAGCCGGTCGTGCCGATTAAAAGTCCATCAGCTCCTCATTCATGAGCTGACATCCAAATTACAAAGAACTGATCATCATTTCTGTCAATCGCCATAGTCCGTTAAGGCCGAATACCTGCCATAATTATCCACATGATTGCATAACTCCACGTTTTCAATCACAACGCGTTCAATCAAGCTAAAATCATAGCCTCACAAAATTCGTTGCAGTTTTCAGGCAGGCAAAATGTTTAATCCCACCCGAGATCAAGCCAGACAATTTTTATTTGAAACATGGCGCAAACGCACTGCCGGAGAATTGCTCACGCCGCTGGAAGACTTGACTGCGCAACTCATCAACAAACATCCCGAATATCACGAGTTGCTTGCCGCGCCGGAACACAATCAGGATAAGGACTATGCGCCGGACGGTACGGCGGTTAATCCTTTCCTGCACATCATGATGCATCTCACCATCGAAGAGCAGCTCTCCATCGGCCAACCGCACGGCATCCGCGAACAGTTTGCGCGACTCACCCACAAGTACGAATCCGAGCACGAAGCGCAACACGCGATGATGGACTGTTTGGGAGAGATGATCTGGCAAGCCCAGCGCAACAAAACTGCGCCTGATGCCGCTATTTATATATCCTGTTTGGAGAAACAATAATGGCGAATCATTCTGGACCGCGTTATCAATCAAGCCTCCAGCCCGCCTGAGAATCTATGGCAAAAAACGGAACGTAAATTGGATAAATTCAAAATTTCCCGCTGACGATAATTTTCGAAGAGGCTATACTTGGTTCCAGAAGCTCACGATCAATCACTTCAAAGGAGAACTCGATGGGACATAGCAAACCAAATGTTTTGCATACTTTTTCTGATATCGCCAGCGTGTCGATTCCCAACAATGATCCGTGGCAGGTTGAATTAACGGATCCGGCTACTTCAGTCATGACCGACTTTCGCGTACGTTCACTTTTTAAGGTCAGCCCTGAAGACACTATCGACGAAGCGCTGCAAAAAATGAAAACTGCCGGTCTGCGTATTGCTTTTGTCATCGACGGCAAATCGGAAACGATTCAAGGCTCCATCACCTCTTACGACATTATGGGCGAAAAGCCAATGCGTTATTTGCAAAGCGTTGGTTTTGCTGATCGCGGAGTCACGCATAAAGACATTAAAGTAAAAGACATCATGGACAAAGTAAGCGATTGGGTCAGCGTTGAGTTAAAGAATGCTGAGACTGCCTCGGTGCAATCCGTGCTTGATGCTTTCCAAAAAACCGGACGCACGCACCTTCCTGTTCTCGACACCAGAGAAGGCAGTGAGCACCACCTGTGCGGACTTTTCTCTTCCGCGAAAGTCTTGCGTCTGACTGACTTTGCTCGCCGCAAAGTCGCGAAAAGCCACTAGGCTTAATCAGGTAGTATTCAAAAAAGGCTCATCGTCGTGATGAGCCTTTTTTCGCGCCTGCTTATAGATTAACGATACCGGAACAAGAAACATTAATCTCTTTGGGTCAATTCCCCGCCCCTTGGGGCGTAGTGTTTTTCGTAGGTCGGGGATTTACCTCGCAGAGGTTCTTGTACCCTTTAGGGTGACCCGACGGGGTTGGCGAATCGAAGAAAAAACGTCGGGGTTGCACCCGCAAGGGGTAGGCCGTGTTTGTACGGGGCTAAAGCCCCAACAACACACGCTCAAACCCGACCTACAAAAATCCAACTACCCACTACCCCCGCTGCTTGCGGCGGGGTGTTTTATTTATTCAAAACACATTTTAGAAAATGCCAGAAACTCGGCGCCAAACAAGACAAAAAAACCAGCCCCCCAAGCCACACTGCCTTTAATCGCCTCTTGAGGACTGCTGTCAGCTTCGTTGTCATACACATAACTGCCCGCCATCAGTACGGACATCCCGATAATCACCACGCCAAACATAGAAAGTAAATAACTCATCTGATTCTCCTTTGTGACAGCCGATAAAGTTATTAGAAATTCTGCCAAACTATGGCTAACTTTATAGGCTTCATCAAGGAGACAAACAATATGCCAAATGGCCTAGTCCCTATCTATGCATTCAGGCTGCCTATCTAGATACTCAGGATTTTTCCTAGGCACTACATTTGGCGGAACAGGTGTGCGTACGAGCGACTCACTGCAACCGTTTCAGACCGGTCGCGAAGGCTCAGCATGACGCGCCCCAACAGATCATGCTTGAACTTCAAGGTGTGCACTATAAGAATGCAGGATAAACGAATCCAGCGGATTGCGACGAAACGACAAACTCGGGGAGTGAAACGCCGAATGTCGGTATGGCGCTCCGACAAACAAAGCGATGTCCACACTTACGACCACCGATATTATTACACCGAAAGAAAAGTACTAAAGCAGAGGGGGGGTCTTTGGTTTGCGCAAGCCGTAAAGCCAAGACACGTAACCCGAGATGGAGTAGCCAAGAAACAACAGGAATAACACGCCGGGGGGATAGCTGGAAATCAGGATAAAGAATAATGCGAGCAGAAAAATGGCGATGAAAGGAACACTTTTACGCATATTTAAATCTTTAAAGCTGTAAAAGTTAATATTGCTCACCATGCTCAAACCGGCGAACACCGTCAGAGCAATAGCCACCCAGCGCACTTCTGTACCGGTATAGCCATAGTCGTTCATCACCCAGATAAATCCGGCAACCAAGGCCGCCGCCGCAGGGCTGGGCAAGCCCTGAAAAAATCGTTTGTCGATGGTGTCATGGTTGGTATTGAACCGTGCTAAACGCAAAGCGGTGCAGGCGCAATAAATAAAAGCAGCAAACCAACCAACTTTCCCCAAATCGCGAAACGCCCACTCATACATCAACAACGAGGGTGCTACACCGAAAGACACCATGTCGGACAAGCTGTCATACTCGGCACCGAATTCGCTTTGTGTGCGCGTCATCCGCGCCACGCGACCATCCAAACCGTCCAACACCATGGCAATAAAAACAGCAACCGCAGCAGACTCGAATTTGCCGTTCATCGCTTGCACGATGGCATAAAAACCGGCGAACAAAGCTCCCGTGGTAAACAGATTTGGCAGCAAATAAATACTGCGGCGGCGAATATCCAGAGGTTTGCGGTTGTTCAAGTCGGTCATAGTCGTAAGGTAACCCTTTATAGCTGAGCTAAAATCGTAGTTGTTGCCGACACTTTATCACCGATACTCACTTTGACGTTAGCCGTAAGCGGCAGATAAACATCCACACGCGAACCAAAACGAATGAAGCCGTAACGTTGACCGCGTGACAATACCTCACCGGCTTTCACATAGCACAAGATGCGACGGGCAATGAGTCCGGCCACTTGCACAAAGGTAATCACCTGACCATCGTTCGTAGCGAGTACCACTGCATTGCGTTCGTTCTCGGTCGATGCCTTGTCCAGATCGGCATTCACGAATTTACCGGGAAAATATTGCACTTTTTGTATCATGCCATCCACCGGGCTGCGGTTGGAGTGTACGTTGAACACGTTCATGAATACGCTCACCAGAATCGCCTCACGCTGACCATAGGGGTCTTGCGTGCGTTCAACCTTGATAACACGGCCATCACAGGGAGACAGTACCGCTCCGACTTGCTGCGGAATCTCACGTGCAGGATCGCGGAAGAACTGCAACACAAACACAAAAATAATCCACAACGGAATCGACCAAGTCGCGCACCATACGGTAGCACCGATGGCAAGAATCAAAGCTATAGCCAGAAACGGCCAACCCTCGCGGGCGATGATGGGATGGGGATATGAGTTCATGTGAAGATGTACCTGTGAAAAGTGAAGGTGAAGCTATGAAAGGTGAAATGAAGAAACGGTTCTACGTTTCACCTTTCACCTTTCACGTTTTACAGCCTTTTAGTTCTTAGACTGATCAACCAGTTTGTTCTTGCCGATCCACGGCATCATGGAACGCAATTGACCACCCACAACTTCGATCGGATGCTCGGCGTTCAAACGACGACGTGCGGTCATTTCAGGATAGTTGGTACGGCCTTCCAGAATAAACTGTTTGGCGTATTGACCGTTCTGGATATTCTTTAGACATTCCTTCATCGCGGCACGAGCTTCATCGCCAATCACGCGGTGACCGGTAACGTATTCGCCGTATTCCGCATTGTTAGAAATGGAGTAGTTCATGTTGGCGATACCGCCTTCGTACATCAGGTCAACGATCAGCTTGAGTTCGTGCAGACATTCGA
>PLYB01000326.1:11092-15029 GCA_003151655.1 Gallionellaceae bacterium | reverse complement strand
TAAACGGCGGCCCGGATTTCAAACAATGGGAACTTCCAAATCAGGTAAGAATGCAACGCGTCGCTAATGGCTGCGACTTGTTTAGCCATCCACAATGTCAGGATGTGTTGTTTTTGACGGAGGATCGTATTCAGGATTTCAACGAAACGATGTTGGCCAATATGAGTATCGTCAATGCAAAACTCAATGGCTTTAAACCCATTTGGGTCGTTGTCCCCGACAAGTCCACTGTGTACCTGAATTTCAATAAGCAGTTTTGGAATTACGCCGAGCAGAGCTTGCACGCTCCAAACTTGCTGCAAGTATTTCGTAGCGAAATCGAAAACAAAACTATCGATTTTTATCGAGGTAACGACACGCATCTCTCTACCCAAGGCTTTATGGTCATGGGAGAGGCTATCCGACAAAGCATGCGGCAAAATGCCCTGCCTTAACGTAAGCCATACGCAGTGCCGCAAGAGAGATGGATATGCCATCGTTTCGAAGCGACTGCTAACGTTGCCGCATAAAGATACTATAATGAGAATTGTTTGGCCTCCTTTCAATATTTGGATGAATCTATGCTCCCTGTTGTGCTTAAAACAAAATATGCATTTCACGCGTTACTTTGGCTGCTGAACCCTGACGTTGTATTAGACATTGGAAGTATGGATGGAGCCGATTCAAAGCGCTTCCGAACACTACTGAAAAAATCCGACATAGTGGCCTTTGAGGCCAATCCGGATAATTTTTCGCTGATAAATGCGGATGATGCGATTTCAAAAAATCGAATTCGTGTCGTGAACCAGCTCGTTTCATGCAAGGAAGGGCCACAGTCTTTTTATATTCAACGTCCCGACAAAACAAAGCTCAACTCTAATCGCGGCACTAGCTCAGCTTTGCCGCGTACTGAGCTGGGCATGCTAAATGAAGAAGTTCGCGTCAACTCAGTACGGCTCGATTCATTTTTGCATAACGACTATGCCAAAGCCACTAAAGTAGCCATGTGGGTGGATGTGGAGGGATTTGCCTACGAAGTGCTGGAAAGCATGCAGGGTAGTATTGGCCATATCCATTTGATCCACGTGGAAGTTGAGACGCGGGAGTGCTGGCCTGGACAAAAGCTTGAATCCGACGTGTTGCAGCTTCTGGAAAGCATGGGTTACGTGCTACTTGCTCATGGTAAAAATGACGTGCAGCGAGACTTGGTTTTGGTGAGCAAGTCCTGGTACAACAGTAATGCACGGGGTCAAATCGACAGGATGCTGCGTATAGCCCGTTGGGCAGGACCGACCTTATCACGGGTGCTTTCGGCATTTCCATCTTGAGATACGCTTGAACATGACCATCAGCATAATTATTTTAAGTTATAACGACTATCAGGAAACAACAGGTCCGTGCTTGGCTTCACTGTCGAAGGATCCCGCGTTTNNATACGCATGTCCACTGGCGAAGTAGTCATTTTACTTAACAGCGATACCGTAGTGCCCGTTGGCATGATTGGACGGCTGGCCGCTCATTTCGTTGGCAACAATAAACTGGGCATGGTTGGGCCGGTGACCAATGCTGCCGGCAATGAACAAGCCATACTTGCCACGGCTGAATCTATTGAAGGAAAAATAGAACAGGGTTTGCGCTATGCCAATAGCGGCGGCAATGAACAGCTGATTACCTATCGTATGGATTTCCACTGTGTGGCTATATCGCGTGAAGCGATCAATCAAGTTGGACTGCTGGATGAGGAATTTGGACGGGGATATTACGAAGACTTTGATTACTCCTTGCGCGTTAAGAAGGCGGGTTTTGATTTGCGCGTTGCTGAAAATGTGTTTGTCTATCATCGAGGTAGTGCGAGTTTCAGCAAACTACCGCTTGAGATCAAAGAATTGATGAAGCGCAATAAAAAACGCATGATTAGCAAACACGGCTCTCACATTGAATTCATGCACCTGAGAGATGGCAACCTTGCCATCCTTGCGCAATATGCTGAAATNNGACGAGTTTAAATTTGAAAATGAGTAATCGGGGAATACATTGACGAATACCATAAAACCACTTGCTGTTTGCAAAATATGTCATGGCGAAATTAAACGAAGTCTGACTGCTCGGGAAATGATGCTGGGCACCAAGCATACATTTATTTATTCTGAATGCGCCAAATGTGGCTGCTTACAAATTGACAATATTCCTTCGGACATTCACAACTATTACCCTTCTGATTATTACAGCTACAAGCTCGCACCTAAAAATCTGCTTAAACGATTAAGACGAGGATTTAGAAGGCGGTTAATTCTGACTCTCCCTAACGCATTGGACTGGCTAGTAAATGTTATTGCTCGCAAAGATCCCTTGTTTCGCATTTACCGAAGTCTAGGCATTCGCCCAAATGACAAAATTCTTGATGTTGGTGCAGGNNCTTGATCCCTATATACTGAATGATCAATTCTGGGAGGGAGAACTTTTAGTAAAGAAATCGACTTTAGAAAATTTTGACGGCTCATTTGATTTGATCACATTCAATCATTCACTCGAACACATGGCAGAGCAAAACCAGACTTTAGCACGAGCAAAACAACTCCTTAAATCTGGTGGCAAGATTTTAGTAAGAATACCGACAGTCAGTTCAGAGGCCTTCGAAAAGTACCAAGAGCATTGGTTTCAGCTTGACGCTCCACGGCATTATTACCTGCATTCACATCAGAGTATAAAGTTGATTGCAGAGGAAGCTGGTTTGCTTATTTCTTCATTATGGTGTGACGCCACGCCCATGCAATTTACAATAAGTGAACAATACAAAAAAGGCATACCTCTATTCGATAGCCGCAGCTTTGTAAACAAGGGAAGTACAATGTTTGACAAGCAGCAACTGGATCAATTTAACAAGATGACCAATGCACTCAATACTTCATTGCGTGGCGATCAAATATGCGTAGTCATGGAAGCTCGACATTCTTTTTAATACGGCACAGAGCTGGGGGCCGGAATCAGAATCGCTTGTTGAGGGATAAGTGACCAACTTGGAAGTTGGCTTAAAAGATGACACTTTATACATAGTGTTTGAAAGCTAGCCAGCGCTTCAAATATAAAGGTTAAGTTGTGAGTGGAATTTCAATTTTTTGCAAAAGCTATCGTGATGATCTCGAAAGAGCCGCAACCTTAGTAAAAAGCGTCCGCATATTCAATCATGATAGTCTGCCTTTCTATATCTCCGTTCCCAAAGATGATTTGGGACTATTTCAGGATAGACTGAGCAATGAAAATGTCAGCTTGTTATGTGATGAGGAAATAATATGCGCCAATCCTGCCGTTGATTTAAATCTATATAAATCGCTGCACGGGAATTTATCGCAGCAAATCGTCAAGTCTGAATTTTGGCGTATTAATCCGGTCGAAAATTACATTTGTGTTGATTCGGATTCTCGATTTATCCGCACTTTTTATAAGAGTGATTTTGTTTCGCCGGACGGCTTTCCATTTTCCGTTATGCATGAAGACAAGAGCTATTCCCATTTTTGTTTAACGCACAATTTTGAAAAGGCAAGCGAAGATTTTATAAATATCAAAGCAGCGTTTATGGAACGCTTTGGGCGCAAGGGAGTTGATTACAATTTTGGACCGTTTCCTGTCATCTGGAATGCAAGAGTGTGGCGGGATTTAGAAATTAATATGTTTGCCCCTAACAACATGAGCATACTTGATGCGATATGCCAACTTCCGAGCGAGGGATTCTGGTATGGGGAAGCATTGCTAAAGTATCAATCAATACCAGTCCTTCCTAGAGCGCCGCTATTTAAGGCTTATTTATATTTTGAAGAATTCGAAGAGGATATGCGCGTTGGCAGCAACGAAGACGTTCTGTCCAACAATTATTTGGGCGTGGTTTATCAGTCCAACTGGTATCCAAAACGACTGGAAGTGCTAAATAAGATTGCCTATAAACTAAAAAGAGCACTTCGTA
>PLYB01000326.1:0-11074 GCA_003151655.1 Gallionellaceae bacterium | reverse complement strand
AATGAGGTGGCTGTGGGCAAATTTACTTATGGCGTAGAAAATATAAGCCTCATCTACCACGCTGGCTGCCCCGGCTTAACTATTGGGCGATATTGTTCAATTGCTCAAGAAGTCACTATTTTCTTGGGGGCGTATCACAGGCCTGACTGGGTAAGTACATACCCCTTTAGCTCACGTCATCAAAATATTTGGCATCATTTTGGAAAAATTGAAACTCCCGGCTTCCCTAACAGCAATGGGGCCGTCACAATTGGCAATGATGTGTGGATAGGTTACGCTGCCACTATAATGTCTGGGTTGAGCATTGGTGATGGTGCCGTCATTGCCGCCAATGCTCATGTGGTTCGTGATGTATTGCCATATGAAATAGTCGGTGGCAATCCTGCAAAACATATTCGATACAGATTTCCTGATGGTGTAATTAAAACATTGTTGGAGGTTCGTTGGTGGGAGTTCCCAAATGTTGCTGTACAGGAAATAGCCCCCCAATTATGCAGTGAGCCCAATGATAATTTCATGCAGCACCTGCTAGAAATTCACGCAACTATTGCACAAATTTAATCCGCTGATTCTATGAAAAAACCCCAGTCACTAGCTGAAATGTCAAGCGCCGCAAATGAACGGCCTTACTGGCTCATCCTCTCACACAGCTTCAATCAGGACGGACAGGCATCCAGCTTAACCGTCACAGATAAACTTCCCTACCTGTTGGAGCGTGGTATTGATGTGGCTGCGTTGAGTGGTGTCATGGGTAAACGCGACTCTCGTTTCACTCATTTGCAGTTGTTGCCATGGGGGCCAACCGGTTTCGGCTTCGATATGCGCCAATGGGCGCGACAACATTGGGGGCGTGATTGGCGCTACCGCATTTTTAGCATTCTTCTGTCATTCATATTGTTGCCTTTTGTGATTATCGAACGCTTGTTATTCGGCTTGCAAGGTCAGTGGTCGTGGGCATTACCCGCCGTATTTCATTCATTGCGTCTCATTCGCAAGCGTCGTCCCACAGTCATTTACTCAACGGGCGGCGCTTACTCCGCACACCTTGCCGGATATTGGCTGAAGAAATTGACGGGCATTACATGGATAGCTGAAGTTCACGATCCAATGGTGGTCGCAGACGCGAAGCCAAACCGCAATACGCGCATGAATGCGAGTATCGAAGCCAATATTTGTCGCCATGCGGACTTGGCATGGTGGTTCACTGATGAAGCGCTAAATAGCGCACGCAAGAGACATCCCGAGCTAGGAGAACGCGGGATTACCGTGCTACCAGGCGTTGAAAAATTGCCGAGCAACGCAACCTATCAGCGAACTTCGCAAATGGTGATTTCATATTTCGGCTTGTTATCTGATACACGCTCTATGCTTCCCGTTGTACAAGCGGTAGCCGCATTGCTGATACGTAAACCAAAGGTACGTGAAACCTTACGCATTCATCTTTATGGTGGATCGATGGATCGTATGGCGGAAAGAGAAATTGCACGGCTGGGACTGAACGATTTATTTATCTGCTTTGGACGTTTGGAGCATTCGGCAACCACCGGCAAATCCGGGCGCGAGCAAGTGATTGACCTGATGTATCAAGCGGATTGCCTCTTGCTATTGCACGGCAATGTTGAAGCGTGCCGCGAATATATTCCATCAAAGTTCTACGAATATCTTTGGGCTGGCCGGCCAATTATCGCGCTAACTCATAAAAACCAGCAGCTTAACCAGATGCTGTTTGATCGCAGTAGTTACGTGGCCGAAGTGGCGCATCCCGAAACAATCCTTAATGCTATCGCCTCCGCTCACTCTGATTGGGAGGCAAATAATCTACGCATGTCGTCACTTCCGGCAATTGGTGTTACGCAATCAATTGATACCATATTCAAATCACTTAGTAACCTGCTGGATAAAACCTCCCTTAAAAAACCCAACAATCCAAGACCGTCAGCTTTTAGTATCATCATTCCGACATGGAACAACTTACCTTTTCTAAAACTTTGCATCGACAGTATTCGCAACTATTCTGAATTTGATCACGAAATTATCGTCCACGTAAATGATGGCGCTGATGGTACTTTGGATTGGGTCAAAGCTGAGGGTATAAAATTTAGTCATACCAAAAACAATATCGGAGTTTGTTTATCGGTAAATCACCTTGCTGCATTGTCTAGTCACGAATGGGTTCTCTATCTAAACGATGACATGGTGGTATGCCCGGGATGGGATACCGCTTTTGTTCAAGCGATCTCAACCACTGATACTGATTTGGCTCTATTTTTCTCTACCTTGATTCAGCCCAAAATCGGAAAGAATTTGCATATGGTGGAAATGGATTTGGGCTCTACTGCAGAGACTTTCGATCTAAACAGCCTGTTGCAAAACTATTTGTCTGAGCCTCGCCAAGACAGTGAAGGCGGAGCATCCCAGCCCACTTTGTTCCACCGTAAATGGTGGCAAATTGTTGGCGGGTATAGCCTTGAATTCAGTCCTGGCATGAGCAGCGATGACGATCTGCTAATGAAATTCTGGGTGGCCGGCTGTCGACATTTCCGTATCGTGGGCGCGTGTCGCGTTTATCACTTCGTATGTAAAAGCACAGGACGTATCACGAACACCAAGGGGGGAAGAATATTCGTGATGAAGTGGGGAATCACTCAAGGAGATTTTTATCGCCGTTACATGGCAAAATTGAGCGGCACTCCGCCATCACAGCTACTTACACAGCATTCAAAACTATTTCCGCGTGCTACATTAATCGGTAAATTTCGACGTGCGGGCTATGGCCTCTTCTGCGATTACCCTTTAGAAGGAATTGAAGATTGGGATCCCATTTCAGGGCAGGGTTTGTGGGAACATAATTAACCTAGAAAAAGCAGTTGTCCACGAAAGGCACGAAAAANNCGAAGAGCTTTTGGCCGGGCACCCGGAGGAGTGAGTCACCGAACGAATGCGACCTCCTGTTTTATTTCGTGATTTTCGTGGATGAATTGCTGTTATTAGGATTAATGACCCCCGGTTAATATTGATCCACGCCTTTAAGTGCGCGAATATGTGTCGCATTTAACACTTGCAGCAGGCGGCGCTGATTTTCTTCAAGGCCGGAACGGTCATTCTCTTTGTGCCAGAGATGCAAAACCGGCGCTGCGAAGCGTGCGCTTTTGTTAATGAGTCCCGCCCGTATCAAGCGAATGACCAAATCAGAATCTTCCAACCCCCATCCGGTATAGCTTTCATCCAATCCGTTTACACGTAGTAAATCTTCCCGGAATGCAGAGATATTGCAGGTCTTTGCACCTTTCCAGCGCTGCGGAGAAAGTTTGCGCAAAGCCGAAATATTCGGCAAGTGCAGCAATGGTAATACGCGATTAATCTGTCCATGCATACGTGCAGAAAACCACGCTCCGAATGGCCAACAATGGACTGGGATTTTCTCCCTCAGCACCTGCGCAGTAAACTCTTGTGATAGCAGCAGCCGATTACCGGAAAGAAAACATCCCGGCTCACTCAAATTCCGATGCGCTGCCACGAAATCTACCGTGGGAATACAATCGCCATCGGTAAAAATAACATAGCCTGCCGTAGTTGCCGCCAGTGCACGGTTACGTATCGCTGCCGCACGAAAACCATCATCTTCTTGCCAGATGTGACGAATGGAAAAAGTTGCCCGCGCTTGAAATTGCTGAACGACTTGCGCCGTGTTAGATGTAGAGCCATCATCCGCGACGAATAGCTCAAAGTTGTGGTCAGTCTGTGCGAGGTAGCCTTCCAGCACCGCTGCAAGCTTGTCAGGACTGTTGTACGTGGTAACGACAACAGCAATGCGCAGATTATTTCGATCCATCGTCGCCTGCCGGAGGATTCTTCCAATTTAGTTTTGCTGTGGAGGCTTTTGCATAACGATAGAAGGTGCCTTCAAAATTACCCAGTGCCAGCAAAAAACCAGCCCAACCATCCAGGAAACCGCGTTTCAACACATAAATGCGGAAAAATGCCCACAAGCCGTGAGTCAGCGCCGTCCCCATACCAATGTGCTTTTCCTTGCGCTCCAATTTGCGCGCCCCCAGCGTGGAATAGCGCTGCATCTTGTGTACCAGTTGTTCTAAATTTTGGAACGGCACTTGAATGATAGAAGATTTGAAATAGCCGATTTTTCCTTCTACGCGATATGACTCATGCACTTCATCGCGGTCATCGAATACCATCGCTGTTTTTCGAAATAATTGCGGTTGCCGATAATCGGGATACCAGCCGCTGTGACGAATCCAGCGCCCCATAAACCAGTTACGGCGCGGCACGTAATAAGCATCCGCCTCAGGCAGCGACAGCACTCGAATTATCTCGGCTTGTGCTGCCGGGGTGCACCGTTCATCTGCATCAAGACTAAATATCCAGTCATGTTTACAGGCCGCAATAGCGTCATTGCGTAACTTTCCAAAAGTAGTAAATGGAATTTGTTTTACTGTGGCTCCCAGCTCGACAGCGATCTTTGCCGTGTCGTCTGCACTATTCGAATCGAGCACCAATACCTCGTCCGCCCACGTTACACTTTGCAGCGCGGCAGCGATCTTGTCTGCTTCGTTGAAAGTAATGATGTAGACACTCAGCTTGGCAGGTTGAATATTCATTTTTTTAAATTGTTCTTCAGTCATGTTTAACACTGCCTTTTTCGACCCGCGCATTCAAATAGAAATTGATTTTACCAAGACTGTCCCCCAGACGTTTCGCCATTTCTCTTTACGAAGGCCCGCGACACTCTTCCACTTTTTAAATATTCCACAATATCTTGTTTAATTTATAATTTCTAGCACACCCAGCCAGTGAGCTGGTGCGTATTGCAACAGGCTTGTACTGATGGTATCAAGCCATCCGTGTGCGATAACGTTACAATGTCGGGGTTTTCTGCTCTCTAAATTTGCATGACTGATACAGCTCCACCAAATTTGCATATTGCCATCGTCCGCTTCTCCGCCTTGGGTGACATCGTCATGGTGGCTGCGGCAGTGCGCGCATTGCAACAGAGCCTGCCCTCGGCGACGATTACCTGGATCACCAGCCCGTTGGCATTTGCGCTGCTCAAGGGAATGGACGGCGTGAATTTCGAAGTGATCGACAAGCCGCGAACATTCGCTGATTACCGTGCGTTCTATCGGGCATTTAAGCAGCGGCGTTTCGATGTGGTGCTAGCCATGCAGGCTAACTTGCGTATTAATTTGCTCTACCCCGCTCTGCACGCCCCCGTCAAAATCGGCTTTGACCGAATCCGCGCACGTGAAGGGCAGTGGTTGTTTTGCAATACGCGCATTCCATTTCAGGATAATCATCTGGTTGATAGCTTTCTCGCGTTTGTGGAAAAATTGACCGGCCAGCCTGCTTCAGCAATCTGGAGTTTGCCTGTTGAGGAAAGCGATTTTCACTGGGCGCGCGAGCAGTTGCATAAATTACCCAAGCCCTGGATCGCTATCCATCCCCAGGGGAGCAAGGCTGAGCGCAACTGGCTGGCACAGCGTTATGCAGCAGTTGTGGAGAAATCCGTTTCCTGCTGGCAGTGTGGCATTGTGTTGACCGGCGGTAACGCGCCTGCGGAACAAGCACTGTGCGCGAGTCTTGCACAGTCAGCGCCCGAGCATACGCTCAATCTCAGCGGTAAGACCACACCCAAACAGCTTGCCGCGCTGCTGAGTCTGGTTGATGTATTGATTGCTCCTGACACCGGTTCTGTCCATATCGCCAGAGCCATGAATACTCCGGTGATCGGTCTGTATGCCGTCGCTTCACCAAAATTGACCGGACCTTATCAAAAAATGAAATCCTGTGTGGATCGTTACCCGCAAGCAGTACAAAAATATCTGGGGAAAAATTCTGACCAGCTTCCATGGAATACCCGCGTCCATCACCCCGATGCAATGGCCTTAATCACTATCGATGATGTAATGCAGCAACTGGAGAAAGTACTGAAACACAAATGAAAAAACTTTTTGACTCTCCCTTTGCCTACACTGCGCTGCTCTGGCTGGCATTACCCTACGTCTTTTTTCATCTGCTGTGGCGTGGTCGTAAACAACCGGAATATCTCAAACATATCCCGGAACGTTTCGGTTTTTATGCCATAAACTCTGACAAACCAATCATCTGGCTGCACACTGTTTCGGTCGGTGAAACACGTGCCGCAGCATCACTAATACAACGACTGTCCGAATGTTACCCCGATCACCAATTACTGCTCACGCACACCACGCCAACAGGCCGAGCGACCAGCGAGCAACTATATGGCGACAAGGTAATGCGGGTTTATCTGCCGTATGACTACCCTTTTGCCGTACGCCGATTTTTAAAACACTTTCAGCCGCGCATCGGTATTCTGCTGGAAACAGAAATCTGGTTTAATCTCATTCACCTTTGTCATGCCAAGCAAATTCCTTTGCTTCTGCTAAATGCGCGGCTATCGAAAAAATCCTCCGCACGCTATGCACTTTTTCCCAATCTTGCCCGTCAAGGATTGAGCGAACTTAATTCGATCTCCGCCCAAACTGAAGCCGATGCAAAACGTCTGCGCTTTTTGGGTGGCATCAATATCTCGCAAATGGGCAATTTGAAATTCGATATTGAACCGCCCCCAGCTATGCTCGAATTGGGTAAACAACTGCGCATTTCTTTCGGTGCAGAACGAAAAGTATTTTTAGTCGCCAGCACACGTGAAGGCGAAGAAGCACTAATTCTGGCTGCGCTCAAGGAAGTTGAAATACCTGATTTGCTCGTCATTATCGTACCGCGCCATCCGCAACGCTTCAGCGCAGTAGCGGTACTAATCGAGCAAAACGGCTTTAAACATCAACTGCGCAGCAGCAATCAAGTAATTCACGCGGACACGCAAGTCGTACTGGGCGACTCAATGGGGGAGATGTTTGCCTACTATGCTGCCTGTGATGTTGCCTTTATCGGAGGCAGTCTGCTGCCGTTTGGCGGACAGAATCTAATTGAGGCCTGCGCCGTCGGCACACCGGTTTTGATCGGCCTGCACACCTACAACTTTGCCCAGGCATGTCAGCTTGCCACGGCATGCGGCGCAGCCAAGCGCGTAGCCGATGCCGCAGAAATTACGCTGGCTGTACAGGAATTATTTTCTGCGCCGGAACAAATTCAAACGATGTCCGCAGCGGGCTTGAGTTTCGTAAAATCCAATCAGGGAGCAACTGAACGTGCGTTGGCTGAAGTGAGCAAGGCTATGGATCCACATTAACCCAATAAATCCACTGGGGCGTAGGTCGGGTTTCAACCCGACTGCTTCGTCAGGACAGGCATGTCTGGCTGAAGCCCGACCTACATAAACTCTGTTGGTTCCGGCTTAGAATAAAGATAGAGCAGTTTTCACCCTCACCAAAATGGATTAGTGCAATGCCTGATTGACCGCGCTTAAATCCTGCTCGCTCAATGTGCCCACCGCATCTTGGAGACGCAAACGGCTAATCAGGTAATTGTATTCAGCCTGATACAAATCCCGGCGGGTCGAATATAGCTGTTGCTGCGCATTCAAAACATCCAAATTGGTGCGCACGCCCACGCTTTGTCCTAATTTGCTCGCCTCCAACAAACTCTCGCTCGATTTCAATGCTTGCTGCAATGCCCGCACTTGAGCGATACCACTCACCACACCTAGGTAAGCTTGGCGTGTTTGCACGGCGACAGTACGGCGGACATTTTCCAGATCTTGCCTGGCTTTGTCGCGACCAGCTTCAGCTTCACGATACTTTGACTGCGTTACGCCGCCTTGGAAAAGAGGCATGTTGAGCTGAATTCCAATTGCCTTGGTCGTGACATCCGAATTAACGGGATAAGACCCAACTCCCGCGACGACTGTAGGATTTGAAAAACTTTGAGTATAGTTCGCGACCAAGTCTAGGGTTGGCATATGTCCACCCATCGTTAGTGTCATTTGTTTTTCTGCTATCTGTTCTGTGCCTGTTGCAATTGAAATTTGAATATTGTTTTGCAATGCATCCGCTACCCATTTCTCTACATCTGCCGGCAGGGGCTCTTCCAATTTAAGTTCATTACCCAACCTGCGCAACCCGCCGGGTGCGGAATTGGTAATTTGTTGCAATGTCCGGCTTTTAACTTCCAAACTGCTGGCCGCCGTAATTTCCTGATAGCCAGTCAGATCGTAACGCGCCTGCGCTTCATACGTATCAGTAATCGTGGCAGTGCCGACTTCAAAGTTTCGCTTCGCCTGATTAAGTTGCTCTGCTATCGCCTGTTTCTGTGCTCCGGCTAGTTCCACCGTATCTTGTGCAATCAGCACATCAAAGTAACTCTGTGCAACTCTTAGAATCAAGTCATGTTGCGCTTGATTATATTGTTCATCAGTTATTGCCACTTGGATTTCAGATTGTGAATACGACTCCCAGTTTTGCATCCGAAACAGCGGCTGAGCAAGACTGACCGTACCACCAGATGTTTGGTAGTTCGTTGTCGGAAATGGGAACCCAGATACTGCAATTTGATTTTGCATCAAGTTTGCGCTCAAATTTACGCTTGGCAACAATAACGAACGACCTTGCGTCAGCTTTTCTTTACCGGCCTGTTGTGCCGCGCGCGCAGAAGCAATCACCGCGTCCTGACTTAAGGCCGCTTGATAGGTTTCGAGCAAATCTGCCGCAAACACCGGGCTGGCAGCAAAAGCGGTTAATACGAATAAAGCGGATTTGGACAATTTCATTTTATCTGCACCGAACAGAATATATTAGATATTGCTAACATTACAGATAAGACAGTTCAGTTTCAAGTAGGTCGGGCTGAAGCCCGACCTACTACCCCTTGACTTTGGATGCCTCAACGCCTATGGGTTAAAAAACGAATCGCTGTGGCTGCTGCGCGTTCTGCAAGGGTTCAACACTCGTTTCAAACAAAGTGACACTCTCGAACTTATCATCTGCCTTGCGTGTGATCAAACATGCCTGCATTGCCGGGGCATCACCGACCACCGCAAACAAACGTCCGCCGACTTTCAGATTATTCAGCAAGGCGGTCGGTTGCAAAGGCACTGAACCGGTCAGGACGACCGCATCATACTGCGTCGTACCCCAGCCGTTCGCCGCGTCGCCAACCTCAAGCGTTACATTGTCGATATGGTATGCCGCCAGATTGCGTTCAGCTTGCGCACTCAGTTCGGCCACTATTTCCACACTTGTTACATGCGTTGCCAAGCTGGACAACAGCGCCGTCAAATAACCGCTGCCAGTACCCACTTCCAACACTTGGTCACCTTGCTTCAACTTCAGTGACTGCAATGCACGTGCTTCCAGCTTCGGCTGCCACATCTTCGCGCCATGGCCCAGCGGAATATCTATATCCATAAAGGCCAGCGCACGCTGACTCATGGGAACGAACTGCTCGCGTTTAACCTTTTTCAACAAATCCAGCACTTCCGTGTCGAGTACATCCCATGGACGTATCTGCTGTTCAACCATATTAAAACGCGCTTGTTCCATATCGTTCGTCCCTCGCTCTTTAGAGCATTGTCGTTAGTTCGTATCGACAGTATAGCAAGCGTACCCCCGGCGCTCAACGTCTCTGCCTTCGCTTGCTTTTAAAAGGCCTTTCCAGTAACTTGCGATCCTCGCTAGGGGTCTCCGCGATGGCGGAGTGAGATATACCCTCTGAACCTGTACGGGTCATGCCGTCGTAGGGAAGCATCAACCGATGCTCCCGGATTTTTGGAGCTGCAAATGAACGCCAATCCCCAATTCTTAGCCACTACCGCGCACGTCGATGAAGCGGCGGTCAAACCGTTGCCGAATTCGCGCAAGATTTATGTGCAAGGTTCGCGTCCCGACATCCGCGTGCCGATGCGCGAAATCAGCCAGACTTCAACCCACACCAGTGCGGGCGAAGAAACCAATTCACCGATTTACGTGTATGACTGTTCCGGCCCTTATACCGACCCGGCAGTAAAGATCGACATCCGTTCCGGCTTGGCGGAAATGCGCGCCGCGTGGATCGCCGAGCGCAACGACGCTGAACCCTTGGCGCAGCTCACCTCGGAATATGGTCAGCAACGTTTAAACGACCCCGAACTTGCACAGATGCGTTTCAATTTGCAACACACACCGCGCAAAGCCAAGCCCGGCAAGAACGTCACCCAGATGCACTATGCGCGGCAAGGCATTATTACGCCGGAGATGGAATATATCGCCATTCGCGAAAACCAAAAGCGCGACGGACTTTCCGCCATGATGTTGCAGCAGCATGCGGGCGAGAATTTCGGCGCGCCTATGCCCAAAGAAATCACGCCCGAATTTGTGCGCAGCGAAGTCGCTGCCGGACGCGCCGTTATCACCGCCAACATCAATCACCCCGAAGTCGAGCCGATGATTATCGGGCGCAACTTTCTGGTGAAGATCAACGCCAACATTGGCAATTCCGCACTCGGTTCCAGCATTCAGGAAGAAGTGGAAAAGATGACTTGGGCGATACGCTGGGGCGGCGATACGGTAATGGATCTTTCTACCGGCAAGCACATCCACGAGACGCGCGAATGGATCATCCGTAACTCGCCTGTGCCTATCGGCACCGTACCGATCTATCAGGCATTGGAAAAGGTGAACGGCAAAGCCGAAGACCTGACTTGGGAAATCTTCCGCGATACCTTGATCGAGCAGGCGGAGCAGGGCGTNNCCGCGCGTCGCATGACCGGCATCGTGTCGCGCGGTGGTTCCATTTTGGCGAAGTGGTGTTTGGCGCATCACAAGGAAAATTTTCTCTATACGCATTTCGAGGAAATTTGCGAAATCATGAAAGCCTACGACGTGACCTTCTCGCTGGGCGACGGTCTGCGCCCCGGCTCGGTCTACGATGCCAATGATGAAGCACAATTAGGCGAACTAAAGACATTGGGCGAACTCACCCAGATCGCGTGGAAACATGACGTGCAAGTCATCATCGAAGGCCCCGGCCACGTACCGATGCACATGATCAAAGAGAACATGGATTTGCAATTGAAGCTGTGTCATGAAGCGCCGTTCTACACGCTCGGCCCATTGACGATGGACATCGCGCCCGGTTACGACCACATCACCAGCGCCATCGG
>PLYB01000160.1 GCA_003151655.1 Gallionellaceae bacterium | reverse complement strand
AACGCTGCAATCGTTGTTGCTGGCAGCGTAGTATTGTTCGTCAAGAACACTAAAGTCTTACCAGTATCAGCATCTTTGAAACGAATTCGACGCAGATATTCTGGATATTCCTTGAGCGTAATCACGTTATTTGATGGCCGTTTTTTCACGGTAATTGATGCTTGAATCCGAAACAAATTATCAGGCATGTCATTTCTGGCATGCCTGATAACTGACATAACACTAAAATAAGTCTTTATCTTCCTCCTCACGGAACAGGTTTTTATAGTAGCGTCTGATTTGATGGAGATAATGAATTTCAAAGGTATTAGTCAGATACTGGAGAAATTCTTGTATGTCTGCTGCTGTCTTATCATCGAGTTCTGGCACTTCAATGATTAATGTCCTCTTATCCATGCGCTCCTCCGGCAAGCTGTTTTTGTTTGCGCGGTGGTGCTGGAACAGCGAAACACTCCAGATAAAGTTTTTCATCCAATTGCGCTTTTTCCTGTTGTGCCGCTGCGGCTAAGAGTTCGCCAGCCATCGTGCATAACGCACGGTAATTGCCCATGGCATGGTCACACAATGTGTGCATCAATTCCGGCGTCATCAGGCGAGGATTGCCGCTACTTGCCAACAAATGCTGAAGACTTTGCATGAGTTGCTCCGTGCTGGCGTATTCGGTATTAAACCGCAGACGTATGCGGCTACCCAGAGGAATTAATTCATCGCAGCGAAGCTTCTCATTTAAACGCTGATCACCCGCCAGGATCACACTGAGCAATAAATGCGAGTCAAATTGTGCGCTGGTGAGCAAACGTAACTCGTTTAAAACACACACTGGCATTTCCTGCGCCTCATCAATAAACAGGACAGGTCGCAACAGGGTACTTTCCATATGTTGCACCCATCGTTCGCGTAAATGTTTAAAGCCATACCAACGATTAGACACACTGAGCGACACACCAAAAATATCGCCCAGTTCACGATAAAAATCAGATAGCCGTGCTGACGAATGCTGAATCACACCGATCTGAACATCGCGAACCTGTTTTAGTTTTTCCGCTAACAGGCGCAGGGCAACGCTCTTGCCTGTACCGGGATCGCCGCTGACCAGTGCGAAGCCGCCCTCGCGCAGGAAGCTATGCTCAATACGCCAGCAAAAATTGTTCAGTTTGGCTGGCATATGCAACGCCTCTGCCGGTACGTCCGGGGTGAACGGGTTGTACTTCAGGCCATAAAGTGCAAGTAATTTTTGGCTCATGTTGATTCCCCCTTTGCTTCCATCGCTGTTTCCCCTTTTTGCAGGTACGCCGGTGGCAGACCCGTTGCGGCGTATTCCGCCATCAATGATTTAAGCAAAGGAGCAATACCGTCGGTGGGTACCTCGTGCTGTGGTTTATTCTCTGCCTGAACAAGTGTGCGGCGCACACCGTCTGCATTGGTTGATTTATCTTGCGGATAAAGTGTTGCAACACACGTCTGACTATGCGGATCAACCAGATAAGCGCATCGCTTGTCCCAGCGCGCATAACGTACGTGCAATTCCTCCAGATGACGATACTGATTGGGTATCTCGAAACGACAACCCTCCAGTGTGAAGGTACCGTCCGAGCGACGCTGCCGGCGTTTGACCTGGGCGCAAAAGGCGCGGGTAAGTAGGGTGGTGTCAGGGCAAGGCCGACCCACACTCTTGCTTTGCAAATAACGATCCAGCGGTGTTGACCCAATTTCGGAATGCCGTTTGCGGTGATATTCAAATTCAACCCAGGCAATCGTTGCTTCGTTGAGTAACGGCAAAGTCAGTTCCGCCTCACCCTCTAACATCGCCATTAAGCGACCTTCCACCTGCGCCCACAACACTTCCTGTTTCCCGTTTTGATAGGGGCTGTATGGTAAGGTTGTCTCGTGCAATATCCCCAGCCGCGAAAGCCCTTCCGTAAATTCTGCCGATATCATTGCTGCCCCGTTGTCACTCATCAACGCGCGTGGCAGTGCGCGTTTTTGCAGGGCTTGTGTAAATCCATGCACTAAGGATTCCGCACTTTCATCGAGGTACCATTGCATATGACAAACCAGGCGGGAGTGGTCATCTAAGATAGCGAGCAATAATGGCTTGTGCCATTTTCCATCACGACCCAGTATCTTGCGGGAGCCGTGATGGAAATCGAGATGCCATAAACCATGCACGTAGTCCACTTCATAGCTGCGTACTTCACGGTGCTCTAAACGTTCCCGTGCGAGCCGCGCGCCGTCCGTATGCGGCTGTTTTATCGCACGCCGTTTGTGCAACCCGTTCGACTTCATATAACGATGCAGTGTGCTGTATGAAGGCGCTGCGCCCAGTTCAGGCGCATGGTTGATTTGTACCGCCAGATTATCCAGATGTAACTGAACACTCCAGCCAGGATGCGCGCGATGTTGCTGTTGAACCGCCTGCTTTAATTCGAGGTTCAATGCGCGTGTAATGGCACTGTCGCTCCGACGTTTGGTGCGCAGAGCCGCGACGGGATCATTCCCTTTTTTTGCCCGGTAAAACCAGCGTTCCAGTGTGGCGATGCTGAACGAAACGGCGATGTCGGTGATGGGATGCTTCCATTGTTTTTTGGCCAGCTCTGCCAAAGTCTGCCCGAGTGCGCCAGCTTTGGGAGGTGCTGCAAGTAACGGACCGACAATCGAAAAGCGAAAGCGGGCCCAGCGTGCCTGGTGGTGACTGGCATCTTGTGGTTCGGTATTCATACTAACTCCTGATCAAAAATGAAGGGAGTTGAAGGTTACCGTGGGGGATTTTTTGGGGATAGTGGCATACTCTGCGGATTTATTTCCTCCCTTAAACAGCGCGTAAAATTCCTCCGGTCAACGGCGAAAGAAGGCGCAATAAAAACTGCATTTTTTTCTCCAATGTGCCGTGGAATTCATTGAGTAACGCACGTGGAAATGGTGTGTCCGTGATACCAGCATTGGGCATCAGACCTTTTTCTTTCCGCCAGAAGGCGGTTTCTTCAAATTCGTTGCTCCACCACTTCCGCCAGCGCTTCCAGGTTGATTCATTCACCGTAATCCCGAAGTGGCGCTTTATCTGCGAAAGACGGCGTTCATTGATGCCGCACATCAGCACACAGATCAACAGATGGAACGGCGCGGGGTACCAGCGACGGCCAAAAAATCGTACAGAGGGTGGGGTGGCTCTGTGACGACAGACGGCGCAACAAAAGCTTAGCCGCTCGTCAAAGTAGTCTCGGAGTTCGGATGGTATGCCAACAGGACTGCGGGGATAATCCGCTGCGTGTAATTTCCCGCCACAACAAATGCAGCCTTGCTCCCGGGTCTTAGTGGCAATTTCCTGATCAATTTGGATTAAGAACAAATGAAAACTGGCATTAAATAAAAAAATTTGAGACACTAGTCAGCTCTTGTTGGTTGTGGAACCGTAAGAGATACCCCCTTTCTGAACTTTTAATCAAGTTCTTTGAGGGGGTTTTTTATTTAAACATCAAATAGTGTGGTTAAAAGGGGGCAGTTTGGGCTTAGATAATGTGATTAGGCTCACTAAACAGATAAAAGAAATCAGTCATGGAAACAACAAGAAATTTATTAGAATCGATCAGCAATGGCATGGGCCAAAACGGCCGCATTTTAAAATTAGACACCTTCATTGGCAAAAATACCCTTCTCCCACAGCGTTTAGTCGGAGAAGACAGACTCGGTCGCCCATATGAATATAAGCTGGATGTGCTGACGCTAAAACAAGATATTGAACTGAAACAACTCATTGCGCAACCTATAACGCTATGGATACAGCAAACCAACAAGCACGACTACTTGCCAATACACGGTTATGTAAATCGCGTGAGTAGACTCGGCTTCGATGGACAGTTTTCAGTTTATCAATTGACCTTCTCTTCGTGGCTGCATTTCTTAAAACACCGCAAAGACGCGCGTATCTGGCAG
This sequence comes from Gallionellaceae bacterium, assembly GCA_003151655.1. Classification (GTDB taxonomy): domain Bacteria; phylum Pseudomonadota; class Gammaproteobacteria; order Burkholderiales; family Gallionellaceae; genus PALSA-1006. The sequence goes on along the minus strand of PLYB01000160.1, from coordinate 1,533 downwards.
GACAAAAGTACGGTGGCTATTCTCAGGGAAGTTTTTTATAAGCATCCGGAAGCCCGTGGGCGCTATCGCTTTTACTTAGACAGACCCTCCGTTGCCCGCTCTTATTGTACGCAGTATGAAACTGATTTTAATTTCGTGATGCGCTTGATCGAACAAGAAGGATGGTATTTTTACCATGAGCAACAAAAAGATGGAAAAGATCACACACTCGTCATCACCGACTCAGTCAATAATTTACCCTGGCTTGCTCCCAAAGCCATTCAATTCCATCGCGCCGGCAGCAATGATGACGTCGATAAAATCACGCAATGGAGTGGTCATCGTCAGTTAATTAGCACCTTGCTCAGAACGTTCACTTTCGATTACAAAGCGCCGAGCTACCCCAAAAAACCTGTCAAGTCAATCTCCACCGGCCACGGCAATATACCGGAGCAACTCGAGGTATATGAATACAGCGGTGCCTACACCTTTAAGCTGGATGAACAGGGCAAAAGGCAGGTAAGAAACACCGTTGAAGGATGGGAGTCAAGAGCCAAACGTTTTTTCGCCACATCCAGCGTGCGCCGTCTGGCAGTGGGTCACTGCTTTGATTTTGAAGGTCATACTGACCATAGAAATGACCAGCCAGCAGAGTGCGAATATTTCATCATTGGCTTGCAGTGGTTTATTGAAAACAATCTGCCGGTCGGGACCACTACGGTCGATTTTCCGGGTAGTTTGCAGCAGCAAATTGCAGAAGTTAAGGAGAGAACGGCGAAGCAAACGGCCGGTGCAGGTACGGGCGCACCTCGCATCAATACCAGTAAATATGCTAACGACCATTATTACACCAGCGGTTTTTGCATTAACCACATTGAAGTTCAACGCAGCATTAAAGAGTATCGCAGTCCGCTGGAACATCACAGGCCAGTGATACATCCGCAGACCGCCATTGTAGTGGGGCCAGAATCGGAAGAAATTTATACTGATTCCTTAAACCGTATTAAGCTNNTGTTGGGTACGCGTCAGTTATCCGAATGCGGGTAATGACTACGGCGCACTCCACGTGCCCCGTATCGGGGAGGAAGTCATCGTAACTTTTTTAGATGGTAATCCGGACAGACCGGTTGTCACCGGCCGGGTCTACAACGGCAACCAGACACCGCACTGGCACAGCAACGGCAAACTCTCTGGTGTGAAATCAAAAGAATATAAAGGACGTGGTTATAACCAGTTAGTCCTGGACGACAATACCAACGAAAATCGGGTACAGCTCTATAGCAGTAACACCCATGCGCAACTAAATTTGGGTTATTTGGTCGGACAAAAAGGCAACGAGCGTCAGGCGTTTTACGGTTCCGGTTTTGCGCTCAACACGGATGCGTATGGTGCTATCACCGCTAATGAAGGTTTGTACGTTAGCACCTTTGGTCGTCCTGATGCAACTGGTTCGCAACTGGATGTGATTGAGGCGCATCAACAATTGGAAGCCAGTTATGAACTCAGCAAAACACTATCGGACACAGCCATCAAAGCCGGTGCAGAAGCGTTGGA
>PLYB01000323.1 GCA_003151655.1 Gallionellaceae bacterium | reverse complement strand
AAAAGATGCTGAAGCAGCGCCGCGATTCCATTAGCCAATACGAAGCGGCCAACCGCCAAGACTTGGCCGATGTGGAAAAGTTTGAAGTGACGGTGCTGCAGACCTATATGCCGCAACAGTTCAGCGAGGCCGAGATTGTTTCCGCCATCGCCGAAGTGATTGCCGCGACAGGCGCAGCCGGCCCGCAAGATATGGGCAAAGTAATGGCTGCGATCAAACCAAAATTGGCCGGACGTGCCGATATGGGCAAGGTATCCGGCTTGATCAAGGCGCAGCTGTCGAAGTAGTTTGTAATTACCCGCGAAAGCGGTCTGTAGTTTCGATCCCCAAGATTAAACAGCGAGGGCGGAGTGATTCCAAAAAGTTTCATTCAGGACCTGCTCAACCGCCTCGACATTGTAGATGTGATCGAGCGCTATGTGCCGCNNAGCCAGTCCAAGCAGTTCTATCACTGTTTCGGTTGCGGCGCGCATGGCACAGCCATCGGTTTTGTGATGGAACATACCGGCATGGGTTTCGTTGAGGCGGTAGAAGATCTCGCCAGAAGCATCGGCGTGACGGTGCCGCAGGAAGCCTCCAATGTACCGCAGCACAAAGTCGCGCCCGATCTTTACGATCTGATGCAAACCGCTACCCGTTACTATCGCGAACAATTGAAACAGTCTCCGCGCGCCATCGACTATCTGAAAGGACGCGGCCTGAGCGGCGAAGTTGCGGCGCGCTTCGGCATCGGCTACTCGCCGGATGGGTGGCAAAATCTCAGCAGCGCCGTACCCTATTATCAGGATGCCAGTCTGGTGGAAACCGGACTGGTGATCGAGGGCGAAAACGACAAACGTTACGACCGTTTCCGCGACCGCATCATGTTCCCCATCGTNNGCGGGCGCGTGCTGGACAAGGGCGAGCCTAAGTATCTGAACTCTCCCGAAACACCGCTGTTTGAAAAAGGCCATGAACTTTATGGCCTGTATCAGGCGCAAAAATCTATTCGCGCGCAACAACGCGTGGTCGTGGTCGAAGGTTACATGGATGTGGTGGCATTGGCGCAGCATGGCGTGGAATATGCCGTGGCGACTCTGGGTACGGCGACCACGCCGTTTCATGTGCAAAAGCTGCTGCGCCTGTGCGAGCAAGTGGTGTTCTGTTTCGACGGTGACAGAGCCGGGCAAAAAGCCGCATGGCGCGCTTTGGAAAATGCTCTGCCGCAACTGGTGGACGGCAAGCGCATCGGTTTTTTGTTTTTGCCGGAAGAGCATGACCCCGACACCTACATCCGCGAATTTGGTACCGAGGCATTTGAAGAGGCGCTGGAAGATTCGCTGCCTCTTTCCGGTTATATGCTGCGCGAGTTAAGCGCGCAAGTCGATCTGCACACCCCGGAAGGACGCAGCGCCTTGCTGCAAAAGGCTCAACCGCTATTGGCTGCGATTACTGCACCGACCATGGCCTTGATACTACGCAAAGAGGTAGCCGCACTGGCCGGAATAACGCAGGAAGAGCTGGAAGCACGCTTTGATATTAAGCCGCTTGCCTCGCCGCGTCGCCCTGCCCCCCCCAAGGCCAAACGCTCTACCCCTTCCGGTTTGCGCACTTTGCTGCGCTGTCTGGTGATGCGCCCGGAACTGGTACGCGAATTACCCGAAGACTGGTTGCGCGAGGGTGAAGGCGCGGAAGGGGCTGCTATTGCCGCGTTAGCCGACTGGCTGCATGAATCGGCAGACGAGACCAGCACGGCAGCAATGATTCAGCATTTTCAAGGAACTGTGCATGAAGTGGTATTTGCTTCGGCACAGGGCGAAGTGATGCAATGGGGTGAAGATTTCGATGTCGGGGCCGAATTTGCCGGAACACTGGACAAACTGCGCGAGGAATCACGCAAGGCAGAGCTGGCCGTGCTGAACGCCAAGATGCAAGGCCAAGACCTGAAAGCCCTGAGCGAACATGAGCGGGCACGTTACTTGCAACTGCTGAAAAGAGAGTAAACGTAGCTAAGCCTCGGAAAAATTTTAAAAATCGGGTATAATCCGCGACCTTTTTAGCAGCGCACGTGTCATATTTAGTGCTGCACGTATTACGAAAATTACATTTGAGGATTCTCCAATTATGGCGACTCAGCAACAGAACAAGAAGCCCGCTCCCGCAAAGCCAACCGCTGCCAAAACCAAGCCAGCCGCCAGCGCGAAGCCGGAGGTTAACGCCGCCGAACAATTGCAAGATGTGGAAGAACGCCGCACGCGCTTAAAAGCACTGATCCTGCTGGGTAAAGAGCGCGGCTATCTCACCTTCGCCGAGATCAATGACCACCTGCCGGAAATGCTCGAAGTCGAGCAGATCGAAGGCGTGGTGAGCATGATTAATGACATGGGCATCACCGTTCATGATCAGGCACCCGATGTCGAGAATCAAGTCATGTCCGATGCCACTCCGGTGGCTGCGGATGAAGATGCGGTGGAAGCAGCGGAAGCAGCGCTTTCGACGGTTGACTCCGATTTCGGTCGCACCACCGACCCGGTGCGCATGTATATGCGCGAAATGGGTACGGTAGGCCTGCTCACCCGTCAAGACGAAATTGTCATTGCCAAGCGTATCGAAGAAGGCTTGAAGCACATGATTCAGTCTATCTCCGCCTGCCCTGCGACCATCGCGGAGATTTTGGCGTTGGCGGATAAGGTTATCAAAGAAGAATTGCGCATCGATGAAGTGATCGATGGCTTCATTGATGTTCAGGAAGAAGTTGTTGCCGAGCCGGTAGCCGAAGAAGAAGATTCGGAAGAAGAGGAAGAGGCGGAAGAAGAGGAAGAGTCGGAAGAAGATGGCGAGGCCGCTGCCGCAGCCAATCTGGCGCAACTCAAGGAAGATGCCTTGGCACGCTTTGCCGTGATTGCCGACTTGTTCACCAAGCTGGGCAAATCATATGAAAAATTCGGTTATCGCAGCAAGCAATACGACAAAATTCAGTCACAGATTTCCGATGAATTGATGCAGTTCCGTTTCTCGGCGAAACAAGTAGATGCGCTGTGTGACACGATGCGCGGACTGGTAGAAGAAGTCCGCAGCTACGAGCGCAGCATTCAGGAGCTATGCGTTACCAAAGCGCACATGCCGCGCCCTCACTTCATCAAGGTGTTCCCGCTCAACGAAGAGAATCTGGATTGGGTTAAGCAAGAGATCGCTACCAAGAAGCCCTATAGCGAGACCCTGTCACGTTATCAGGCCGCGATCATCGACCAGCAAAAAAAGATGCTGGACTTGCAGCAGCGCGTTGGTATTCCGGTCAAAGATCTGAAAGAGATCAACAAGCAGATGACCAACGGCGAAGCCAAAGCCCGCCGNNGGCAACATCGGCCTGATGAAGGCCGTGGATAAATTTGAATATCGTCGCGGATATAAATTCTCGACCTATGCGACATGGTGGATACGTCAGGCAATCACGCGTTCTATCGCCGATCAAGCGCGCACCATCCGTATTCCGGTGCATATGATCGAGACCATCAACAAGATGAATCGCATCTCGCGCCAGATATTGCAAGAGACCGGTTTGGATGCAGATGCCGCGACGCTGGCGATCAAGATGGAAATGCCGGAAGACAAGATCCGCAAAATACTCAAGATCGCCAAAGAACCCATCTCCATGGAAACTCCGGTGGGCGACGATGATGACTCCCACCTGGGCGACTTCATCGAGGATGGCAATACCTTGGCACCCGTCGAAGCGGCGGTGTACGACAGCCTGCGCAATGTCACCAAAGATATTCTGGACAGCCTCACCCCGCGTGAAGCCAAAGTATTGCGCATGCGCTTCGGTATCGAGATGAACACCGACCACACCCTGGAAGAAGTCGGCAAACAATTCGACGTAACACGTGAACGCATTCGCCAAATTGAAGCCAAGGCATTGCGCAAATTGCGTCATCCTTCCCGTTCGGAAAAGCTGAAAAGCTTTCTCGACGGCGAAGAGTAACAGTCAAGGGCCCTTAGCTCAGTTGGTTAGAGCAGAGGACTCATAATCCTTTGGTCCGCGGTTCAAGTCCGCGAGGGCCCACCAACAAATAAAAGGCTTGCAGCGATGCAGGCCTTTTTATTCTTTGGCGACCGTAGCCAAATCGTAGCCAATCATTACAGAATCCAGTCGAGCCGCCGCATTCGCCAGATGGTCAGATGCTAGGTGTGCGTACCGTTCCACCATTGCACCTGTCTTCCATCCGCCAAGCTGTTGCAGTTCATGCGTGGGTGTCCCCTGCATTCTGTGCCAGCTTGCCCATGTATGCCTCAAATCATGCCAGCGGAAATTCTCTATGCCAGCACGTTTTAAAGCACTCCGCCATGCGCGCGTATTGGCATTTGCAATCGGCTTTCCTGCATAAATAAAAACTCGTACAGGATGCTTACCCTCAATCAACCAATCACCCGCGACAGTGTGCGATGGTTGCCATTCCAGCCACCACCAGTCGCAATCGCTGGCATGGATTGCAGCCCTAACAATGAAGCGAGTTGCACAATCGAATTTAATATCGGGTCGTACTGATCTTCTTTGGGCATGAAGCTGAAAGCCACCCAATCAATGTGTGCGACTTGCGGTAATACTGAATCGTTTGGGATGGGGGTTAACGTGATTTTTGAAAACTTGCCGTCAGTCGTTATCTTGACGCTTTCTGTTTCATCGTCAGTCAGAATCTCGGAACCGATTCCCACATTAAAAGGTATTTGGCTTTCACCAATTGTTTCCCTCGTATTACTACACGAGGGATTCGCTTCACTCCCATCTGACCGGCGAGCGCTGCGCACCCGTTCGGCCAGATGGTCGAGAACCAAGCCTTGTTCGATACTTTGTGTGTGCTGTTGCATGATGCCTCCATAACCAGATTGAGCGGTTTGGAGGTGCTAGAAACGAAAACAGAGCACACACCAAACCGCCGACGTAAATCGACGAATGATGTTGCTCTGGTCTAAGAAGAGGGGCACTGGGTAAACGGCACTATGGCCTACCTTATTCGGGCTTGTCCTAGTACATCTTAGGCAAACATGTTGCAACGCTGGTCATGTTTCAGACGCGACACTACAGAAAGAGATATGGGAAGTCAAATCTATGTTTTCTCAACGGCCTGAGAACCACATACCCACAGCCGCACTTCGTGCCCCCGCGCCTGCCTGTGATAGAGGCACCACAGGCGCGGGGCTTCGGGCTATGGATATGTGACGGCCATCTTTTTTTCTTTAGCGGGTAGCTTTACAAATGAGTTACTAGGTTTTCAATCGAGTCAATGCTATTTTGACGATATTCTTCCTTTACTTGAACTCGATGCCCGTTGAGACTCTGCTTTCCGGATGATAACTTGGCAAACGGCATACCCTTTGCGAATGCTACAACGCCAGTTGATTGGAAATCCCGTATTTCTACGAAACCTTTATCAAGCTTACTAAAGGTAAAAATCTCAGGATTAGACTTTAACAAAGCTTGAATGTCGTTCTCGATCGCTTTTAGCACTACTGCATACGCTGATGCTGCTCCCATATATTGAGTTATACGATTTTTTGCAATCAAATGTACCTTGGGTAACCCCTCACGCATTCGGATACAGCCAAGCAAATATATCTGATGAAACAGTTTTAGAAATACTGAAGGCATTGTTTGTTACCGATCCATGGGCTCAGATATCTTTACTATCTGGAAGAATTGGGTTAACTGGTCTACCTTTAAGAGATGCGTTCATAAATGCGTCAAAGCGAAGACACAGAGCTGCTCATGTCGATTTCTTCCTGTTTACAGAAGTTAATCAACTCTCTCCGCCTGACATACAAGTTTGAGAGCTTTTACTTGTTGAAATTCCCTTTAGTAAGGCATGACCACAAGAAATTAATGAAGGGGTTAACCTCCCAAAACAAAATGTAAATCTCATCTCTGACAGCACGATAACCATTAGCTCTTCTGAGCTTGAGTTCATCGCCGAGATAGCCCTCAATCATTTTGTGGATGAAATAACGTACCTCCTCTGGCAGATCATTGGCGGAAGTAGACTCGGGATCAAGACCCGCCCAACGGTGGGCAACCTCCCAAATATTTAGGTAATCTTTTCCTTCGAGAAACATTTGCTATGCCGCCTTCTTGACGGTCATTTTGACTTCCATCCCTGCACGGGCAATCATGTTGACGAGAGCATCAAGACTGAACTTCTCAATACGGCCTTTAAGCAAGTCGTTTAGTCTAGGCTGAGTGATACCCAGCATTTCAGCGGCTTCGCTTTGAATTAGTCCGCTCTTTTTAACGAGCCGTTCGATCTTAATCATCAAGTCAGTGCGAAGTAGTAGATTTTGCGCCTCACCTTCTGGAAAGCCGAGGTCGCGGAATATGTTGTCACTGCCTTTTACTATTTTTAACGGTGCGTTCATTTTTTTGCCCTTTCCCACTGCAATTCTTTATAGCGTTTTTCCGCTAGCGCTATATCTTGTTTTGATGTTTGCTGAGACTTCTTAGTGAAGCTGTGCAGCACATATAACGCTTCTACAAATTTGGCGATGTAAATAATGCGATATTCATTTTCGGCATGAATCCGAATTTCTGCCACACCTCGACCAATGGTAATCATCGGCTTCCAATCAGTTGGCATTTCGCCAGACTGAACGCGCCGCAATTCTCGTCCGGTGTGATAGCGCCCCGTCTCAGAAAACTCACGCACAACGTCTAAACTATCACCTAGCCATTCAATTGGTTTTGTCATGTTATCTCAGTTCTGATATAAAATGCAAACGGTCATTATTTTGATATGTGGCCTGTTGCACTAGTGGCATGAGGTCAACGATTTCAGCAGAAGGCTCGCGTCAAGTTGTTCGAGGGTGACGCCCTTCTTGAGATATTGGCCTGCCTCGGGCGTTGATTTGAACTTTTCATAAGGCGTCATCATGTTCTCGTAGCGGTATTTCTTGCGCTCTTTTCCCTTGGCATCCGTGATCGTTTCCGGGAAGAAACATGGCCGGTGGAAGTTGACGTAAGGGTTGAGATAATCGGCACAGAAGGCATTGACCAGACTGGCGCAGTATTGCGGGATATGCTCGTAGCCCAGATGCTTGCGCACCACCGAGGCATTTTTGGATTCCGCCAAGGCGTTATCGTTGGAATGCCGTGGTCGTGATTTGGTGAACTCGACCAGCAACTTCTTCAGCATTTTTGCCACCTTGTAGTTGATGTATTCCGAGCCGTTATCCGAGTGAAATCCGAGGATGACAAACGGAAACCCGGCCAGCAACTGTTCGATGACGGGCAGCAAATACGCCTCGCTGATCTTCTCGCAGGTGGCGACGAATTGCATCTGTGTCACACAGTCCACCGCGTTGATGTGATACACGCCCTTAACGCCATCCTGGTCGCCCTGATGCACGCTGTCTATGCGGATGTATCCCGGCATCCCGTCCGGCTGCGGTGCGCGGCGTTTGCCGATGGGAATGCCGGTGGGGTTAGTCTTGGTCCAGTGCCGCCGTTTGTCCTGATACGGCTTGCTCCCGCGCAGGTTGTACAGGTGGGAAACCGAGATGCCAGACAGGCGCTCGTAGCGCGGGTCACCGAACACCTCGTAGGCGCGCTCCATGAGTTTCTTGGTGGCAGGCCCGGACAGCGTGCTGTGAAGCACATCCGTCTCGGCCAGCAAGAGTACGTCCGCTGCGGTATAGCGGCAGGTGAAACCCCGCTTGGGCGCGCAGGGCCGTTTCGACAGCTTCCCATCCTTGCGGTATTGCCGCACCAAGCGGGTTACTTGCTGGCGCGACAGCCCGCTCATGCGCTCGATATAGCGCAGCAATACGCCCTTATCAAGTCGCCCGTGAGGGGCGTAGCCAAACCGCTTGAGCACCCGCTCGACAAACTGGTTGCGCTCCCCTTTTGGAACCCGAAATACCGCCTCCGATGTCCCGTCCAAAAATGCCTTGATCTGCTCCAAGGTACGTAGCTTCGCTTCTTCCATGTTGATCACCATGCCTCGCATAATGACCGGCCCGGCAAATCAATTTCAGACTCATTTCATGTTGGAAATACGCAAACCCTTCAGACTCATTTCATATTGGAAGAGGCT
>PLYB01000330.1 GCA_003151655.1 Gallionellaceae bacterium | reverse complement strand
CACGATCTTGCGGATTTTGTTGTTACCTGTATCCACCACATACAGATTAGTACCATCGGTGGTGATGCCGTTAGGATTGTAGAGCGTTGCCGAAGCCGCTGCACCATCTGCCCAACCGTGACTCATGGCCGTATTTGCAGTGCCTGTGAAGGAAGAAACTTGCCCTGCCAAGCTAAGCGCTTTTCCTTGTACCGAGCCGCCCATTCTACTTCCACTCGTTGTACCCGCATAAGCGGTTGCAAGCTGGGTATTAACATTTGAAGGAATCGCAGTATTGCTGGCGGTATTGCTCAACAATGTTGAATAGGTCACCCCTGCGTTAGTAGTTGCTGTTGCCAGCGCAGTCAACATATCGTCACTCGGATTCCCGGATGTCGGGTTGAAAGCCGTAGTGATCGGGTTGGTCGTGCCGAGTTTTGTCAGCCCGCTAAATGAAGTGCTCAGCGTGCTCAGTGCGCTACTCACCGTGGTTGAAGTTACAGAGGTCAATGGCGTAGTGGATTTACTTAATCCTGTAAACCACGTACCCGGTGTTGAGCCAGCCAAAGAAGCAACTAGCAGATCGGTGAGCGGGGTGATGTTCATTGTACCCGCAACAGTCGCGACGGAATGATAGGCCGTAGTATTGGCCGCGCTGTTTATTGTGCCGCCCGTTGCCTCAGCAGCGCAGGGGAGTGTTTGACCGGAAATCGTTGCTGACCATGACCCATCGCTAGCTGACGTGGCAGTAAGTTTACTACCTGCCGCGCAAACAACACTGATACTGCTGCTTGCTATTGGTGTGCCTACGGCAACAACACCGCTCAATGTAGCTACTGTGGTACTCGTGGTTGTGCTGCTACTTGTGGTTGCGCTGCTACTGCTACCGCCGCTGCCTCCGAGACACGCGGCGAGTAATATTGAAACCAGAAACAGCGCACTATAAATAAACTTGGTGTTGTTGAAACGCATCGTACTTTCCCCCTGATCTTTCTTCTAAGACTGCGGATTTAGCGTCGTCGTACAACAGTGGTTTATCGTTAAGTCGGCGGCGCAACTTTTGGCATTATGTCTTTCGCCGATTGCTTATGCAATAGCCTTTGCCGTATTACGGCTATATAGCTGAAAGCAATACAATCCTCACCACTATGGAAGAACGCATCAAACAAGCGCGCAAAGCACTGGGATGGAGTCAGGCAGATTTAGCCCGGCGCATGTTCGTCACCCAACCTTCGGTGGCAGACTGGGAATCGGGGCGCAAAGCACCGCATACGAAAAACCTAGCGCGACTGTCAGTAATGCTGGGGGTGAGTATGGAGTGGCTTTCCACCGGGCGCGGCGAGATGCATCCTTCCATCACGCCCGGCACACGAGAATCCGCCACCGATGATTGGATACTGCCGGAAGAACGCCGCCTGTTAAGCAGCTATTCCCGCCTCAAACCTCAGCAGAGAACAGCGTTACTGGGGTTTCTGGAAACCTTGGAGTAGGTTCGGGCGATAGGCGACAGAACACGAATTTCTGTAAGGAAACGATGGGGGTGTCACCATCGATCTTGCAACTCACCGCAACCATTCAACTTGAATCAGCCCCTCGGCTTCCAGCGGATCGAGTTCGTGGTGGTCTGCGCTAACCAGTTTGAAATTGCGCGTTTCTGCAATCGCCAGCGCAATCGCATCGGCAAGTGAAAGGTGGCCTCGCGCTTTCCAGCGGGCAGCAGCTAGCCATTCGGCTTCTGTTAGCGACCACAGGATTTCGATGTTGGCATCTGACACAACACGCAGAATGATGGCAGCCGTGCTGTTGTCTTGGCTGCGGCGCACGGCATCGTAGGCAACTTCCAATGCGTTGACTGCACTCATATATACTGGCGCATCGCCGGTTAATATCGCTTCGACTCGTTGCGCCCCCATTTCGTCATTCAGCAGAGCTGATGAGTGCACATGCATCAAGCAGGTAACCGTTCATCCTAAAAACCGCAGTTGAAGGATGGCAATCCTTCGATACGCCCAAAGTGCGGGCTACTCAGGACGAACGGCCTATCGCCAAATTGGAGACCACACCGTTCGTGCTGAGTGCCTTGCGTAGCAAGGCGTATCGAAGCATGAGCGGTGTGACAACTGCGGTTTTTAGGTTCATCACTTTTCTTCAAGTGCAATTTCTGCGCCTTTGTTAGCGATGAATTCATCCACGCTCGACAACATCCCTTTCATGGTGCCGCGTGCGGTGATGCTTTTCGGAGGGGATGATACAGATACGCCGCTTTCATTCGATGCGTCGAGTAACGTAACCAGTACTCGACGCATTCCACTAATTTTTATCGGCTCGACAAAATGGATGTGACCGCTTTCGTCCAACGTGGCTTCAAGTGTTTGCATCATGTTCGTCTCCTGACAATTTGCGTGCCAGCGTAGTTCTTTTACTGCGGTTGCGCAAGTAGAAAGACCATACCGCTCCGCGCAACAGCGCTTTGCTTTACAACCGGAGACGCATTGGTTATGATGCGCACAATGCGGGAAAATATCCCACGGACAATCCGGGGAATGATGAATGCCGATCAGCGCATTGTTATGATATGAAGGATTAAAATGAACAAGACACTTTTTGCCGTTGCACTTATGACCGCAGCCGTAACACCAGCCATGGCAGACTCGGGGCAAGATAGAGGAGCTTATCTGGTCGGCATCGCAGGACAAACCACCAATATCAGCAATGTCGATAGCGGCACTTCTTTGAGTGGCTTGATCGGCTACCGCTTTAATTCCGTGCTCGCCGTCGAGGGCGGAATGGTGTTACTGGCTGAAAAAGCCAACTATACCGTTCCTCCCGTTGGCTACACCGGGGTTGGCTCAACCTATACGTCCACGTCGCTTTCCGGTGCCGAGGCAGCCGCCAAGCTGAGCCTTCCCTTAACCAATTGGTTTGCTGTTTTTGCCCGCGCGGGTTTCACCAGTATGTCAAGATCAAATACCCCCTCCCCTGCCGAAGTTGAAGTCAGTTGGAAAGGCTCGACTTACGGGGTGGGTGCGCAGATCACTCTGCCCTATGAATTTGCCATCGGCGGGAACAGAATGCGAATCGGTTTTCGCGCGGGGATTAACAAATATAACCTGCAGGATGTTACGGGTACTTTAACTGAAACACCGAGCAATACGTATGTCGCCGGTGTAATTTTGTTCTAATTTTTACGGGTGGGGCTAATTTCAAGCCGCAAGCGCAACGCCCCACTTCAACACGACCCGTAACTGACGAAATGACTCTTCGTCCATACTGTCCGGCATCAGCACCACACTTCGCCCACTGCGACGACCGGGGAGCACAATATTCAATATCACGAGGTGCGGCGTGACCACGCTGCTGCGCAGTAATTTGCCCGTCGACTCGTCACCGTTACGGTTAAAAAAAATTACGCGATTATCCTCCAACCGCATAGCAACCCATGCGCCTTCCAAAGTCAATCGCGCGTCGCGCAGCACGTAATAAATCGCGCTCCACATCAACACTATGAGCAATAAAACAAGCGCCGCTTTCGGCATTGGAACAAAAATAAGTGCGCCAACCGCAGCACCATGTCCCGTAAGAATGCACAGCGCCAATTGATGGGACGGATAGAATGAAAAGTCGTGCTGCATAGGTTTCTCCACACTCAGCCAGTGCGGCAAAAATGCCTACTGCAAGAGCGCTACAAGAAGTGCAATGGACAATAGCACGGCAAAGGCACCTAACATCCATGCTTTTTTTCCCATTAATCCGTTTGATATATTTTCAGGGGAAGGGGAAGCGGATACTGCTGCAGCTAATTTAGCTGGCGAGGCAAACTTGGGGGGGGGCACTGCCTTATTCGCGCCCTCTTTTCCAAGGCGCGTCAATTTAATTGTCTTAGCTATTTCATCAACCTCTTCACTGCTTACCGTCTGCGCGGCCAAGCGCATGGTCGCACTGAATGAATCAAATGCAGGCGACAAGCCTAATGTCAACACGCTTGCAGGTTCATCGCCCCCATCCATGCGCGACACCGCATCAACTACTTTCAATGATGCCCTAGCCACAACGAAAGGTACAGCCGAGTGCGGTAACTTATCGCGACAATCACGCAAATCAGCCGCCAAGTCTTTGGCGGTTTGATAACGATCATCCAATCCTTTTGCCAGCATTTTAGCGACGATGAAATTGAGCATCTCCGGTACGTCAGGATTCGCTGAAGAGGGCGGCGGCGGGATGTAATTCAGTGTTTGGTACATGATGGCGTTGATATTCTCGCCGAGAAAGGGAGTCTTTCCGGTCAGCATTTCATACAGCATCACCCCCAGAGAAAAAATATCCGAGCGTTGATCAATATGCTTCCCCATGACTTGTTCGGGCGACATATATCTGGGAGATCCTAGAACCATCCCGGTCTGTGTTCGTACTGAAGCAGACTCCATGCGGGCAATGCCGAAATCGGTAATTTTTACATGCCCCTCTGGGCTTACCATGATGTTGGAGGGTTTCACGTCCCGGTGAACGATTCCATGCTCATGGGCATAAGCCAGACCCAGCGCAACCTGATGCACAAAATCCAGAATCCGCTCTACTGACAATACCTGACCATCGTCCAGAATGTCTCGCAACTCACGCCCGTGCAAAAACTCCATGGCAATGTAGGCAACATCACCGCTTTTGCCGACATCATAGATGGTAACGATGTTGGGATGACTCAAGCGTCCTGCAGCCTTGGCCTCTTGATAAAAGCGTCCCTCGTATTCAGCTCTCTCTTCCAGTGCGAATCCCAGATTGATGGTTTTGATCGCAACGACACGATCAATCAGCGGGTCTCTGGCCTTATAGACAACACCCATCGCCCCCTGCCCGAGCTCGGAAATGATTTCATATCGCCCAAGTTGGCGTATCTTATTCATCGTAGTCGTTATTTTTTAGGCGTGTTTTTTACGCTGCTGAATATCGGTCCCCACACGGGGTGCCCTGCTTCAGCCGGACTTAAATTAAATTCCGGATTAAGGTCGAACGCTTTTTTGAAAGAATCCCGGCACATTCTCTCCCTGTAGTCTCTCGATTCTGTCGACGAAATACAATGGATAAAAGCCAAATATTTATACGCTAAAATTTTTTCATTTTTTGTTGCGGATTTTTGCGCCACGAGATTCTGCAAAATCGTAAGGGAGGCTGAATAATTGCCATCTTCGTAATTTTTGATCCCGTTGTTTATCATAAACTCAGTCGGGGTTCTGAACAGCTTGACATCGCTATCGGCATCGCCGCAAAAAGATTTCATGGCACAACCGCCCAAGGTCAATACGCACAACCCGACCAACATGATATTTTTGCCGCTATCCAACATCTGCTTCTCCCTTGTACCCGGCTAATTTGCAAACTTGTGGTTAATACTGAGTTTATCGCCGGCATTCGCTTTAATAGTCTGCTTATACACAGGGAACGTCGTATTTCGCAACTCAATAACATGCACCCCGATTGGAACATGTAGCTTGGTCAAGGGCGGACTCACATCAACCCATTTGCCATCAAGATAGACCTCGCCCCATGGCTTTACCGTGAGAGAAACCGTTGCTTGCGACTTGCTGGTTGCAGATACCTCTTTGCCGTCATGTGAGGTCTTTAATTTATGCGGACTGTCAGTTTTATGGTCGTGCGCAGTCGTGCCATGCGTCGCTGTTGCCACAGGAACTGACGATGCTGGCGATATTGCTGTTTTAGCGGCATCGACCGGTGCTAGCGAATTTACCTCTGTGACGTTGGCTAATTCTTTGGGCGGAGCTTCCTGCTTGTGAGCCAACTTGATGACTAACAATAGCAATAAGATAACAGGTGTTGCCACGAGTCCGATATACAGCGTTTTCTTGCGGGTAGACGCACGCTTAAACTCCTCGCGAATATACATTACCAAGGCGTTGTAACGAGCCCGCAAAGCATCCCAAAAAAACTGACACCTCGCGCGAAAACCGAGCTGCGCTTTAGTAGCTTCCGCTGCTGCTCCATTGGCTTGCTGAGAAGCGGTAAAATCACCGGGGTGGCCGATCGCATATACTTCATGCTCCCGCACATGCTTGTCTGTGCGAGAACCTTCAAAATGAAACATTCCGGCATACTCTTGCGACAAACGTGAAGCCGCATCGTAGTAAGAACGCGACACCAGTATTTGCCCAGGTTCCGCGAACCCCATCACCCGCTGCGCAACATTAATACCGTCGCCCACGATATTCGGTTGGCCGTTGATATCCTTCACCAGGCGCACCGGGCCAAGATTAACCCCCATGCGCACCCGCAACGGTGGCTCAATAAAACTTTCTTCACTTAACAGGCTGGTGCGCATACTGAGCGCGGCACGCAACGCGTCTTCTACATCCCCCAGAAAACTGATTGCAGCACCATCACCCGTGTCCAAAATAATACGATCATTACTCGGCACATCACGAATAGCGGTAGACAAGAAAGCATTAAACCGCTCCTTCAGGGAAATTTGACCCGCGACGGACTTTTTCGAATATTCGACAATATCCAAAAAAAATACGCTGCATATGATGGTCTTATTGCCTCGCTCTTCCATTCGTCTTTAATCCGCTTACTCGCTCACTCAAAATACAACATTGCCCAGGAATCGTTGTTAACCGCTCGAATTTTAAACGAAGGTTAAAGTTTCGCACCAGACTTGGTTTTCCGGTGGACGCGCGCACGTGACTTGTCTGCCTGCCCGCGACGCCCTGCCGTTTTATTCACAGCGGGTGTCCGGATCTCCCTGGGTTCTACTTCTTTGCCCTCGCCCTTTCCCGGCCTTGGACGCATAACTCTTGCCGGCTCCTGCTTTTCGATAAACTCCGTCGGCAACCCAACCCAGTCCAATATCATCATGACCTGTTCTTCGCCCAGCTCTGCCATCTTGCCCCGCTTGATACTCGGCGGCAGATTGATGATGCCGAAGCGCACCCGCATCAAACGACTAATCGTCAACTCCAGTGCCTCGAAAGTACGGCGCACGACGCGGTTGCGTCCCTCTTTCAATACGAGTCGATACCAGTGGTTGAACCCTTCGCCACCTTCGTCGGTCAATTTCTCAAATTTAACCAAGCCGTCTTCCAGTTCGATACCTTGCTTGGTCAGCTGGCGCATCTGCTCGGCCGTCAGCTGGCCTTGCACGCGCACCGCATACTCGCGCTCGACCTCGAAACGAGGATGCATCAAACGATTCGCCAATTCACCCGAGGTGGTAAAGATCAGCAAACCGCTGGTATTAAAATCCAGACGACCGATGGCAATCCATTTCTGCCCGCGCAATTTGGGCAGATTATCAAACACACTGGTACGGCTTTCCGGATCATCGCGGCTGACGATCTCGCCCTCTTGCTTGTGGTACAACAATACGCGCGGCAAGCCCTGCGCAGCCTGTCCCTTGACATGTATCACACGCTTGTCCGCGCACACCACATCGCCTTCGACCGCGCGCATACCCAGCGTTGCCACTTCGCCATTAACCGTCACTCGACCGGCAGAAATCCATTCTTCCATTTCGCGGCGCGAACCAACGCCCGCCTGCGCCAGCAATTTTTGCAAACGTTCGCCTTGCTGGACTATTTCAGTTTCTTCATTCATTCTGTGATCACTCGTCTTTCCAGCACGGCTTGTGCCAACGTCCCGCTATCCACATGCTCCAATTCGCCGCCTACCGGCAAACCCCTCGCGATGCGCGAAACTTTGATGCCCTGCGCCCGCAACAACGTAGCCAGATAATGTGCCGTCGCTTCCCCCTCAACGGTGAAGTTTGTCGCCAACAACACCTCGCAGCCCAGCTCCTGCGCACGTCTGACCAAACGCTCCAGCGGCAAGTCGCGCGCGCCCACACCATCCAGCGGCGACAGCCGCCCCATCAACACGAAATACATGCCGCGAAAGCACTGCGCCTGTTCCATCATCAGCAAATCAGCGGGCATCTCCACCACGCAAAGCAGATTTGTCTCACGCCGTTCCGAACGACACAAGACGCAGACCTCTTCTTCAGAAAAATTATTGCACTTACTACAGTGCTTGACGCTTTCCACAGCATGTTTAAGCGCATGCGCCAACTGTAAAGCCGCAGGACGGTCACGCTGCAGCAAATGATAAGCCATGCGCTGCGCCGACTTCGGCCCTACGCCCGGCAAGCAGCGCAACGCCTTGATCAGATCTTCCAGACTGGAAGGTGTGTTCATTTCAAGCAACCCAAATCAGCCACATAACCAGCGATTTGGCTGGCATTTCTGTCAGCCTTAGTCGAATGGCTAGTAGTTTCATCAGAGTACACAGAGAGAGGCGAGGCTTGGATTTCCTCTGTGAGCTCAGTGTTCTCGGTGGCAAAAGTTTTTCGATTCAGCACTTAAAACGGCAAACTCATGCCCGGAGGCAAGCTCGCGGTAAAGCCGCTCATGCGCTTCTTCGAGGTCTCTCCGGCTTTTTTGTTGGCATCTTGCAATGCCGCGACAATCAAATCTTCCAGCATTTCTTTGTCATCCATCACGCTGGCATCCAGCGATACGCGGCGCACATCATGCGAGCAAGTCATGATCACCTTGACCATACCCGAACCCGATTGCCCCTCCACCTCCATGGTCGCCAGTTCGTCCTGCGCCTTTTTCATGTTGGCTTGCATCTGTTGCGCCTGCTTCATCAGCCCGGCCATTCCGCCCTTCATCATTTGCTATTTCCTCCGCATTACTGTTGAATTGGTTTGATTGAACTTTCCACGATCTGCGCACCAAGCACAGCTTGCGCCTCGCGTACAAAAGCATCCTGTTTGATCGCCTCTTCCGCCTGTTGCTGACGAGTTCTTTTTTCCTCTTGCTCAACGGCAGCCGGTGTTGCAACAGCATCAGTACTGCCCAACTCCACCGACAATTTCACCGGACGGGCAAAATACTCAGTCAGTGCAGCTTGCAATTTATCCACCGCCATTTTGTTAGTCTGCAAGTGTTTTTGTTGAGGTGCAAGATGCAAAACCAAGCGTCCGTCAGCAAAGCTTCCCAGCACGCTATGTTTTGCCAACTCACGCGCCATGCCTTGCAGGTTGAGCTGCGTCAACAAAGCATTCCAATCCAGCGTGCCGCTCTGCGCGGGAGCCGTTCGCGGAGCCACAGGAGCACTCGGCGCGGACGCAACCGGCTCGGCACGAGCCGCAGCATAAACGGGGCTAGATGTTGCTTGCGCCACTGGCGTGCGCGGCTCTGCAGCACGTCCTGCCCCCTGCGGCGCGAATGCCAGCATGCGCAGCAGCGTCATGGTAAAACCGGCATACTCATCCGGTGCAAGATCGATTTCCTTGCGTCCGTGGATAACGATCTGATAATTCAACTGAATTTCTTCAGGCGAAAACTGCTGCGCCAACTCCAACAAACGCGCGCGTTCGGGTTCATCTTCCGCAATGGCATTCGGAATGGTTTGCGCCAAAGCGATACGATGCAACAGCGTCGCCATATCCTGCAACGCCGCTTCGAATGCCACGCTACGCATGGTCATCTGGTCGGCAATGCGCAACAGTCCCGCACCATCGCCCGCGCGCAATGCTTGCAGCAGGTCGAACAGATAACCCTGATCAATCGCCCCCAACATGGTGCGCACCAACGCTTCATCAACTTTGCCGGAAGAATAGGCAATGGCCTGATCCATCAAACTCAGCGCATCGCGCATACTACCCTGTGCGGCGCGTGCCACCAGATTCAATGCGCCCATTTCGTACGGAATATTTTCCTGCCCCAATACATATTGCAGATGGGTGTGAATCAGCGCAGGCGGCAATTGTTTGAGGTTAAATTGCAAACAGCGCGACAGCACCGTGACGGGAATTTTTTGCGGATCGGTGGTAGCCAGAATGAACTTCACATGCGCGGGCGGCTCTTCCAGCGTTTTCAAC
This sequence comes from Gallionellaceae bacterium, assembly GCA_003151655.1. Classification (GTDB taxonomy): domain Bacteria; phylum Pseudomonadota; class Gammaproteobacteria; order Burkholderiales; family Gallionellaceae; genus PALSA-1006. The sequence goes on along the minus strand of PLYB01000330.1, from coordinate 781 downwards.
ATGGCGTTGAACGCGGACTTCGACAGCATGTGCACTTCGTCGATGATATACACCTTGAAACGCCCGCTGGTCGGCGCATACAGCGCCCCATCCAGCAGCTCGCGCATGTTATCCACTTGCGTATTGGATGCCGCATCCAATTCGATCAGATCGATAAAACGCCCGCTATCTATCTCGGTACAAGCACTGCACACACCGCATGGCGTTGCCGTGATGCCGGATTCACAATTCAGGGATTTGGCGAAGATGCGCGCGATGGTGGTCTTGCCCACGCCGCGCGTGCCGGTGAAGAGATAAGCATGATGCAGGCGGCTTTGGGTCAGCGCATTGGTCAGCGCTTGCACGACGTGCTCCTGCCCTGCCAGTTGGGCAAAGTTTTTAGGGCGCCATTTGCGGGCTAGTACAGAAGTCGCTGACATAGTCGCCTGTTAAAAATATCGAGTGTAACACCCTCGAAAAATAGGAGGCGAGCCTTACCCCCGGCACTTGCAACGATTGGCTGTGGCTGCTTCCTTCCGGATCTGACCAGGTTCACNNNNAAACGCAGCAAGTCATTGGTTATGCGCAACTTCATGACGGCGTTGCGCACGAACTCAAAATCCTCATGTACAAATGTACATTCCGGTTTTTCGTTCCCGCGCGCCTTGTCCTGATGTTGCTCGCTACGGTTGCTGAATCACTTCAGCACTTTTGCAGCTTTCTAAAACCGCAAAAGCACAAAACTAAATCTGTCTAACCGGAATTGTTCCGATCCGTTTTTTCCACTCTGCCGGACCGATCT
>PLYB01000119.1 GCA_003151655.1 Gallionellaceae bacterium | reverse complement strand
GGCGATATAGGACAAACACCGATAGATAATTGCGGAATTTTCTGGGCGCTTATCTGGCAAAGCGCTGATGTTTTAAAGACACCGGCACTGTCACAATGCTATATGCGTGCCACAGCCCCTCAATCCAGCAGACTTCAATTCAGATCCTGCACCTGTTAAAGATGACTAATATGAATGGAAAAGCAAGTATCCGTCAAAATATTTCCTCTCTGGACACAACATCGCCAGTCAGAATGCTGCTCGTATTGATGTCCGCCGTATTTCTGGTGGAACTGTGCATCATGGGGGCTTTCAGCCTGCTTCCGCCCATTCCGGAATGGGGTAAAAATTTTCTGGATGCTGCCATCCTTAGCACGCTTCTTTTTCCCGCACTCTATATATTGGGTATTCCGCCCCTTGACCCGGTTAATTGAACAGCAAACGCTGACAGAAGCCGAGTTGCTCAAATACCGCAACCATCTGGAACAACTGGTTGAAAGCCGCACCATCGAACTCCAGAAGTCCGATGAGCGCTACCGCAAGCTATTTGAGGGAACCAATGATGCCGTTGCGCTCGCAGATGCCAAAAGCTGTGTGTTCCTCGACCTCAACCAGTCTTTTGCGGATCTGCTCGGCTGGGAGAGATCGGAACTTATCGGAAAACCACTGAGGATCGTTCATCCCGATGTTGGCGGGGCGGAAGTATCCGGCGGTTTCGAATGTTGCCCCGGCGGGTTGGAGGAGATGGTCGAAACTCAAGCGATCACCAGGGACGGAAGAATTCTCGAAGTATCCATCAAGACCGCCATCATCGAATTGAACGGACAGAAAGTCGTGCTCGGTTCGTTCCGCGACATCACCGCGCGAATACTGGCAGAGAAGAAACTCGCCGAGTCCTACAGGCAATTACAGCAACTTTCCTTGCATCTGGATATAGTGAGGGAAGAAGAACGGGGAAGGATCGCACGCGAATTGCACGATGAGATGGGAGCGACGCTGACTGCGCTCAAGATGCGCATTCACTGGCTGGAATCAAAGCTGCCGCCGGAAATGGCGCAGTTTACGGCAGAGACGGAACAGATGGATAAACTGGTCACCGACTCGATTTATACCATGCGTTTTGTGGTCAACCAATTAAAGCCTACCCTGCTGCACGACCTCGGATTTGCAGCGGCAGTCGAACACTACGTGCAGGAGTTTCAGAAATACACAGAAATTGAGTGCGAACTCATTTTGCCGGAGGAAGAGTTAACACTGGATGAAAACCAGTCCTCCGCAATGTTCCGCATACTTCAAGAAGCCATGAACAATGTAGCCAAACACGCGCAGGCCACCAGAGTAGGCATCCTGTTCACAAGCAGGGATCACTCGTTGATTTTTCTGGTGAAGGACAACGGGGTGGGGTTCGACAGCAACATACACAAAGACAACTCCTTCGGCTTGCTCGGCATCAGAGAACGCGCCCTGATGGTGAATGGTAGAGCCAGGATCAGCAGCCAGCCGGGCAAAGGCACTCAGATAGTGGTAAAAATCCCGCTAGCGGGGAAGTAGCTTGGCTTGGTGATTTTCTTGGAATAATCGCGTAAACTTTCTACCATGCAACATTAAGAGATATCGGCATGCAGGCACAGCAGACTCTTCTCAACGGTCTCATCGAATCCGCGATGGATGCTATCGTCGCAACCGATGAGCAGCAGAACATCCTCATTTTCAACCATGCTGCCGAGCAGATGTTCGGCTACCGTGCCGCCGACATCATCGGTCAAGCTCTTGACCTGCTCCTCCCGATCCGATTCCGGGAAAAACACCGGCAGCACATAATCGCGTTTGGCAAGACAGGCCACACTTCGCGCACCATGAATATGCCCGGAATATCCTACGCCTTGCGCGCCGATGGTGAGGAATTTCCGTTTGAGGCAACCATATCGCAGGTAAACATCGCCGGGAAAAATATCTACACGGCGATCATGCGCGACATTACCAAGCGCAAGCAGAATGAGGAGGCGTTAAGACTGGCGGCATCGGTCTATCAGGCGAGCCACGAAGGCATCGTCGTGACCGATGAAAACAATCTCATCGTAGATATCAATCCGGCGTTTACGGCTATCACCGGATATACGCTGGAAGAAGTTCGTGGCAAGAATCCGCGCATATTCCAGTCAGGCAAACATGGTCAGCCCTTTTACCAGCAGATGTGGCAGTCGATTCAGAATCATGGATATTGGCAGGGCGAACTATGGGATCGTCGCAAGGATGGCAAATTCCACGCCAAATGGCTCAGCATCAGTGCAATTCGCCACAAAGACGGCAGCTTATTCCGCTATGTCGGGCAGTTTTCCGACATTACCGAAAAAAAACTCAAGGACGAGCAGAAACTCGCCTTGTCCTACAAGAAATTGCAACAGCTTGCCTTGCATCTGGATAAAGTGAGGGAAGAGGAACGGACACGGATCGCGCGCGAAATCCACGACGAGTGCGGGGCGACGCTGACCGCGCTCAAGATGCGCATTCACTGGCTGGAATCCCAACTACCACCTGAAATGGCGCAACTTACGGCAGAGGCGGAGCAGATGAATAAGCTGGTGGACGAAATGATCCATACCATGCGCCATGTGGTCAGCCAGTTAATGCCCATTCAACTGCATGACATCGGGTTTGCGGCAGCGGTCGAACGCTATGTGCAGGACTTTATGAAACACACGGGAGTCGAGAGCGGACTCGTTTTGCCGGAGAGTGAGTTAACGCTGGAAGAAAACCAGTCTTGCGTGTTGTTCAGGGTGCTTCAGGAATCTCTCAACAATGTAGCCAAACACGCGCAGGCCACCAGCGTAAGCATCCTGTTCATAATCAGGGATGGCTCGTTGATTCTGGTGGTAAAAGACAACGGAGTGGGGTTCGACAGGAATACTAACAAGGACAACGCCTTCGGTTTGCTCGGCATCATGGAGCGCGCCCTGATGATTAAGGGCAAGGCCAGGATCAGCAGCAAGCCGGGTAAGGGAACTCAGGTGGTGGTAAAAATCCCGCTTGCAGGGAGGTAAACGTAGCAGTAAATTGCACTACTCATGAACTGCCGCACACACCCTGTTGCGCCCGGTGTGCTTGGCCTCATACATCGCTTNNTTATCCGCCAGTTCGAGCAGCTTATCAACGTTGGCATTTGCTGCGGTAAGTGTGGAGCTACCGATTGATGCGGTGAAGCTCATCTTACCTCCCTGTTCCAGCGGGATCACTGCGCTGGCGATGTTCTGGCGCAGCCGCTCCGCCACCTCCGTAGCTTGTTTGGCATCGCTCTCGGGCAGCAGGAC
>PLYB01000124.1 GCA_003151655.1 Gallionellaceae bacterium | reverse complement strand
TTATAGGCATGATGCAAAGCTTCGGTAACTGTGGGAAAGCGTAGCACCTCGCCCGCATGAGACAGATCTAATACCAGCCCCAGCTCGTCCGCCGATGCTCCGCGCGGCGCATTAATGCCCGCCACCAACCATACATCCACCTGCGATTTCAGCGCGGCGACCACCCCCGCCATATCTTTGTCTTTTAGCATTGCGCAGACCGCGTAAGTTTTCGGGCACGGCGGCAACGCTGCCAGATTCTGCGCCAGCGAACGCGNNGCCGTACTGCCTCCATACTCACCGGCAATTTTTCTTTTAGCGCATCCAATGCCGCCAACGCCGCACAGGCATTATTTAATTGATAAGCGCCGCGTAAAGCCGGGAAAGGTAAAGCACTGCGAGTGCACGCCTTACTACGAAAATCCCACTGCCCTTGGTGCGAAGTGAACCCGAACTCGCTGCCGATACACCACAACTCCGCGCCCACTTTTTCCGCCTGAGTGCGTATTGCCTGCGGCACATCGCTGTCGCCAAATACTGCCACCTTGCCCGCACGAAATATTCCCGCCTTCTCGAACGCAATCAGCTCGCGTGTGTCGCCCAGATAATCCGCGTGATCGATGTCGATGCTGGTCACCACTGCGCAATCCGCATCGAACACATTCACCGCATCCAGCCTGCCGCCCAGTCCCACTTCGAGGATAGCGACATCGACTTTGTGCTCAACGAATAACTGCATCGCAGCCAGCGTGCCGAATTCAAAATAAGTTAATGGAATTTCGCCACGCACCTGTTCGATCCGCGCAAACGAAGCGCTCAACTCCGCATCACTCGCCTGTTGCTTGCCGACGCGCACCCGTTCGTTATAGTCCAGCAGATGCGGCGAGGTGTAGCAGCCAACGCGGTAACCGGCAGCATGCAACATCGACTCCAGGATCGCGCACACTGAACCCTTACCGTTGGTGCCGCCGACAATGATGACCGGAAAATCAGTTTGGAGATTGAGCCGTTGCTTGACTTGAGCCACGCGCTCCAAACCGAGCGCGATGGTTTTTGGATGCAGGGATTCGAGGTAGGTTAGCCNNCGCAATGCCCGTTGGTTATTGCGCCCTACGCTTGCTTTGACAAGAATTTTGATTCCCCCTCGGAATTGGTTACACAGATTTACTTGCCAATGGAAAAAGAGCTTCATGCTTTCCAAAAAACAGAACCAACGCCTTGCGGTGATTGTGAAGCCTCCGAGCGACCTCTATGACATCCTTAGCCAAAACTGGAGGTGGTGTTTTTTTCAATCTCTTTCGCACTGCAACAGAGTCAGAACATGATTGCCCGGACACAATCTTGAACAGCGAAGCTTTTATATCTTCAGGACTCCAGTGCCCGTGGATTATGGTGTTCCTTTTAGGTATGTCGCCCTTAATTTTGTCGAAAATTTCTTTAAATTCAGATGCTATTTTTTTATCACTATTTCTCTGTGTAAAAAGATCGCGGAATAGCTCAACTTTAGCATCCAACATCATTCGTTCTGTAAAAACACGACCAGTTTTTTCATCGAAACCACATAACTCCCAAATTAAAATTTCAACCCACTCCTCAAGGCGTGAAGCTTCAACAGCCACTGAGCCAATAGCTTGCAATTGTTCAGGAGTCAAAATTTTTTCTGAGTACATATTTGGAGTACCTATGGTTTTGGCTGTGCACTCGAACGCCGAGTTAGGAAGGGATACCCAATGTCTTTTGAATCTCACGAACATACTCAAGAAAAACCTCTTGAATCAATTCATTTAGATAATCGGAATCCATCGCCGACATATCTGGAAATAGAACATTCCTATATTCAACAACAGCTCTTTCAATCGAACCTTCCATTTCCTTTAGCGCAAGAGCTTTCACGTCGCTTGGCAAAAGCGATAGGCAAACCTCCAACCTACTGGTCTGCCACGAGACGATGGCTTCTAACGCCACTACGCGAGCTTTTGTTTCTATTGCGTCATGGTCGATTACGCCATCCTTTTCGAGAGCCTTCATATAATTCTCCTAACAATTATTAGACGGACGCACCGATCCGTATTATTAAAAATAGTGAGGCGCGCATTAATTTCATAACCAATTGATTAATCTGTTGCATCCACCGGTTGAATCCAAGGCACATTGCTGCCGCCCACACTCAAAACACTGGATATATCTAACCGCTAACAAATCAACTTTAAACTCCATCCAATCTACTGAAGCTTGCGCAGTAATTCGATGGCTTGAGCATCTCCCTGATCGGCCGCTTTCTGAAACCAATACTCAGCTTGCTGTATATCTTTCGCGACACCATCACCTGTGCCATACATCAGCCCTAGACGGTATTGAGCTGAAGCTGACCCTTGGTCGGCAGCTTTCTGATACCAATACACTGCCTGTTTGGCATCGTGTCCGACCCCCTCACCTTTGCTGTACAACACGCCGAGGGCAACTTGCGCCAATGCAATACTTTGAACAGCTGCTTTCTGATACCAATACGCTGCCTGCTCTGCATCGTGTGCGACACCTTTGCCTTGGTAATACATCTGACCGAGGTTGAATTGCGCCGCAGCCAGCCCTTGATCGGCTGCTTTTCGATACCAATACGCTGCCTGCTTGTCATCATGCGCAACACCATTGCCCTCGAAATACAGCAGACCGAGGTTGAATTGCGCCTCAGCCAACCCTTGATCGGCCGCTTTATTAACCCAATAAGCTGCTTGCTTTGGATCGTGTGCGACACCCTCTCCTTTGTAATACATTGTGGCGAGCTGGTATTGCGCCCCTGCGATCCCCTGATCGGCTGCTTTCTGCCACCAATACACTGCCTGCTTGGCATCGTGTACGACATCCTCTCCTTTATAAAAGTAATATATTCTGCCAAGTTGGTATTGCGCCTCTGCGTTCCCCTGATCGGCTGCTTTCTGATACCAATATGCTGCCTGCTTAGCATCGTATGCGACTCCATCACCTCTGTCATACATCATGCCAAGTAGGACCTGCGCATCTGCAACTCCTTGTTCGGCCGCCTTTTGATACCAATACACCGCCTGCTTTACATCGTGTGCGACACCTTCGCCTTTGAGATACGACACGCCGAGATTGTATTGCGCCTCTGCCAACCCTTGATCGGCTGCTTTCTGATACCAATATACCGCCTGCTTTGTATCGTGTGAGACGCCATCGCCTTTGGTATACATCACGCCTAGACTGTATTGCGCTTGTGCGAGCCCCTGTTCGGCCGCTTTCTGAAATAACTGTACAGCTTCAACATAGCGCGCCTTACCATATAGTTTTACTCCCGAATCAACCAATTCACTCAAAGTCAATTTTTCGGTCTGTTTCTGATAGTCTGCTTGCAAAGCTTGCCGTGAAACATCGGTTTGTTTTTCTTCAAGTTGCTTTTTTAGGCGTGCAATTTCTGCGAGTGCCGCATCTGTTTCTTTTTTGGATTGGGTAAGCGATTCTGCGATTTGAATATTCTGACCACTCACTTTTGAAAGATTGTCGGCCAGTTGCGATATTTGCTTATTCTTCGCATCAACATCCAACATTTTATTCAGCGATTTCAGCACATCTGCCGGATCGGCTTTGATCTGCGCCTTGAGCACATAAACTGAGCCATTCCATTTTTCATCAAGTATCTGCACGCTGGTAACACCCGCTGACAGGGTTTCGATTTCCTGTGTGTCTAGCCTACGACCATCAGATGAACTTTGCTGTTTTATCAGTGCGCTGACATGTGTACCCAACTCACCAAGTAATTCGCGTTTAACTTCCTGCAACGCAATGGCGCGAGCAGATATTTTGCTATCGGCTTCACTGGCCTGATAGGTGTACTCACGAATGTAGGTTTGTTCAGATGCAAAGACAGCACTTGAAAAAGTAAATGTTGCGAGAAGGTACAGAATCGAACGGGTCAGCATTTCAACAACCTCCAAGCATGATGGAATTAGCGGGGTGATTTTATGTGAACAAAAGAAAACGCACTCTACGATTTTCCTGGATTTTCGGACTGAGGTACAAAAATCCGCGTGGGCACAGAAACGTGCNNGCCTGTTTGGTCAGCAGCGTAATCAGTGTAGCGAGTTGATCGCGCATCTCGCGTCGATCCACGATCATGTCGATGGCACCGTGTTCCAGCAAGAATTCCGCACGCTGGAATCCATCCGGTAGTGTCTCGCGTACGGTCTGCTGAATAACGCGCGCTCCGGCGAAACCGATCAAGGCACCCGGCTCACCGATGACCACATCGCCCAGAAAGGCGAAGCTGGCAGAAACTCCGCCCATGGTTGGATCGGTGAGCACGGAAATAAATGGCAGTTTTTCTTGACTGAGTTGGGTAAGTGCCGCGCTGGTCTTTGCCATCTGCATCAGCGAAANNCCGACCCCATCGAGCCGCCCATGAAGGTAAATTCAAACGCTGCCACAACAACCGGCAATGCATGGATGCTGCCTTGCAGCACAACAACGGAATCATCTTCACCGGAGTTACGTTTGGCATCAACCAAGCGCTCACTATATTTTTTCTGATCCTTGAATTTCAGGGTATCAACAGGCAACACTTCCGAACCAATCTCGAAGCGGCCTTCATTGTCCAGCAACCAATTTAAACGGCTGCGCGCAGTAACGCGGTGATGATGATTGCACTTGGGGCAAACACTGTGATTCTTTTCCAAATCGGCGTGATACAGCACGGCCTCACAAGACGGACATTTGTGCCACAAACCATCCGGCACACTCTTTTTGATATCGGAGTCTTCACGACGTTTGATCTTAGGTGGTAACAGTTTTTGAAACCAACTCAT
>PLYB01000336.1 GCA_003151655.1 Gallionellaceae bacterium | reverse complement strand
GCTTGCGCTCAGGGAGGAGACGTACCGACCGGAGCCGATCAGACGCGTGTTCATACCGAAGGCCAACGGCAAACTCAGGCCGCTGGGCATCACGACCGTGCGGGATCGGGTCTGCATGACAGCAGCAATGCTGGTGCTGGAGCCGATCTTCGAAGCTGACCTCCCAACGGAGCAGTAAACATCCCGCATTCAGCCACTGCCACTGTTATCCAGATATCCTGCTCGGCTTTAAATAGGCTCCCAGCAATTTTCTGGTTTACCCCTACGTTTACCCCTAATTGAAAATACAAAGAAAAAGAGCTTACAGCAGTTAAGCTATAAGCCCTTTGTTTATATGGTGCGCCCGAAGAGATTCGAACTCCTGACCCCTTGGTTCGTAGCCAAGTACTCTATCCAGCTGAGCTACGGGCGCGTAAAACTTTTTTGCTATGTATAAAATATTGGCGGGGAAATGGACTTTGAAAAGCCATTATGCATCCCACTGAGCCAATATAAATTTTCTTTAGCGTTCTCAAACAAAGAAGTAACACTCAAATCGAGTGTTCCAGATTGTCGACACCGCGCATTATACAGATTGTCGCCTGCAAATGCCAAACGAAAATACGCGCGCGAATTGATTCGAGTTAAACGTAACACAAGGTAGTCGTCAAAAGAGATCGTTGTCTCAGTTATGCTATGGACGAGGTGATTGATTGGTTGATGTATTACAACCACAGAAGACTTCACTCGATGCTGGACTATATCAGCCCGATGCCGTTCGAGAAAAACTGGTTTGCGGCGCAGACGAAGGATGCCGCATAATGAGCGCGTTAAGAGATACTGAATACAGGGGCAAGGTCAAAGTTGAATGGAGTAACAGAGTGAGCAGAAAATATTTTGGTACAGACGGTGTGCGCGGCAAAGTAGGGGAATATCCCATTACGCCGGAATTCGTGATGCATCTCGGCTATTCAGCCGGCAAGGTGCTGGCTTCCGCTGACTGGCATTTGGCGCAGGGTGAGCGTCCGGGCGTGTTGATCGGCAAGGACACGCGTATCTCCGGCTATATGCTGGAGTCGGCGTTGCAGGCCGGGCTGATTGCCGCCGGGGTGGATGTGTACTTGGCCGGGCCGGTGCCGACCCCGGCGGTGGCCTACCTCACCCGCGCGTTGCGCTTGCAGGCGGGCATTGTTATTTCCGCCTCGCACAATCCGTTCGAGGACAACGGCATCAAGTTTTTTTCCAGCAAGGGCAGCAAACTGCCGGACGAGACCGAACTCGCCATCGAAGCTGGGCTGGATCATCCCATCGTGACCATGGCCTCGGCCAGTCTGGGCAAGGCCAAGCGTATCGACGATGCGGCGGGACGCTACATCGAATTCTGCAAGAGCAGCTTTCCCTACGACCTCGATCTGCGCGGCTTGAAGCTGGTGGTGGATTGCGCGCACGGCGCGGCCTATCATATCGCCCGTCATGTGTTTCATGAACTCGGCGCGGATGTGGTCGCCATCGGCGTAAACCCGGACGGCAAGAATATCAACGATGGTTACGGCGCGACCGCCCCGGCCAATTTGCAGCAGGCGGTCAAGGAGCATCATGCCGATCTCGGGATCGCGCTGGACGGCGACGGCGACCGCTTGGTAATGGTTGATGCGGATGGGACTTTGTACGACGGTGACCAGTTGATGTACGTCATCGCCAGGCATCGCCATGCGCAGGGCTTGCTCAAGGGCGGCGTGGTGGGCACGTTGATGACCAATCTCGCTTTCGAGCACGCCATACAGCGCCTCGACGTGCCGTTTGCGCGCGCCAGGGTGGGTGACCGCTACGTGATGGAATTGCTGCAACAGAACGGCTGGCAACTGGGCGGGGAAAATTCCGGTCACATCATCTGCCTGGATCGGCACACAACAGGAGATGGCATTATCTCTGCCTTGCAAGTGTTGCATGCATTGCGCGTAAATAATCAAACGCTGGCGCAAGCAGTGGATGGACTGACCATGTACCCGCAGGTGCTGGTGAATGTGCGCGTGGTCAAAGGCACGGATTACACCGCGCAGCCCGGCGTGCGTGCCGCCGTGTCCGCCGCCGAAACGGCGCTCGATGGCAAGGGGCGCGTGTTGCTGCGTCCTTCCGGCACCGAACCGCTATTGCGCGTGATGGTTGAAGGCGAAGACGGTGCTGCGGTGCGGCACTGGGCGGATGCTATTGCACAGACGGTACGCGAGGCGGCGCAAGGGTAGTCTGGAATTATCCTAAAAACCGTAATTCAAGCCACAGAGTTCACATAACCAGCGACTTGGCTGGAGTTTTTCCCAGCCTTAGTCGAATGGCTAGTAGTTTCATCAGAGTACACAGAGAGGGTATGAGGTTTTCTCGGTGATCTCTGTGTGCTCTGTGGCTAAATGGTTTACGTTTTAAACTCTCTTCAACGGCATTATCTTACCAACATGCAAGCCGCACTCTTTATTCTGCGGGTCTTCCCACCACCAGCGTCCTGCCCGAATATCTTCACCCGGCGTGATTGCCCGGGTACAGGGCGCACAGCCGATGCTGGGGTAAAACTGGTCATGCAGTGCGTTATAGGGAACGTCATTCGCTTTGATGTATTCCCACACTTCCGCATTCGTCCAATCCAGCAGCGGATTGAATTTCTGCAAGCCGTGATCCACATCGAGCGACGACACTTCCAGACTGCCGCGCGTCACCGCCTGCTCGCGGCGCAGGCCGGTGATCCACGCTTTTTTGCCTGCCAGCGCACGCTGCAACGGTTCGACTTTACGCACATGGCAGCACGCTTTGCGATTATCCACGCTATCGTAAAAACCGTTTACGCCATGCTTCTTCACATAATCTTCAACCAGTTCACTCGCCGGAAAGTAGACACGCAACGGCACGCTGTAATGCTCGCGCACCTTCTGCATCAAGTCGTAAGTCTCTTGCGGCAAACGTCCGGTATCCAGACTAAACATACCTATATCCGGTTGATGTTTGGCAATGAGATCGGTCAGCACCATATCTTCCGCGCCCAAACTGTTGGCAAAGACCACCGGAAAATATTCGCGCGCAGCTTGCTGCAACACGGCAACGGTCTGGTCGATTTTTTGTTGCAAACTACTCATCGTGCCGCCCCCCTCTCTACTCGACGATACAAGGGCAACGCATTATCAGTTGAAGCTTGATAGCTGAGCGAAAAATCACTCAGCCCCTGCAGTGCGTCTTGAATATCCTTATCCGCTCTGACTGCGAACGTATCGAACCCGACTCGCTTCAAATAAAACAACTGGTCGCGCAGGATGTCACCCATCGCGCGCAACTCGCCGCGAAAACCCAGTTGCGTGCGTAGCCGGTAGGCCAAGGTATAACCGCGACCATCTGAAAACTTGTGGAAATCCACAGCAATCACCGGAAAGCGATTGATATCGTCCTGCAAGTCTTCTGCACGCTCGAAGCTGGCCAGCCACACGCCCAACTCCCGCCTTCCCTGCAAGGCTTCATGCTGGCAATTCCACACAGGAAACGGCACGATCACTTTGCCGGCAGGAACCACAACGCGATCTGCGGCCTCTCCTTCTTTGAGGCGCAACACGGTCCACTCATCCGTAACCAACACATTATTTTTGATCAACATCAGAACCTCGGCGAATAATAAGGTGTGTCATAGGGAGTACCTTGCTTAATCAAATCGTAATCGGGCAGCAACAGCTTTTCATCCTCGACTACAGGTGTCGCATACACATACTCTACAAACGGGTCAATGCCGCTACGGCGCAGCGTATCGATGAAACGCTCGTCCGTCTTCCTTTCGCGCACATACACTTGCAACAGCCGCGCGATCACCTCGGGAATCTGCGCAAAGGAGAAAGAGCGCCCGATGATCTTGCCGATATTGGCGGGGCTGCCTTTGGAACCGCCGATGGATACCTGATACCACTCCTCGCCCGATTTATCCACGCCCAGAATACCGATGTGCCCGACGTGATGATGTCCGCAGGCATTCACGCAGCCCGATATATTCAGATCGATCTCGCCAATATCGTGCAGATAATCGATATTATCAAAACGCTCGTCAATTGCCTTGGCCAGCGTAATGGAACGTGCATTGGCCAGTGTGCAAAAATCACCCCCGGGGCAGCAAATGACATCGGTCAACAGCCCGATATTGGGTGTCGCCAAACCCTGTGCTTTAGCCTCTTCCCACAGTGCAAAAAGGTCAGAGCGTTTAACATCGGCCAACACCAGATTCTGCATATGCGTAATGCGCAATTCACCGAAGCTGAATTTATCAGCAAGCTCTGCCGCCGCATCCATCTGCTCCGCGGTCGCATCGCCCGGCGCAATACCGGAGTTTTTCAGCGACAGTACCACCGCCGCGTAGCCCGCCACTTTATGCGGCTTGACATTGCGCTTCAGCCAATTGGAGAAGGCTTTGTTGTTGTGCTGCTGCGCCACGGCGGCATCCTCTTGCGGCAGCGACTCATACGCGGGCGCAGTAAAGCACGCCGCAACGCGATCCAGTTCTGCTTGCGTAATGGTACTCGGGCCGTCTTTGCTAAATTTCCACTCCTCTTCCACCTGACGACGAAACTCATCGATGCCGATGGCTTTTACCAGTATCTTGATACGCGCCTTGTACAAATTGTCGCGACGGCCATATTCGTTAAACACGCGCACAATAGACTCGGCATAGGTGATGATATGCTGCCAGGGCACGAAAGCGGCGATTTCACTACCGATGATCGGGGTACGTCCCAAGCCCCCGCCGACCAGCACGCGAAAGCCAATCTCACCCTGCGCATTTTTCACTGCTTCCAGACCGATGTCGTTGATCGAAATCGCGGCCCGATCTTGGGTCGCACCGGTGATCGAGAATTTAAACTTGCGCGGCAGATAGCCGAACTCCGGATGAAAAGTACTCCACTGGCGCAATATTTCGGCGTAAGGGCGCGGATCAATGATCTCATCGTGCGCCACCCCCGCGAACTCATCGCTGGTGATATTGCGTATGCAATTGCCCGAAGTTTGATTGGCGTGCATCTCGACGCTAGCCAAGTCAGCCAGAATGGCCGGCACATCCTGCAGCTTGAGCCAATTGAACTGAATGTTCTGACGCGTCGAGAAATGCCCGTAGCCGCGATCATATTTGCGCGCGATGGATGCCAGCATCCGCATTTGCTTGGCGCTCACCATGCCATAAGGCACCGCGATGCGCATCATGTAAGCATGGATTTGCATGTACACGCCATTCTGCAAACGCAAAATGCGGAACTCATCTTCCGCCAGCTCGCCCGATAGGCGGCGGCGCACCTGATCGCTGAACTGGGCGACGCGCTCAGCAGTTAATTGATGATCGAATTGATCGTAGCGATACATTTAAATTTCCCCAACCTTATGCTCTGCCGGATAGCTCTTGGACACGGGCAACAATAGCGCAGCATCCAGCGGGAACTTCGCGCCATAGGCCAGAATGTGCTCTACATCAGAATCTTCATCGTGGCGCAATGCCGCGCCGATATAGGCATGCTCACCGGACTGACCGACCACCACGCCGATGCGTCCACCGCAGCCGTTGAACCAGCTTACTTGTTTGGGTTTATTGGGTTTATTCGCACTCATTTTTCACCTCATTTATAAAACAACATCTTGAGACCGATGATTAACAGCATAGCTGCCAACACCGGACGCAACACTTTTTCCGGCACTTTCGCGCTCAAATGACTGCCGATGTAGATGCCGGGCAACGACCCCAGCAGCAAACTCCCCAGCAGCACAAAATTTACCGTGCCCAACGCCATGTGTCCCATGCCCGCCACGGCAGTCAGCGGCACGGCATGCACGATGTCCGTGCCCACCACCCTTACCGATGCCATACGCGGATACAAAAATAACAGTGCCACCGTTCCCAACACCCCCGCACCAATCGAGGAAATAGTCACCAGCATCCCCACTACCACGCCGGTCGCAATCGTTGCACCGGGCAAATAACGATGATGCAATTCGTACACCGTACCGTCTTTGCGCCGCGCCAGTTGCTTGATCCAGTCTTTCAACAACAAAGCCGTCGCGGTCGATAGCAGCGCCACGCTCAACACACTGGTCACCAAACCGCGCAACGTCTTCTCATCCAGCGCGAGATATTTCAACAGCGCTATGGTTGCCAGCGCCGCCGGAAAACTGCCAAGACTCAACAGCCCGACCACTTTCCAATCGACCGTGCCGTTGCGGCTATGCACCCAGCCGCCCAGGGTCTTGGTTAACGAGGCATACAACAGGTCGGTTCCCACCGCCGTCGCTGGAGATACGCCGAAAAACAGCACCAGCAAGGGCGTCATCAGTGAGCCGCCACCGACCCCCGTTATGCCGACTATCAATCCGACTGCGAAACCGGATGCCGTGTACAACCAATCCATATATGCTCCAACTTCCCGAATTCAGGTGCGCATTCTATGCGAGCCGCGTTATATCATTAAATACTTTTTTGTTAGAGCGTTATAATTAATTGCTATATAATATGCCATTATGAATTTACAGCAATTGCGTTACCTGAACGAGATCGTACGCCGTGGCCTGAATATATCAGATGCCGCCGCCGCGCTTTACACCTCGCAACCCGGTATCAGCAAACAGGTCAAACTTCTGGAAGAAGAGCTGGGCATCGAGATATTCGTGCGCAATGGCAAGCGCATCGTCGCACTCACCGAGCCGGGCAAGACCATCCTCGACATCGCCCAACGCATCCTGCACGAGTCCGACAATCTGAAACAGGTCGGGCAAGAGTTTCAGGCACAAGACAGCGGTAATCTTATTTTAGCCGCCACGCACACGCAGGCACGTTACGTACTGCCGCCCGTGGTGAAACAATTCATCAAACGCTATCCCAAAGTAAAACTCGGCCTGCATCAGGGCAATCCGACTCAGATCGCCGAACAGGTCCTCAATCGGGAAGCGGATATCGCCATCGCCACGGAAAGCCTCATGCTCTACGAAGGGCTGGTCACCCTGCCCTGCTACGATTGGCATCACTGCGTGGTGGTGCCGCCCAAGCACCCGCTACTGGAAATCAAGAAACTGACCCTGGCCAAGTTGGCCGAATATCCGATCATCACCTACGATTTTGCTTTCAGCGGTCGCAGCAAAATAGACCAGGCCTTCGCCAGTGCGGACATCGAACCCAACATTGCCCTCACCGCAATTGATGCGGATGTGATTAAGACTTATGTAGAACTGGGACTAGGCGTCGGCATCCTGGCCGAGCTGGCTTTTATCCCCGAGCGCGACCGTCATTTGCGCAAGATCGAAGCCTCTCATCTGTTCAAGGCCAACACCACTCGCATCGCCATTCGCAAAAATGAATACCTGCGGGGTTATACTTACGACTTCATCGAGTTGTTCGCCCCGCATTTGACCCGCGATGCGGTAGCAAAAGCCATGCACATTAATCTATAATGATCGTTTATTGCAGCAACCAGTTTGAAAAATAAAACGTAATCGGAGTCAAAGATATGGTAAGTCCAAATATGAAAATATTGGTCGTGGATGATTTCTCGACGATGCGTCGTATCGTGCGCAATCTCCTCAAAGAACTCGGCTTCACCAACGTGCAGGAAGCCGAAGATGGTGCGGACGCGCTGCAAAAATTACAGAACGACGACACTTTCGAGTTTGTCGTATCTGATTGGAACATGCCGAATATGACCGGCATCGAGTTGCTGCGCAACATTCGCAAGGATGCCAAGCTCAAACATCTGCCGGTATTGATGGTCACGGCGGAAGCCAAGCGCGAAAACATCATCGAAGCCGCGCAAGCAGGTGCCAGCGGTTATGTCGTTAAGCCTTTTACGGCGGCAACCTTGAACGAGAAATTGTCAAAAATCTTTCAAACTATGGCAAAGTGAGTAAAACTATGGAACCGACCAAGCCACGTAAAAAACGCACTTCGCTGACCGACCCCCGTGTTGAAAAAATTGGCATTGCCACGGCCAAGCTGCACCGCATACTCAAAGAGCTCGGGCACATGCGCAGCCTGGAGCAAACTGCATCCACCATGCCGGATGCGCGCGAACGGCTGTCTTTTATCGACAAGTCCATGCATGAGGCATCGGAAAAAACCATCAGTGCAGTGGAAGTATCATTGCCCTTGGCCAGCCGCAACCGTGCCACCTGTAGCGAGCTGTCCATGCGACTGGCGGACTCAAGCTTCAGCGAACATCAAGAGTTGGTGATGGAGACCATCTCAAAACTGGGCGAGATCGCGATGGCGGAAGAAAGTCTGCGCCACAACCTGATGCAAATCATGGAAGCGCAGGAATTTCGCGATGTAGCCGGACAAATGGTCAATAAAATTGTGGGCGCTGCCGTCGAGATCGAGAGCATCCTGCTCGACATACTCAAAGAATACGCGCCGAATACCAAAGACTCATTGATCAGCACCGAAGGCCTAACCAGCGGCCCCGTGCATCAAGCCAGAGACAGTGTCAATGGACAAGATGAAGTGGACGACCTGCTGGCTTCGCTGGGCCTTTGATTAAGCGTTTAAAGTCACTGCTTATTTAGCAGGCTCGGCAGGTGGTGCGGGTAATTTTTTATTTTCCACATATTTAACCAGATCGGCGATGGTTATTTTCCCTATGTCATCTTTGACTAGCATTTTATAAAAGCTACAACCGTGACATAGGTTTTTTACCTTCTCCGCCGGATCTTTATAGGTTCCGGCGCATGGACCTTTGGTAGACTTGAGAAGAATACATGCCCTGCCTGCATTAATACCGCCGAGGAAGCCATCGGCATCGACAAAGAACGCGGCCGGACACTCGGCTTCACAACCACACTTCTTTACTTCCCAGCAGTTCATGAATTTACTGGTATCTTTGTGAGCCTTTATGTTTTTGATGCTGTTTTTTATAAGCGCCTGAATACAGGCTTCGTCCAACACCGTGCCACAGTCAAACAGCGGCTCGGTACTCCCTCCTACAAAAACGGCCTCAGCCAAGATCATCCCTTCAGACAGGTTATCCGTTGAAATCTGCTTGACGGTCACAATTTGAGGTTTTGAAAAGCTAAAGCGATCAGCAAGGTAGGTATAAAGGCGTTTTAAGGTAAACGGCCTTATCACGAGATCCAGAACTACATTCGAATACTGTAGTAAAGTTCGCATTTGTTCCTTGGTGGTATCTGAAGGCAGTATTAACAGCACTTTATACAGAGGCTTACTTTCGCTTATTGCCTTTACAACATCAGCTAACGATTCGATTAAAATACCGTCCAAAATTATTAAGGACGGTGACTGTATAGCGAGTCCCCGGCACAGCGCTTTGTAGTTTGAATAATTTTTTACTTCAGTTATTCCTCTGAAATCATTTCTCAGCCCACCCTGAATAATATTGTCTATGTCTCCGCTTAGCACAAGCCATATACTTCTTTTGGTAGCCAGATTCTTATTGCCGCTCATTACAGTTAACCTCTCTCACTTCAGTGACACTCCAAGATGCACCTCCGTGAAGATAATATTAGTACGTTGTGACACGTTGACACTAGATCCGAGTGCCTTTATCGGCGACTCACGATCAACAAAAATCCTATCCTCAAACCCGGTTAATTTCCGGCATTAAATTAAAGCGCATGATGCGGTAAAACCCTGCGAAGCAGTATTCGACTAGCGGCTCACCATTCAATGCCTTGCCATTATGTTTGAGTGCATCGCCTATTTTTTCGGCAACGTCTTCTTGCCTGAATGCCGGCAGGAATGGCTCAAAATGCCCCGTCAAAAAACGGAACGGTAAAATCCGGAACAACCAGTGCCAGCGTGATACAGGAGCATATTCTGTGACCAGCAGCGAACCACCCGGGCGCAACACACGCGCAATTTCTGCATAGGTGTTTTGACGTGCAACTACGGGCATTTCATGCAACAAAAAAAATACGATCACCTGATCAAAGGCCTCGTTGCAGTAGCCAAGACATTCTGCATTCATGCGCGCCAGATGACAGCGATTTCCGACATGCCGGGTTTTGCGGCGCGTCAATTGCAATTGACCGGCAGCGGCATCGCACAGGTGAACCTCATTGCCGGTACTGGACAGCAGTGCAGGCGTCATCTTGCCGTACACGCAGGTCAGTTGCAGTATCTTCGCGCCATGTTTGCCCTCGATTTGCGCCAGTGTTTTTTTCAACAGCCTGTCATACTGGCCGAACAGGATGACATTGATAACAGCCTGATGATCAAAAAACCAGATGCCCCACCGCCACAGATATGCCCACCAGTAATAGCGCGCCAAATACTCCGGCACACCGTCGAGAAATTTCTTGTATATACGCATAGCTTGTTTACGGTCACCACACTAACGGGCATGGCCAAGAGGCCACCTGATTCCGAAAAACTTTTCGGCCGGGCAAATGAATCGTTACGCGAGTTCACACTAACCGCGCGCCTTCGCCTCGCCAATTTACCAAACCACAAGGAAAAAATATTGGATAGATTCCAGCAAAGCAGAGTTTCGCGAAATCGTTAAAGGCTGTCAGTTGCCCGCCCTCAGTCGTGGAATTGTAATGATACAACAGCCCTCGGGCGGAGCATACCAAATAATATCAAATCCACGTTAAAACAATTGCTTGCAAAATAGATACCGTACCTTTCAATGCCCCATCGCCCCGCCCGTCCCGGTGCGCGGACGCGTAAGCCAGACCACTCCCATCAGCAAGAAAAACAATACCGCACTGTATAAAAAGAACTCGTTGGTAGCGACCATATAACTCTGCGAAAACAGTGCGTGGTCGATCACTGCATATGCCTGTTCGCTACTCATGCCCATGGCTTGTAATTGTTGAACATAAGCCGTATTCGCCGGATTGTAGACGTTGATATGCTCCACCATGGCGGCACGGTTCATCGAAGCAAGATGTTCCCATGAGGTGACACTGATCGCGGTACCAAGAGCAGCTCCCAGCGTGCGCAAAAAATTCGACAACCCCGATGCTGCGGCCATATTGTCCGGTGTGATGTTGGAAAGCATCAACGCCTGCACCGGCAAAAAAAAGCAAGCCATGCCGATCCCCTGCACTAAACGCGGCGAAACGACAGTCCAAAAAGTGACATCCAGAGTCATCATGCTATTCCAAACGGACACCGCCCCCATCACCGCAAAAGCGAAAGTCGCCAATATGCGCAGATTAAGCCGCCCGATATTGCGTCCGATAAAAGGTGAAAGCAAGAGCGTGAAGACACCGATGGGGGCCGTCGCCATGCCCGCCTGCGCGGCTGAGTAACCCATCACCGTCTGCAACCAAAGCGGAAAAATCACCACCGACCCGAAGTAGGTCATGAATCCGACCGACAACAAGATCACGCCATATCTGAAATTAGCATCGCGCATCAAATGCACATCCACAATGGGATGCTCGGTCATGATAGCCCACGCAATAAAAAACGTGAGCGACACCAGCGCGACGATTCCCATGGTGGCGATAAATGGCGAGGCAAACCAATCGTAATCGTGGCCGACCTCCAACATCAGTTGCAGACAGCCAATGCCGACTACCATCAAAGCCAAACCGATTTTATCCAGCGGAATCGGAACGATGACGGAATCGCGATGACGCATCAACAGCCAAATAGTAATGCTGCCGAATAAGCCGATAGGAATATTAATTAAAAATATCCACGACCAGTGGAAGTTGTCGCAGATATAGCCGCCCAGCAAGGGGCCGCAGATCGGTGCCAGAATCACCGTCATCGCCCAGATCCCCATCGCTGCACCGCGTTTTTCCGGGGGAAAATTCCGCACCAACAAGGTTTGCGAGAGCGGCACCATCGGCCCGGAAACAAAACCTTGCAACAGACGCAATACCACCAGCACGGTCAGACTCTGCGAGAACGCCGCCAAGGCAGACATCAGGGTAAAGGCCAAAACCGAATAGACAAACAACTTGGCTTCGCCGAAACGCTTGGACAGCCAGCCGGTAAGCGGGACAGCAACCGCCGCCGCCACTGAATAAGCACTGATGATCCACGTGCCCTGATTGGTGGACACGCCCAAGGCACCCGCTATCGTCGGCACGGAAACATTGGCGATGGTGAGATCCAAGATTTCCATGAAGGTAGACATTGCCGCCGCAATGGTCAGCAATCCCAACGCCATTCCCTGCAATGGCGCTGGCGTAGTTGCCGGAGAAACGCTCACTGTGCTCACTTCAAATTGGCGTCGATGATGGCATCAATGCGGGCACGCGCAAAATTATCCGCAGGCGTTTCGAAACTATACGTGGTGGATTCTTTCACTGTGCCCAGCGGGTTGCCATTCTGATCGCGCAGATCGACTTCAGCTTGCATTGATAAACCGATACGCAACGGATGCTCAGTCAATTGCGCCGGATCCAAAGCGATTCTCACCGGCACACGTTGCACGACCTTAATCCAGTTTCCCGAAGCATTCTGCGCGGGCAACAAAGCGAATGCGCCGCCCGTCCCGGCTCCCATGCCAATCACCTTGCCGCTGTACTTCACCGCGCTACCGTACAGATCGGAAACCAGCGTAACGGATTGACCGGCGCGCATATTGCGCAGTTGCCCCTCTTTGAAATTCGCATCGACCCAAAGCTGATCCAGCGGAATCACCGCCATCAGCGGTGCGCCCGGATTCACGCGCTGCCCGACCTGAACACTACGCTTTGCGATCTGCCCGTTCACCGGTGCCAACAAGGAGGTGCGTTGCATCGCCAGCAACAGCTCGCGCAAATGTGCCGATGCGCGCTGCACATTCGGATGCCGACGCACACTGGTACCATCGGTTAATGCACGCCCGGATGACAATTGCTCGCGCGCCGCATCCATAGCGGCATGCGCGGCATTGACGGTTGCCTCGGCATGGCGCAACTCCTCTTTGGAGATCGTGCCGCTCGAAGCTAATTTTTTCCGCTGCACCAGATCATCTTCGGCACGAGTCAATTCAACCTGACGCTGGGCCAAATTGGCATCGGATTGTTTATGCGAAGTGTAAAGCGTGCGAACCTCGCGCACGGTTTGCGCCAGTTCCGCCTCCGCCTGCTCTACCGCCACTTTGGTATCGGAAGGGTCGAGGCTGACCAAAATCTGTCCGGCCTTAACCAAATCGGTGTCATCGGCAAAAATTTTGACCACCGTGCCGACAATCTGGGGCGTTATCTGTACGACATTCCCCTGCACATAAGCGTTATCGGTATCTTCATAAAAACGCGAATTGAACAGCCAATTCAATCCCAGTGCGGCACCCAACACGATGAACACGGCGGCGATGACAAGCATGACACGACGGCGCTTGCCGTTGGTAGATGATGAAGTAGTTGCGTTTATATCACTCACAATGGTCGCTCAATAGTTCAAATGATAAAACATACCGGGGGAATCCGAGCCAAATCATAACATCACGCTAATACAAATCGGGCAGAGATGCGGTCAGATCATTAACATAATTTGCAGGTATAATTTGCAGATATAATTCGCACAGCAACAGCCATAAACGTTACGTCACTCAGCACTGCAAAATACCCACATGTCAAAAAATATTATCACCGATGAAAAGGCATTGCTCGATAGCGTGCTTGCCAGCCAGATCAGCATTCCTGCCCAACCTGCCATTCTGCAGGAAATAGACAAACTAATCGCCAAACCGAATGATCAAATTACCGCCATCGGCAATTTGATCAATAAAGATGTCGGCCTGAGCGGAGCTATCTTCAAGCTGGTTAATTCGTCGTTCTACAAATCTTCGAGCCAGATCAGCAGCATACAAAAAGCGATCACCGTGCTCGGGCTTAACCAAGTCTCCAACCTAATCAAAGGATTATTGCTGCGCAAATCGATCGGGGGAAATGAAGTCGCCTATGAAAAATTCTGGGAGCGCTCCAATGAGATTGCCTTGCTGAGCGCAATCATTGCCAAAAAACAAATCTCCGCCTGCAATATTCCAGTAGAACAAGCTTATATGGCCGGTTTATTTCACGAATGCGGCGTGCCTATCCTAATGCAGCGTTTTCCGGAATATTGTAAATCCTTCCGTTTGAATCAAGGTAGCCATTGGCCGGATTTTCGCGAGGAAGATGAACGCTTTCATACCAACCATACCGTAGTCGGTTACCTTGTCACAAAGCATTGGAATTTGCCGGAGTATATTTGCCAGGCCGTGCGTTTTCATCACGAGCGGCTGAATGTCGATCATGCCGCGTTAACGCTGGTCTCGATTTTGCAAATGGCCAGATATTTGCACAAAAAACTTCACCGCATAAATGATCCGGATTGGGCCGAGAATAGCGGGCAAATATTGTTTGAGATCGGTGTCAGTGAAGAGGGCGCGGGAGAGTTCATGGAAGACGTTCTGGAAAAGTTCCATCACGATCAGCCGTAGCTTGTCGCGACAGTCTTACCCCGCAGGTAGTAGCTTCAACGACTCGCCTTCCGTCTGATGGGGTAAGCTCAAATAATCTCTGGACTGCATCTCCATCAAGCGGCTTGACGTGCGCGCAAATTCGCCGTTGTGCGCGGCATCGCGATACATCTCGTGCGGCAAAGCCGCCGCCGAGATCACCAGCTTAACCCGATTGTCGTAGAACACATCCACCAGCCAGGTAAAACGATGCGCCGCAGCCGCATCGTCGGCAGTCATCTTGGGAATATGCGACACGAATACGGTATGAAACTGGTGTGCGATCTCCAGATAATCAGTCTGCGCGCGCGGCCCGCCGCAAATATCTTTAAACTCGAACCACACCACCCCATTGGATAGTTTTTTTACCGGAATCATGCGATCCATGATTTTAATTTGTCGCTCATCAAGCTGCGCTACCGGACTCAAGTGCTCAAACATTTCTTCCAGGTGCGCATCACTCGCGGCATCGGCTGGCACAATGAACAAAGACTCGCGTTCCATCTCGCGTAAACGATAATCATTGCCGCCGTCCACGTTGACTACTTTAAGTTCACGCTTTAACAATTCAATAGTAGGCAAGAATTTCTGCCGCTGCAAACCATTGGGGTATAAACCATCCGGCGGATAGTTCGATGTGGTCATCAACACCACTCCGCGCGCGAACATGGCTTCCAGCAAGCGCTGGAGAATCATTGCATCGGCGATATCGCTCACATGAAACTCATCAAAACACAGCAAGCGCGAAGACTTCGCGATATTGTCAGCCAATACTGTAAACGGGTCTTTTTCACCTGCCAGCAACTTCAATTCATGATGCACTTCCGCCATAAAATTATGGAAGTGAATACGACGCTTGCGCCGATAAGGAACGCAATCGTAAAACGCATCCATCAGAAAACTCTTGCCGCGCCCTACCCCGCCCCAAAAATATAAACCCTTGGGCACCTCCGGGCTCAGCAAACTACGTCCGAGAAACTGTTTGCGCCTGGCTTTAAAATCGACCAACTGATGCCACAGCACATCCAGCTCATCAATCGCCGCTGCCTGCGCCGCATCCTGGATAAAACCCGGCTTGCCCCACACGGCCTGATACCAAGCCTTGGGACTCATGCTGCCATCTGAGGGAGGAGAAAAAGTGTGTTGAGGCATGGGTGATCGTAAATCAAATCAAAGCGGGGTAGATACTCAATTAACTCGCCCCGCGTTTGGCAAAATCTTTCAGGCGGAAACCGAGAGCAAACAACACGGCGAAATACACCGCCACACCCAGTGCCACCAACCAGGTCAGATGGATGATGCGCGTCCAGCCGTGACTGGTGAGCCAGTGTTGTTCGCTGCCCATACCAAACCAGAGCGTCAACCCCAGCGCCAGCAGCGCGAGGCACAGTTTGAAAAAGAATTTACCCCAGCCCGGCTCGGGTTGGTAGATGCCATGCTTGCGCAGGAAATAGAACAACACGGCAGAGTTGAAGCACGCGCCAAGGCCGATGGCAAGGGCGAGTCCGGCGTGTTGCAACCAGCCGACAAAGATGAGATTCATCAACTGGGTGGCGATCAAAGTGGCGATGCCGATCTTGACAGGGGTTTTGATGTCCTGCCGGGCATAAAAACCGGGCGCGAGCACTTTCACCGCGATGAGCCCGATCAGGCCGACGCTGTAACCGACCAAAGCGTTGCGCGTCATCAGCACGTCGTTGGCGGCGAATGCACCGTGCTGGAAGAAGGTCGCCAACAGGGGCACGGCGATCATGCCCAGCGCCAGTGCAGCGGGCAGCGTGAGCATAAAGACCAAACGCAAGCCCCAATCCAGCAATTTGGAATATTCCTCAGTGCTGTTATCGGCGTGATGTTTGGAAAGCGAGGGCAACAGGATAGTGCCCAGCGCCGCCCCCAACAGACCGGAAGGGAATTCCATCAATCGATCCGCGTAGTACAACCAGGACACGCTACCCGCGACCAAAAACGAAGCGAAGATGGTATTGATGATGAGGCTGATCTGCGCGATGGAAACGCCAAACATGGCCGGCCCCATCTGTTTAATGACGCGCCACACGCCCGCATCTTTCAAATTGAGTCGCCATGTCGGCAGCATGCCGATCTTTTTCAGGAACGGTATTTGAAATGCGAGTTGCACCACTCCGCCGATAAACACCGCCCAGCCCATCGCCATGATGGGCGGATCGCAATACGGTGCCAGCCACAGCGCCGCACCGATGAAACACAAGTTAAGCAAAATGGGCGCAAAGGCCGGAACCCAGAATTTGTTGTAAGTATTGAGAATAGCCGCCGCCACGGCAACTAACGAAATGAAGAAAATATACGGAGACGTAATGCGCAGCAGTTGCACGGTGAGCGCGAATTTATCCGCATCCTTCACAAAGCCCGGTGCGCTGATATAGACCAGAATCGGTGCAGCGATAATGCCGATAAGCGTAACGATGAACAGGATGATCGCCAGCAACGTCGCCACATGATCAAGCAACAGCTTGGTCTCTTCGTGCCCTTTGCGATTTTTGTATTCGCCGAAGATCGGCACAAACGCCTGCGAGAATGCGCCTTCCGCGAACATTCGGCGCAGCAGATTGGGGAGTTTGAACGCGACGAAAAAAGCATCCGTCGCCATACCTGCGCCAAAAATGCGCGCAATCAATACATCGCGCACAAAAGCCAAAATGCGCGAAACCAGAGTCAGGCTGCTGACCGCAGCAAGTGCTTTAAGCAGATTCATTGAAATGGTGCAATTAGATGGGGACGACCAGTCAGCATTTGTTCCGTGCGGCAACGCGCCATGCTGATCGTTTGAAATATCCCTGTTGCCCGCGCATCAAGCCGATTGATTACAAATTCAGCAATATCAGGAAAACGATCTATATTATTTAACAATTGGTTAACTTCCAGAAATCCGAACTGGGTTTATTATAGCATCGCCCCATTATGCCAACTTGTTGGCGCAACCACAGTGAAGGGCTTTCCCCTTTTGGGAGAGTGACTGAGGGTTAAGGAGTGCATGTGTAGGCAATTCGGCAGCTGGCAATTCGGCAGCTTGACAATTAATAACGCACAGCGTTATCATTTCCGCATGATTAAATCATTTAAGTGCGAGGAAACTGAGCGACTCCATAAAGGGGAGCGAATAGCGCGTTTTGTCAACATCGAGCGCGTAGCTGTGCGCAAGCTAAAACAAGTGCAGTTAGCCAAGCGCGTGGAAGATTTGCGTGTTCCGCCCGGCAATCGACTGGAGAAGTTAACAGGGGATCGTGCCGGTCAATACAGTATTCGCATTAACGATCAGTGGCGCGTGTGCTTTATCTTTGAATGTGGAAGCGCGTATGAAGTTGAGATCGCCGATTACCATTAGGAGGAAATAATGAGCCGTGAAATTGCACCTGTAACGCCTGGCGAAATGTTGCTGGAAGAGTTTTTGAAACCGATGGGATTGAGCCAGTATGCACTTGCCAAAGCCATTTTTGTGCCCCCGCGCCGCATCAATGAAATTGTGCATAATCAACGCGCCGTCACTGCGGACACCGATCTGCGTCTGTGCAAGTTCTTTGGTCTTTCGGATGGCTGGTGGCTCAGTTTACAGGCAGACTACGATACCGAAATGACTAAAGCAAAACTGGCCGACGTATTGGAAGGCATCCAACAGTACCACCAGCCACTGGCGGCCTGAAGGTTTGTAGTTACATAACTGGCGGCACATCTCGATCATTTGACACTTGCTTAGCTGCGCCCTACATTCCACCTTTGTGCCCAGATAATCATTTACCAATGCTTGGTCAATTCTCCACTTTCTACACCAGCCTTGACCCCGACCCGCTCAAGCGCGGCAAGCAGTTCGAGCACTTCGTCAAATGGTTCCTCAAAACTGATCCCGAGTGGGCAACCCAAGTCGATCAAATCTGGCTATGGGATGAATGGCCGCAACGCTGGGGCGCGGACTGCGGGGTTGATCTCGTGTTTCGCCACAAGAACGGCGACCACTGGGCGGNNGATCGCCACCACCGACCGCATCGGCAACAACGCCAAGCAAGTTTGTGACGCACAAGACAAGCCCGTCATCCGTTTCCTGCTGTCCGACTTTGAGAAATCCGCGCTCGAATATCCGGCCAACCTGAACGAACTACCGCAAGCCAAACGCAAACCCCGTC
>PLYB01000347.1 GCA_003151655.1 Gallionellaceae bacterium | reverse complement strand
TCGCAGCCAATACGACACGCTGGCGATGAACATGCGCGCCGCGCTTCCCAATGCGATGTTCGTCGCTTTCACTGGCACACCGCTCATTGCTGGCGAGGAACGTACCCGTGAGGTATTCGGCGATTACGTTTCAATTTATGACTTCCAGCAATCGGTTGAGGATGGCGCAACCGTGCCATTGTTCTACGAGAACCGCACGCCGGAATTACATCTCGATAATCCAGACCTGAACGACGACATCTACGATTTAATTGAGAACGCCGAGCTTTCAGATGAGGCAGAGAAGAAACTGGAGCGTGAGCTGGGGCGACAATATCACCTCATTACCCGTGATGACCGACTGGATACCGTTGCGCAGGACATCGTGAAGCATTTCCTTGGGCGTGGCTTTCAGGGCAAGGCGATGGTGGTTTCAATCGACAAGGCCACTGCGCTGCGCATGTATGACAAGGTGCGCAAGTATTGGCCTGCGGATGACAAGACTGACATGGCGGTGGTGGTGTCCCCGGGGCAGAATGAAATTGAGCAGATGGCGAAGTTGGGTATCGACATTGTGCCGCACCGCAAGCGCATGAATGAAGAAAAGCTGGACGACAAATTCAAGGACACTAGCGATCCGCTACGTTTGGTATTCGTCTGCGCAATGTGGCTAACAGGCTTCGATGCGCCGAGTTGTTCCACCGTGTATCTCGATAAGCCGATGCGCAACCACACACTGATGCAGACCATCGCCCGCGCTAACCGCGTTTATCCCGGCAAGCATAGCGGCTTGATCGTTGACTATGCCAACGTGTTCGCTTCACTGGAAAAAGCACTGGCAATTTATGGCAAGGGCGGCAGCGGTGTTATGCCGGTGCGAGACAAAAAAGCATTGGCAGACGAGCTACGCTATGCGGTGAATGACGCAAATGTGTTTTGCCTGGAACATGGTGTCGCTTTGGCTGAGATCGAAAACATGCCGACCGCCAACTTTGCCCAGGTAGGAGCGATACAAGTTGCTGCTGACCGTTTAATGGCACCGGAAACAATCAAACGCGACTTCCTTGCTCTGGAAACATTAGTTAGCAGCTTGTATCGCGCAGTGAAACCTGATCCTGTAGCGGTTGAATTTGCACAACGTTGCGGTTGCTTGGCTGCGATTGGCAATTGCATTCGCACCGTGACCGAGCCGCCGGATATTTCGCACATCATGAAAGGCATTCAGGATTTGCTCGATGAGTCTATCGCAGCAGAGCCTTTCTCGATTCGGCAAAACACATCAAATTACGGGCAGATTGATTTGTCCAAGATCGACTTTGCGGCATTGCGCAAACGTTTTGAGGACAAGAAACCAAGCAATACCGATGTCTAGCGCCTAAAGGCGGCAGTACGCGCACAATTGGAAAGCATGGTACGACTAAATCCAACCCGCGCCGATTATCTAACGAAATTTCAGGAACTCATCGAAGGCTACAACTCCGGCAGCCGTAATATCGAAGAGATTTTCAAAGAGCTTTTGGCTCTGTCGATGATCCTGACTGACGAGCAAACGCGCCATGTGCGCGAAAACTTGAGCGAAGAAGAATTGACCATTCTCGACATCTTGACCCGGCCTGCGCCGGAGCTAACTACTGAAGAGCGTGAAGAAGTTAAGAAAGTTGCGCACCACTTGTTGGAGAAGCTGCACAAGCTGCTGGTGTTGGGCTGGCGACAAAAGATATCCACCCGCGCCCGCGTGAAAATAGAGATTGAAAATGCGCTAGATGAAGGCTTGCCGCGTGCGTATTCAAAGGACATCTACGAAGCAAAATGCTCAGCAATTTTTGAGCACGTGTATCAGAGCTATCAGGGGGAAGGGCAAAGTGTGTATGCCAGAAAGTAATCCGTGTGTATTTCACTGCGGTGAGCATGATCTTGCTAATAAGTTTGCGCAAGAGTTGTCGCATAAATTGATGCGTATTTTAAATACAATGAGATGATTTACTGTGGCAAAAAACCACTTCATCACCAATTGACTCGGCAATAACATGATACTTTTTTCGCCATCACCGTAGAACTTTAAGGACGCATTATGAACAAGCTCAGAGTTAACCTAAAAAACTGCTACGGTATCCAGTCGTTGGATGCGGAATTCGATTTCACTTCACCCCAATCAATAGCCAAAGCCTATACTCTAGCACTGGCGCGTGTTGTAGCAGTGCATAAATTACGCGTTTTATTACACGCTCTACCTTTGAATTTACGCATATTCAATTAGCTCGTTACATTGCACTCACAGCTTTGGGAGCAGGATGTCGGGAGTNNAGTTCGAATCTCTCCACCCCGACCACATCATCAAGCACTTGCATAATGCACTTTGCTTAAAAAGTCGATTCGGTTATACAGCGTATAACTGAATCGCAAAGATGTCACTTTGGAAGTTAAAAGTGATAGCCGAAAGTGGTATTTTCTGCTCACGGTTGTCCCCTCTAGTTGTAGCCTTGCTTCTTCGCGTCAATCGTGGCTTTGGCGCATACGTCCTTTAGTATTTCCCTTATTCGAAATCTTGTTTGGACAGTATCTTGCACAAAGACTCTTCTTGCTCAAGCATGCTAAGCGCGACTGCTTCAAATAACGCCTGTATCTCTTCCATCGTGAAGGCATCAAGCAGGCGGCTGGCGATGTCAGCCTGCAACGGAACCATGCGCGATTGCCCATCCGGTAATTTGTAATAAAATCCGGCCAGCCGTTTCAGCCCGCCTTCTTCCTGAAGGAGTAGGGCGGATTGTTCCTTTTCTAGTTCGTCATAAAGCTGTTCGAGAGCATCCTCTTTCTCTTCGCCAATGTCCTCGGGTATCGCCACGACAAGACCCAGATGATCGTCGTGATGGGTGCAGTTCACTTGCAGGCCTTTGGCATGCGCCACAAATCTATCGCGAAGCGCGGCATCGAAGAAAATATATTCAAACATGATTTTGAAATTGGCGGGATGGTCGAGGTATGTATCCTGCCTGTCTCGCAAGGCAAAATCAATTACCCGAAGGTGCTGTTTAAGTCAGTTAATCAGACTACTTGCGCAGCACGATACCGCGAAACCATCCGTTCGCGAGTATCGGTTCATTGTGCAGTACTTCCAATTCCGGTGCGGCACGCAGTACCTCTTCAAAAACCACATCCATGCGGGTCGCAAAGCGGCGTGATATCACGTTGAGTAATCTCCGCATCGGCGCACGCTTGTGTGGATGCAGAAATTTATCAAACAAAATGATCGTTCCTCCGTGCTTCAGTACGCGTGCGGCTTCGCTCAAGCAACGTTCCGGTTCGGGAACGACGGCAACAATGAGATGTAGAATGATATGGTCGAACTGCGCATCGGGGAAGGGGAGCGACATGCTGTCACCCAGCACGAAATCAACTTTCAGATCCTTGCAGCGCGGTTTTGCGCGCGCCAGCATCGCCGGGTTGAAATCCAGAGCGGTGTAGTGGTGCAAAGCGGGGAGCATCGGTAAATCCAGCCCGGTGCCAACCCCGCTTACCAGAACACGCATTTTTTCCTCTGTCGGTAAGAAGCCTAACGATTTCATCCTTGCCACTCGCATTGGGCGCTCAATCACCGTATCGTAAAGCGGGGCGATGAGGCTATAGCTCAAGCGTAACAGGGGATTGCTTAAATATGGTTGATCGGAGTTTTTCATTGGCGAGTCTGGTGAATTGAGTCTGGGGCATTTGATATTGTCAACCATACAACACTAAATATTAGAGTATAATAATATACCGTTATGTCTTGCACTGAAGACCCCTTAGGCTTGCTTGCCCCCGGCAAGCCATTTTTTTGGAATGCGGGCTAGTTTGCGCAGTTTAGTAATGACGCGCAACTATATTTCACAGACAATTTAATGAGGGAGTGCAAAAGATGTTATCTCCAGATTGAATATAGGGGGATTGATGATATTTCTGCACATGAAGGTAAGTAAATGTTAAAAGGGGTAGCCTCACTATGATGACTCTGTATTCGGGAACTGCCGACCCGTTCAGCCAGCGCTGTCGTTTCGTATTGTTTGAAAAAGGTATGGATTTTCAGGTGATCGATGTTGATATGTTCAGCATGCCGGAAGATATCGCGGCGATCAATCCGTATAACAAGGTGCCCGTGCTGGTTGAACGTGAACTGGTATTGTTTGAAAGCAACATCATCAATGAGTACATCGACGAGCGCTTTCCCCACCCGCAATTGATGCCGCCCGACCCGGTGATGCGTGCCCGTGCGCGCCTGTTTTTGTACCGTTTCGAGAGCGAGTTATTCTGCCAAATAGAAGCCATCGAGCGCGGTGAACCGAAGGTAGCCAATAAGGCGCGTCAATCTGTGCGCGAGTATTTGACGCAAATCTCGTCTGTTTTCAGCAAGCAGAAATACATGTTGGGCGATGAGTTTTCCATGTTGGATGTGGCCATCGCACCCTTGTTGTGGCGGCTGGGTCATTATGGTATCCAGTTGGATAAGGAAGCCGCTCCGCTAATGAAATATGCCGAGCGTATATTTTCTCGTCCGGCCTACGTTGAGGCGATGACACCTACCGAAAAAGCGATGCGCAAATAATTCCAAATAACCAGTACCCCCCAAGGGGATTATAACGTTTGCCTAATATGGTTATAGACAAGGCACTGCTACCTTGTGCCTAATAGCGAAGAAGTTGCACTTGTTACTTTCCAGAAACTTTATATTCGAAGGAGTGAACATGAATCCAGTTTTCGTAAGCATGATTGCAGTAGCCGGTCTGCTTTTTGCAGGTTCAGCACTGGCGGTCGATATGCCGGCAGTGGGTAAAGCCAAGTGTGGTTCATGCCACGCTGTCGATAAAAAAGTAGTCGGTCCTGCATTTATCGAGGTGTCCAGGAAATACAAGGCAGATAAGAAGGCCGCCAGCACGATTGCCGCAAGCATCAACAAGGGCGGTTCGTTCGGCTGGAAATTCGGCAGCATGCCAGCCAAAGGTTTGGGCGCAACCGATGCCGATATTAAGGTTATGTCGGAGTTTATCGCCGGCTTGGCAAAATAGGCTGAAGACAATAAGCCATTTCTGTTAGTGAGCGGCCAAGGTACAAAGGATATTCAACCATGCAACGCTATGCGGACTTAATCACCGAAGCGCTCCAGCGAGTGAAAGAAATAATGCCTTGGGATTTAAGCCGCTCGCTGGCTGCTGGCAACAAGCCTATTTTGCTCGATGTACGCGAACCGCTTGAGTTTGCCATGTTGAGCATCCCCAGCTCGATCAATGTTCCGCGCGGTGTATTGGAGCAGTCTTGTGAGTGGGATTACGATGAGACAGTGCCGACACTGGCCGAAGGAAGAGCGCAGGAGATCGTGGTCATCTGTCGTTCGGGTAAGCGTTCGGTACTGGCTGCGGACATGCTGTTGCGGATGGGTTTTACCAATGTGGTTTCGCTTAAGACCGGAGTGCGCGGCTGGAGCGATTACGAGCAACCCATGACGGATGCGAACGGGAATAATATAGATTCAGATGCGGCGGATGTGTTGCTGGCAGCGAAAGTCAGGCCTGAGCAAAGAACGCCGAAATCGATTTAAGCGTTTGCTACATGATCGCAATAGCGATGCGATGCGCGCAAAGCACATTGCGCGTTTAAGCCTTGGCTTGGTGATGCTCGATTAACTTATCAATAAAATTCCGCAGAAAACTATCCGGCTGGGCACTATGGAAACGATCAGTTTCTTGTCCATAACTATATGCAATGACCGTCGGAAAGCCTCGAACCTTGTGGCGTCCGGCAATGCGCATGTTCTCGTCCGCATCCACTTTAGCCAATAAAAACTTCCCATCATATTCCCGAACAAGTTTTTCCAGTCTCGGAGTCAGCACATTACAAGGGGCGCACCAATCCGCACCAATATCCAGCAGTACTGGTATCTCATGGGAGCGAGTGACAACCAGTTGCTCGAAACCGGTTTCATCAACTTCACTGATATGCTTTAGAGTATTCTGCAACGTAATTATTTGTTGTTGCGGGAGCCAAAGGCCAGATATGCCGGACATGAGCGGAAGAGGGCCGTCATTAAAACCAGGATTCCTATCCATCCCCAGGGGCCGATGATGCCTGCGAGTGTGAGTCCGATCAAGCTAAGTCCAAGCATGCTTCTGATAATGCGATCAAGAGTGCCGATATTAATAATTTCCACGATTGTCTCCTTATGCAATGCAAAAATTTCAGGCTAATATATTTAATCCGGGATGTTGGATAAATCAGGGAAGCGCAGAGCAAGTCCGCATTTCCCTGTAGTATTTGCCAGCGTTTCTCCCGGATTACTTCAGTTTTTCAATACCCATCATTTTGAGAATGCTTCCCTCGTAGAATGGTTCTGAAGTTCCTTTTTTCATCTTGCGGATGAAGTATTTCTCAAACGCAACCTTGGCGAGATGCACCCATTTGCCTTCGGAGAACCAGTTCACGTTGCGCGGCGGGATCTGCGGGATCGCAACGAAAGCGACACCGCTGTCGCCGAAGTCAGCCAGGCAGACGGCATTCCATGTGGCCTCGGTATCTGCCGGAGTTCCGGTAAGGTCGGCGTGGATATTATGCACGGCGGCTGTCACCATGGATTCGATCATGTAACCGGTCTTGGGGGTGCCGACAGGAACCGGTGTGGGCTCAACCGGAGGGATAGCGACGCACACCCCGACGGCAAAAATATTTTTGTATTTCTGGTTGCGCTGGTGTTTATCTACCGTGATAAAGCCGCGCGGATTGGTTAAACCCTCGATGCCGAATACTGCATCCACCCCCTTGAAGGCTGGCAGCATCATGCTGTAGCTGAACGGCAGTTCGTGCTTCTTCTTTTCCACGCCCATGTCGTCATGCTCGGTGACATACATCTTGCCCGCTTCGACCTTGGTGACCTTGGCGTTGCAAATCCACTTGATGTGCTTGTCGCGCATGCCGGATTCGAGAATGCCTTTGGAGTCGCCTACACCGCCCAAACCGAGGTGTCCGATATACGGCTCTGCGGTGACAAAGGTCATCGGAACCTTGGTGCGCAATTTGCGGCGGCGCAAATCGGTTTCCATGATGAAAGCATATTCGTACGCCGGGCCATAGCAGGAAGCGCCTTGCACTGCGCCGACCACAATGGGGCCGGGGTGCTTGCAGAAATTTTCCCACTCGTCATGTGATTTCATGGCGTGATCGATATGGCAGACGGAATGGGTATAGCCGCCGTGGGGGCCCAGCCCTTCGACTTCGTCAAAGGCTAGTTTTGGGCCGGTGGCAATCACCAGATAGTCGTAACTGAGGGTGTCGCCATCATTGAGTTCGAGCTGGTTCTGCTCGGGATGGACACGCTTGACTCCGCTAGAGATGAACTCGATGCCCTTGCGCTCCAGATAGCTGCGTACCGGAAATTCAATTTGTTTGCGGTCGCGCCATTTGACACCTACCCAGGGGTTGGATGGAACAAAATGGAAATTTTCGCTATTCGAGACAACGGTCACCTTGTGTTTTTTATCCAGTTTGTCGCGAAATTCGTAGGCTGCCGGCATTCCGCCAATTCCTGCCCCCATGATTACGATATGTGCCATGTTCCCCCCTTAGTGGTTTTGGATGATAAACGCTGCCTTGTTGAGCCGAAAATGCAGTGCTGTCGCACAAGCTTTTTCAGGTGTGCTATTAAGCGTAATCGAGCCTAGGTGTGTCTATAACCACTTTGGGGTAGGGTGAAATAACCCCCTTGGGGATGTGATGCGAGAAAGGTGGTTTTGGCTGCGAGATGCGTAAGAATTTCAGCTTTGTTAACAACGAGGTGATTCGCTATCGCTGTTCGGCGCATCTTGTTCCTTGGCAAACAGAACCGCCGCTTTTACCCGGGAAGACAAATTGAGTTTGTTGAGAATGTGACGTACATGCTGTTTCACCGTGTCATAACTGATTTTCAAGGTTTTCGCGATGGCCTTATTGCTTTCGCCGCGCGCCAGCAATTGCAGGATTTCGCGCTCACGCTCGGTGAGCAGTTTAAGCGAACTCTTCGGATCTTGTCCGGGTTGATCGCCGCGCAGCATTTCGATCATGGTCATAGTCATGGTGGGAGCAACGACCAATTCTCCTGCGGCAACGCGCCGGATGGCATCGACCACATCGTCCGGAGCCATATCCTTGAGCAGGTAGCCGCGCACGCCCGCGCGAATGGCATTGGTCAGGTCGGTGCCGGAATCGCTCATGGTCAGCATTATGGCGGGGGTGGTATAGCCTTCGCTGCGCAGCAATTGCAACAGTGAAATTCCGTCCAGCGGTTTCATGCGCAGATCGATGATGAGCAGGTCCGGCTCGCCCTTCAGTAAGGAGCGCAATTCGTCCAGGTTATCGGTTGCGCCCAGCACGGAGAAATCGTAGCAGTTGGCCAGCAGTTCACTCAAGCCGCGTCGGCACAGACTTTGGTCATCCACCAGTACGAGTTTTAATTTGTCAGCCATTTGTTGTTCTCCAGTCCGGCGATGGTTCGGGAAAAAATAATTGCACTTGTGTGCCCAATCCTGCGGCACTCTCAACTTTGATCTTACCGCCTATCCGCTGTGCCCGCTCGCGCATAATCATAACTCCGTAATGGCCTTCTACCGGAGAAAAGGTGCTGGCTCCGCTACCGTTGTCCTCAATGGTGAAAACGTAGTAGCCTAAATTGGTGTCGACGAACAGACGTGCATGCGTCGCGCCGGAATGTCGCGCGATATTGGTTAGCGCCTCGCGCACGATGTGATACACCTGTATCTCATGTTCCAGCGGCAATTCGAGATCAACCAGACGGTTGTGATACTCCAGCACAATATCATTGTGTTCGCGGAACTCGGTGGTGATGTCATTTAATGCGGCCAACAGTCCTCCGGTGTTCATATCGCAGCGGAAGTCGGTGATCAGTTTGCGCGCACTCTTTTGCCCGATCTCCAGAGCTTCATCCAGATCGCGCGCATATTTGCTTGCCATGTCCTCATTGCCGCTGCGGATAGCTTCCTGCAACAAGCTGATACGCATGCGCGCATAGGTCAGTGTTTGCGCCAAAGAATCATGGATGTCGTTGGCGATCCCTTGCCGGGCCGCGAGCCGCTCGCTGCGTCTGGTTTCGCGATTGATGCGGGTATGCTCAATGGCGGCACTTATCATTTGAGCAAAAGCAGTGATGGCTTTAATGTGGTTGACGGCCTCCTGTTGAGGCACATCGAAAAAAATGGTTAATACCCCCAGCGGGCATATCGTCGAACTGGGGGCGAGTGGAACGGCGATCCGTGATTGGAAGCGGCAATTGGCATAACAGCAGTTTGTGCGCGAGTCGCAATTGCTGATATCCGAAGCTTGCACGGTATGACCGAGTGCCGCAATATCGATGACCTCGCATTCCAATTCCGAGACGCACTCTGCTTCTTCTTGCAACTCGCTGGAAAGTCCGGCTGAACTGATGAGTTCCAGTGTGCAGCCATCCGGTGATAACAGCCGCACCACGCCTGCGGTCGCAGAGGTCGCACTGATGATGCTTTCCAAAAAAGATTCCAGCAAAGTTCTGAGCTCGCCTGCACGGGGCGAGGCAAATTCTTGCGCCACACAGGCATCTACGCCGCTATCCTTTTCGGAGAGCGTGAAACTCGGTTCGCGCACCCACGAAAAGCTGCTGTGGTCGGATTCAGGGAGGGGATTCGTTTCTTTCTGCATCAACTTTGCCGGTCAATCTAAAAACGTTCCGCAGATTAAGATGAATTTTCACAAATATCAACAAGATAAAGCAAAAATATCGCCTTCCCCCCCATCAGGGTTATATCCCTTACCACCCGAGGTGGGTATAGACACTTGCGTGAACTATTGCGCCTAATAGTAAAGGTAGCAAAGGTGCGCGCGACTAATCGACGCGACAGGTATCCACTCAAAAAACTGATATGTCTTCGCCCATACACGACCCGATCTCTTCCCCGTTGCCCGATGCATCCACCGAGATGCGTACCACCACCTGCTACATGTGCGCTTGTCGTTGCGGCATTCGCGTGCATTTGCGCGACGGCGAGGTGCGCTACATCGAGGGTAACCCCGATCATCCGTTGAACAAGGGTGTAATTTGCGCCAAGGGCGGTTCCGGCATCATGAAGCAGTATTCTCCTGCGCGCCTGACCAAGCCTTTGCGCCGCAAGCCGGGCAGCGAGCGCGGCGCGAACGAATTCGAAGAAATTAGCTGGGAAGAGACCTTCGACATTCTGGAAAAACGTTTGGCTCACTTGCGCGCGACTGATCCGAAAAAATTTGCACTGTTCACCGGGCGCGACCAGATGCNNCGTTCTGGGAATTCGGCGGCCCCGATCTGGAACGCGCCAAAGTTTTTTACATGATCGGTACGGCGGAAGACCATCACTCCAATCCGCTGAAGAGCGCCATCGGCGACTTCAAACGCAACGGCGGGCGCTTCGTCGCCATCAATCCGGTGCGTAGCGGTTATGCCGCCATCGCTGACGAGTGGATTCCGATCAAACCGGGCACCGACGGTGCACTGATTCTTGCTATCATCCGCGAGATCATTGCGCTGGGTCTGTATGACCGCGAATTTCTGGCACGCTATACCAACTCCGGGCAACTGGTGAATCAGGACGAGGGCAGCAAAGATTTCGGCATGATGTTGCGCAATCCTGAAGGCGACCCCATCAATCCGCTGCGTCCGCATAATTTCTACTGGTGGGATCGACTGAGCAACCAGCCGGTGGACGACCATACCAAGGGCGCTGACCCCGCGCTGTATGGTACTTTCACCATGCCGGATGGCACGGTGGCGAAACCCGCATTCCAATTATTGAAAGAACGTGTTGCCGACTGCACGCCGGAGTGGGCGGAAGGTATTACCGGAATTTCCGCCGACACCATCAAACGCATCGCGCACGAGATGGGCATCACCGCGCGCGA
>PLYB01000325.1 GCA_003151655.1 Gallionellaceae bacterium | reverse complement strand
CGTCGCGCGCGCAACGCAACGCGATCTCCCTCCCGATGCCACGGCTGGCACCGGTGATAAATATGGTTTTATTGTGCAGTGTGTTCACCACCGCGCTCCCCTTTTGCAAAACTTTTTATGCTTTAGTTAGTCTTGCAAGCAGCCCTAAAAATAACTTCATCCGGGCTGCTAAATTCAATGCCCGTAAACCAATTGCTCGGGCGCGAAGTCGTCTACCATGATGACCTTGCGGCGCAGCGCATAATCGCGTTCCAACTGCGCCGCTTGTTCTGCATTAATCAGGCCGAGTTCTTTCGCTTCGGCGATCTGCCCTACGTCGTCCAACGCTTTAAGCTTGCCGGCTTTGCGCGCTTGTGCCAATTCCGCTTGCAGCGGCTCACACAGCAAAGTGCTGGACAGTGCCGCTTCCAACGCCCCTACTGCATCGTTCTCATCGCGTGGAATATAGCCGCCCGCCGTCAAACGATCACGCGCGTCTCCTTGCGTGCTTAACAAAGTGGCGACCTCGTGCCCCAATGCATCGGAAGGCGGTCTGCGGCATTGTCCCAAGGGAAAAATAAGCGCGCGCAATAACAGCGCGGCGGCGCGGTTGGGGAAGTTTTGCAACACACCGTCGAACGCGGCTTGAATACGGAACAAACCGTCCTGCATGGCCCAATCCAGCAGGGGAATATCCTCGACCTGACGACCGTCATCCTCGAAGCGTTTCAGCACCGCAGAGCACAAATATAAATGGCTCAACACATCCCCCAAACGCGCGGATAGTTTCTCGCGACGTTTCAAAGCTCCACCCAAAATCAACATGGAAACATCCGCAGCAATAGCGAACGAGGCTGAATATCGGGTCAGTAACTGGTAATAGCGCCGCGTTGGCTCTTCGGTCGGCACATTAACAATACCTCCTCCGGTCAACGCAAACAGCAATGAGCGCACTGCATTGCTTAGCGCAAAACTGATATGTCCGAACAACGCGTCATCGAAATCCATCACGGCACGTTTTGGATTGGGATCATGCGCAGCTTGAATTTCTTTAAGCACGTAAGGATGCGCACGCACCGCGCCCTGCCCGAAAATAATCAGGCTGCGCGTCAAAATATTCGCACCCTCCACGGTGATGCCAATCGGTGTCTGCTGATAAAAACGCGCCAGATAATTATCCGGCCCCATGCAGATTCCCTTGCCGCCATGCACATCCATCGCGTCGTTGATGGCCAAACGTCCGCGCTCGGTGCAGTGATACTTAACGATGGCGGAAATCACCGAGGGCTTCTCGCCCAGATCAACCGCCTGCGCCGTCAACACGCGCGCCGCGTCCATCACATAAAGGTTCCCCCCGATACGCGCGAGCGCTTCTTCCACCCCCTCGAATTTACCGACCGGCATTTTGAATTGTTTACGCACACGTCCGTACGCACCGCTGGTGCGCGCGGCCAACTTAATACTCCCCGTCGCGCTGGCCGGCAGCGAAATCGAACGCCCCGCAGCCAGACATTCCATCAGCATGCGCCAGCCCTGACCGATGCGCTCTGTACCACCTATGATGTAATCCATCGGGATAAACACGTCTTTACCCTGCGTCGGGCCATTTTGAAAAGCGGAGTTCAGCGGAAAATGTCGCCTGCCCACTTTGACTCCGGGGGTATCGGTGGGAATCAAAGCCAGTGTAATGCCACGAGCCACTTCAGCACCGAGCAAGTTTTGCGGATCATACAGTTTGAATGCCAAGCCCAGCAAGGTGGCGATAGGTGCCAGCGTGATGTAGCGTTTTTCCCAAGTCACACGCACACCGAGCACGTTGGATTGCCCGTTGAAATCACCATAGCCGACGATACCAACATCAGGAATCGCGCCCGCATCGGAACCGGCAAAAGGGCCGGTCAGCGCAAAGCACGGTACCTCTTCGCCTTTGGCCAGACGGCGTAAATATTTTTCTTTTTGCTCTTGCGTCCCGTAGTGCAGCAACAATTCGGCCGGCCCCAAGGAATTCGGTACCATCACCGTTACCGCCGCCGTGCCGCTACGCGAGGCGACCTTGGTCACCACCGCAGAATGCGCTTGCGCAGAAAACTCCAACCCGCCGTAGCTCTTCGGAATAATCATGCCGAAGAAACCTTTCTCCTTGATAAACTGCCAAGCCTGTGGCGACAGGTCATTGCGCACATGCGTGACATCCCAATCGTCGATCATGGCGCACAACTGTTCCACT
The DNA here is from genome assembly GCA_003151655.1 of Gallionellaceae bacterium. GTDB lineage: Bacteria > Pseudomonadota > Gammaproteobacteria > Burkholderiales > Gallionellaceae > PALSA-1006. The sequence continues at coordinate 5,295 of PLYB01000325.1, read as the reverse complement.
TCGTTATCGAGAAAAGTCTGTTCTTCCGCGCTTAACACCGGCTTCGGCAGTGCCAACAATTTATTCCAGTGAGGATTGCCGCTGAACAACTCACCGTCCCACCACACCGTACCTGCATCCAATGCTTCCTGCTCGGTTTGCGATACTTGGGGCAGAATATTGCGAAAGACTTTTAACAGCGGGCGGCTGACCAACAAACGGCGCAAGAACGGGATGCCAAATATCAAGACAGTTGCGAAGAGCACGACATAAACTGTTTGCAACGCCGTTTCAGAAATCCGGCTTTCAATTGCAATCAACGGAACAAACACCATCGCGGCCAACAACCAGCCGGTGATATCGGCACGAAAAAATGCCAACAAGAGCACTACTGCAAGCATCACCACCGCTATTAGAATCCCCATTGTCTCAACCTCTATTTATTGTTTTTTGGATATGCGAACTGTACCGTCTGTCAGCGCTGCTGACAACGAGTTTATGAGATATTAACGGGATCAAATGAATTTTTTTATCCGGAAGAAATTTAATAAAATTGGAAGTGCCTACGGATAGCTGCACGATGTGGGAAAATACTCCCCTGAAGTCGAAATATTTCGAGGTTTAGCATGCGCATCAAACATAACTTTTTAGTCGATTTCGCCACCCTATTTACCATGATGGTGTTTGCAGTGCTGTTGCAAGCGTGTGGTGGCGGTGGAGCATCGAGCACCAGCAGCTCTTCTACCGTTACTACCTCTTCTCCATCCACCACTCAAACTGTGGCAACGAGCGGTTCCAACCAAACTGGAACCGCAAACACCGCGCTGACGACCATACCCTCAACAACAGGTAATGTAGCCTCTGTTGTTGTGGATGCCGGGCCGGTCACCGGTACCGCCTCGATAAATGTTGCTTATGTTTCGGTTACGGTTTGCACACCGGGAACTTCCGGAAGCACGGCTGCCTGCCAAACGATCGACCATGTAACCTTGGACACGGGCTCTTATGGCTTGAGGCTTGTTAACTCGGCCCTCTCATCCAGTTTGAATTTACCCGCCGCCTCGACCAATGGCCGCGCAATCGGCGAGTGCGTACAGTTTGTTGTAGGCTCAACCTGGGGTTCGGTGCGCATGGCTGATATTTATATCGGCGGAGAAGTCGCTAAAAATGTTCCTATTCAGGATATAGGAGACAATCCAGGGGGAGCACCTAGCGTTCCGACTGATTGTTCAAACACCGGAGCAGTTCAAGATACTCAGGCGGCGCTGGGCTCCAATGGCATTCTGGGAGTCGGTGTTTTCGTCAATGACTGCGATGCCTGTTTGACCAAGGCTCTTACTGCGGCCTACTACACATGCACATCCTCGGGATGTTCCAATTCCACCGTGACCTCTGCCCAAGTCGTCAGAAATCCGGTGGCAAGCTTCCAGAACCCGAGCACGGGTGCGACGCAAGATAACAATGGCACGGTAATCGTGTTGCCAGCAGTGGCTGCCGCCGGATCTACAGGCTTAACCGGTTCTCTTATATTCGGGATCGGAACCCGAACCAACAATGCACTGAATACGGCAAGCGTGTACGCGACTGATTCGTTCGGCAACTTCACGACCACTTACAAAGGGGTAAGTCTGAAAAGCAGCTATTTGGATAGCGGGTCAAACGGATTATTTTTTAACGATACGAGCATTCCAACGTGTTCCGTTAATACTTGGGCGTATTGCCCTACTACAGCTCCCTTATCTTTGAGTGCTACCAACACCTCTTACAACACAAGCACCAGTGCTGCGGTGTCATTTTCTCTCGCCAATGCCAATTCACTTTTTTCAAATAGCAGCATTGTAGCGGGTAACATTGGCGGCCCGTCCGGGTCCTCCAGCTATTTCGCCTGGGGACTCCCCTTCTTTTATGGCAAATCGGTATATACCGCTATTTCCGGGGTAAGTGTGAGCGGTGTTCCAATAGGGCCGTATTGGGCTTATTGATCAAGGAATAGCAAATTACCAGCATCATCAAGTTAGAGGATATTATGCTCAAACCAATGCAAACCACATCGAACATAACTCAGCCGAATACTCTTACTACGCTAACCGCGTGCGCATGCCTCGGCATTCTATTTTTCATAAGCTATGCCGCTCCTGCACACGCAACACTGGGAGGTGATGCTGCTAGCGTTGATACAGACCAGACGAGCATGAAAGTAGAGCACGCCGCACGCCGCAGCCTCGCCATGAACGGCAGCTACACTGTACATGAATCAACTTTGCCTTCAGGCACGCGTGTTCGGCAGTATGTATCCAACGCGGGCGTGGTGTTCGCCGTATCCTGGGACGGCCCATTTATTCCAGATCTCCGGCAACTTTTGGGGTTGCATTTTGACACCATGGTTGCGCGTCAAGCTCAGCAGAGCAACGCGGGCCATCGCTCCTTCAGTCAACACGAAGCAGATTTGGTCATTGAGTCGGGTGGACATCAGCGCAGCTTCGCCGGCCGTGCCTATTTGAAAAGCGCAATTCCGGCGGGCGTAACCGAACAGGAAATTCAATAAACCAAAATTGTTCATTAGCCAGTGGGGCATCACAAAATCAAGGTATTGTAGGTCGGGCTGAAGCCCGACCTACGTTCTAATGAATAATCCAGGATAAAGCCAAGTACGGATTAGTTAGAAATGCGTTGTAGCGCCCAGGTTGATATAGTTTGCTGCAAGGGGCGAGCCGGGTACAACGCCCAGATCGTAGTGATCGACACCGATCCGGTAAGTATCTTTACTACCCGATGATAAGAACTCAAACCCGGCTCCGTAGAAATTGCTTACTCCGGAATAACTCGCTTGAGTACCCGCAGCTCCGTAGCCAACAATAGTTTCAGATTTTCCGATCTTACCGTACAGGCTGATCCCTTCCCGAACCGGGATATACCCGTTAACAGTCAACGACGGTATCGGCATTACGGAAACATTGTTGCCCGTTCCAATCCCCAGAACAGCAAGCTGCGCCTCCACGCCGAAATATTTATTGAAGCCATACCCCCCTCCAATAGACACCCCGAAGCCATACGTCGTACCCGACTGATCCGTCAAAGGACTCACTCCAAGACTCACAAGGTTATATGCCCCTTCCGCAGCCATGGCACTGGATGCCACCAGTGTTGCTAACGCAGCTGCAACACTAATTATTTTATTCATTATCAAAATCCTTAGACGTGATCTGGTGACTGCCGTGTTGAATTGCGTCACAGATTGAGCCGGTTAAATCCATCGTGTTGAAACAGCTTTCATTTACTTGCAGAAACGCCGTCAGCACTCAACTGAAAAACTGCGCCCGCAGGAGTCCGGCATTGTCCAATCGCGCGCGCAGACTCGAATAAAAACTCGCAATTTAATTGTTGCCCGTTGTCAGAAGTTAAATGAGCACGTGCCGAATTCGAATAAAAATTCGTTATGGTATCGCCGGGGAAATAATGCCTTCCATACATGGCTTGAGAAATGGCTGCGCCACTGGCAAAAATATAAAATCCGCTGAATAAGTGCCCGTCTACAGTCACTTCGATTCGCTGACCATCCTGAATAATTGTGCCCCGTTGGATTTTTGATTCTGAATCCACGAGTTGAAAAGGAACCGGCTTGAATGCCGCACACCCGCTCGCCACGACAACCAGCAACAGATAGGTCAATATTTTTATCATTTCCGCTCCAATTCAAATGCAGAGTCGTGATTATAAGTGCTTGCCGTGAACTGATCCATGAACATCAATGCACATGCGCGATCTCAGCATTTGCATGAAGCACACAGAAATGATCAGTCGTCCCTTGTTCCACTTGCAACGTGCTGTGCTGTATGGAGAAGCGCTCTGCTAATGTACACATGATGTCATCCATAAAGGCATCGCCGGGGTAGCCTTCCGGCATCACCAAATGCACCGTCAGCGCGCTCTCGGTCGTGCTCATACCCCAGATGTGCAGATCGTGAATATCGGTAACGCCTCGACATTGGCGCAGATATGCTTCCAAGGCGGCTGCGTCGATATTTTCCGGGATTGCGCTCAATGCCAACTGCATTGACTGACGCAGCAGCTCCCATGTGCCGATCACGATCACCACCACGATCAGCAGACTGACAATCGGATCAAGCCAATACCAACCGGTAAACATCATCACCAAACCGGCCAGCGCTACACCGAGCGAGACGGCAGCATCAGCCATCATGTGCAGATAAGCGCCGCGAATATTCAAGTCGCCCTTGCTACCCTGTACGAACAGCCATGCCGATATTCCGTTGATAACGATGCCGACACCCGCCACCAGCGTAACCGTCAACCCGGCCACTTCGTGCGCTTGCGTAAAGCGATGCACCGCCTCCCACGCAATAATTCCGCACGCCAGCATCAAAAACATGGCATTTGCCAGCGCCGCGAAAATCGACGTGCTGCGCAGACCATAGGTGAAGCGCCCGCTCGGTGTCTTGCGCGAAAGAACTGCCGCCCCCAATGCCAGCAACAAACCCAGCACATCGGAAAGATTGTGCCCGGCATCGGCCATCAGCGCAGTCGAGTTGGCAATAAAACCATAGGCGAATTCAATAATGACAAAAGCCGTGTTTAGGGCAATGGCTATCAGAAAAGCGCTGCCGTAATTATTGGGAACCCCATGATGGTGATGTCCATCAGTATGCGAATGGTCGCCGTGATCGTGTGAATGATCGTGTTCGTGGTTGTGTGCCATTAAATCTTCTTTCAATTAATCATGGGGTGATACTAGCGCATCTTCGCCACCGCGTCTTCCACCCGTTCTACGGCAATGATCTCCATGCCTTCAATCTTGTGCTTGGGGGCGTTGGCTTTGGGAATGATGGCGTGAGTAAATCCCAGCTTGGCAGCTTCTTTCAGGCGTTCTTGGCCGCGTTGTACGGGGCGCACCTCGCCGGCCAACCCAACTTCACCGAACACTACCATTTTTTCCGGCAACGGCTTATTGCGCAATGAAGAAACAATCGCCAGCAGCACGGCGAGGTCGGCCCCCGGCTCGGTAATCTTCACCCCGCCAACGGCGTTGATGAACACATCCTGATCGAAGCAGGCAATGCCTGCATGGCGATGCAATACGGCGAGCAGCATCGCCAGACGGTTCTGTTCCAAACCTAGCGATAGACGGCGCGGCACAGGCGAATGTGCTTCGTCGAGCAACGCTTGTATCTCCACCAGCAGCGGTCGCGTACCTTCCTGTGTCACCATCACGCAAGAACCGGGGACTTGCGTGCCGTGCTGCGATAGAAATAGCGCGGACGGGTTGCTCACTTCGCGCAGCCCTTTTTCGGTCATGGC
>PLYB01000056.1 GCA_003151655.1 Gallionellaceae bacterium | reverse complement strand
TCAGACAACCGGGACCACCTCTGTGGGACCCAAATGGAAGTGTACTTAGTGAAAAGTTTGTTGCACCAGCAAATTTGGTGCTCGCTGTCCTTCTCGAATGTGAACCGATTGCTAGAGAGTTTGGTAAGAAATACGGTAACGATCTTGCTAACTCACTACAATCGGTCGCTAATCATAAAGTAAGCAGGCAGTATGGGACGGCCCCGCTCAAGGAGCCAGAGGGATCAGCGTTCACTTTTCTTGAGTATGGCGTTCATGTTGACCCAGCTGACCTAAAACCGGGTGATATGGCCGTACCGAGTAGCCGATCAGGCCGTCAGCATTGATTGAGGCTGTGGGTGGCAAAGAATAGGATCGTTGTGTCGGTGAATTATTTTATTGGCGGGAGAATAAAAAGTCTTTGGAGCAATTGGTTCGGCCCAAACCTATATAATGAAAGGAATATCTCAATCGCTACTCAAAATAATACAACTGCATTATTTATAGTCTCGTCCGAGACACCGCAATAAAGCACCGTCGCGGATATGATGATGCCCATCAACGTCTGGCGTGGGTACATCGGTTGATTACATCGAACGCTTCTATGCGCACAATCTGCTGCTGTCGCGGTAGATCGCAATTAGCTTGCAGAGTTTTGGGAGTGAGTGAACAGAGTAATCGTTACGTTCGCTGAACTGCCTAAAACTATGGCGGCGGTGGCATGTTGCATTTCTTTAGTAAGTATGTCTGAAACAAATTGCTTGCCGTCACTTGCGTCATGAATGATTTTCCATTTATTACAAACGTGTACCAGATCTGGGTGTCTTTCAAAGGGCGATACATACCATCACAGCTAAGAGTTACTTTTATTGAAGGTCTGTAGGAGGGATCTGCGTTAGGTAGATGGGAGAGTTCATTTTCAACACCGTCAATGTGGCAGTTGCCCAGCGCATCCCAATCTATAAGGTTTTTTGTTATGCGCGCGACTTCTCCAGTGCAGGTCGAGTTCGAACCTAACTGCACGTCATCTGTCTTTCCGCTGCCGACGCTTTCCCAAACGCCTAAGAACTCATCTGGAAGAGAGCCTGCACGTGACGGGATAGCTGACTTCACAGCCGATGCCTCTTCGCACCTGATGTAATCACGAAAAACCCATCCGTGAGAATTGCCGCCAGGTTTGCCTACGAGTAACCACTCTTTACCGCGCGCGTCACGACTGGTCTGGTACACGATAACTTCGGCGCCGTTGTAAAGAACTTCTGGAAGAAGTTGACCTGCAGGCGTTGCTCTAACATTCAGAGGGGTTCCCGTCGGGTCGGCAACGGTGCAGACGTTTTGCGCAAATGCGCTGGTGCTCATAACGAGCTGCAGGACGCAAGGGAGCGCGAGTACTCCAGACTTTGATCGATTAATGAAGCTGGTCATCATCTTTCGTCTCATAGGGCGTTAAAACATTCAACATTACACCAACTCGACAGCGCTACGCATGACATCCTCGGAGACATCACAATATAGCGCCGTTGTTCCGATGTTTCTATGTCCAATCCAAGTGCTGACGGTCTCAAACGACGCCGCGACGATCTGGCGACGCGGCAAGCCCGATGCGCTGCTGCATCACTCCGATATCGTGGCAGCCAGTACACCAGCGAGCAGTTCCAACGGCTGATGGATCGCCAGATGGATCAACCGAGTTTCCGCAGAGGAAACGAGCGGCGAAAAAAATAGCCAACGAAGCAGAGTGTTATGTAATGTGGAGATTTTATCGCACTGCACAAGTTTTTGAGTGAACGTTGGGATCCAGCATTTTAACGAAACTTGATGTAGCGCAATGCGCAGCCTTGCGCTTCTGGTCCGCTATGGCTTCTGTGTAACCCAGCGGAATGCTAGCGTTCACTGGGAATGTCGATCCAAAGTTCATCAGGAGAATGTCGGGTAAAGGAGTATTTTTCATGAAGCTTCTGACGACTATTGGGTGCTTACTGGTCATCGCAACGCCGCTCTACGCACAATCGTCTTTCCAACCTGCAAAGCAGCAACCATTAGAAAAGAATACGCTTGTAGAGTGTGCACCGGTGCAGGTAAGGGAAATGGAATCGGACCGTGATCCCGTCTACAAGATATCTGTGAGCATATTATTCGGCGATGATTTTAAGCCTACTGATTTGACAATCATCCACACCACCATCAGCGGCGCATCGTACAATCGCGCCGACCAGTATACGCGATCAAATTTGACGCAAACGCCGGGTCGAACAGATTATTACTGGACGGGGACCTGGATCAAGAACCCAGCCGTCACGATGACTGGAAATCTTGTGCGCTCAACGACGGGCAATTGGACCTATTCCGAACAGCAATTCAAATACGGACGCCCTCAGCTCAAAATGTTGAGCGCCTGTCACTTAGTCGAACCTGAATGATTCCAATCTGACGAGCTTCTCATTCCCTAATGCTACATCGTCATATCACGGGCGGATAACTTATTGCGGTGCACAAGTTGTTGATTGATCGATGGGATCAAGTGTTTAGGTAAAAGTTGATGTAGTGCAATGCCCAACCTTGTGTTTCTGATCTAAAGCGCTTCCCAATACGTTTTAACATTTAGGGCGAATGCTGCACGCCTATTGGGCTCAGCTGATGCGAACATTTGTTCGTTCTCAATTGGGGATCATGGTCTTTGCGCTGGGATTATGCAGCGCGAGCAGCCTTTTCATTAATGCGTATGCCTCCGAGGCATATGGCGCAGCACCTAGCAACATCAAAGAGCATCTGGACAGACTTGTGCTCGCCTATCCAAACACCATTGATCGGCATGACGGCAAGTTTTTGTTCATGAAAAATGGCACACGGTTCCCGATTTCAGACAACAAAACCAATAAAACATTTGATGAGCTTTTGGCTAAGCCCGACATCGATGACATGTTCTATGTCCCATACCCAGCAGGTAGCGAGCCCGCACAGCCCGCTCGAAATTCTGATCCTGGTAGAGTGCGCTTCGAGCCGCTGTTTGTCGCGATGTACGGTGATTGCACGAAACATGAGGCAGTCAAGAACCTTCGTACAATTAAATGGTTGCCCAAGCACGTAGGCGGTAGCGTCACAATTACGAGAATTAACGGTGTCGATAAGGCTCTCGAAGCAGTTTCGCGGGAGCTTGATGAATTACCGAACGATCTGATCAAATATCTAAAGCCAATCGCTGGTACTTACAATTGCCGAGCAATCGCAGGGACAAATAATAAGTCGATGCACGCTTATGCCGCAGCTATAGATATAAATTCAAAATTCTCAAATTATTGGCGCTGGAGTTCTGGCAGCAAACGCGCACCAATATGGCGCAATCAAATTCCAATCCAGATTGTTCATATCTTCGAAAGGCACGGATTCATATGGGGCGGCTATTGGTACCACTACGACACCATGCACTTCGAATACCGTCCTGAGCTTCTTCCATCCAAAGGATCTGCTGGCTAGGAAACGATAGGAGTTAACCAATGCGCAACATGCTGACGCTTGTGGTCGTGGTCTGCTCAATAATTATGGGAACAAGCCCGAGTAAAGCTCAGCAATTGTTAGAAAGCTATAAAGCTTTTCTCAGTGAAAGGGATCATTTCAATTCGAGCGGACAACGATTAACAACCGCTGCAGCAATCATTCGACAGGATCGGGCTAACTATCACCGATATGGTTTGAGGGACCCAGGCGACGAAAGTGACAGGTTCTTTGCTGATGCTGATAATCGAGCGGCTCTTGAAAGAATGCTTGAGCGTGGTCGAGCCGAACCGGGGGTTATCTCGCGTATTGTGAATGGAACACCATTTGTTCGAGTGGAAGTATGGCAGACCAATACTAGTCCCTTCGTCGTGGTGACGCTTATTGAACCACCTAAAAGTCGTAGTGATGAATCTCAACCGACAGATGTGGCTCAACCATATACGCCGCCGGTAGGTTCACAGGAACGAGTGGCAATAATGGATGCGGCACGGGCTGCGGGGGGTCAACCAATTTCATATAAGGTAAACTCTCTTACTGTCCTCCGAAACGACAACAAAGCAATCGCGATAGCAGATTTGGAAGATTCCGCTAATCAATATCCAGTTGGCATTGTTTTTTTCGAAAACATGAATGGGCGCTGGCGAGCATTATATTTAGTAGGAACTGATGGCTCAGAAAATTGCAAAGACGTTTCAGCTGTGTATGAAAAGATTCTTGCGATAGCAAATAGTGTTGGTGCGCTACCATCGTTTTTTCCAAACAAATTTTTACAAGGTTATGCTGGCACTAAGATGTCAACTGACGATTGCGAGGGATATATGATCTATGACAAATAGAGTGGTGCAAGCCGCTTTAATCCCAACCCTTGCGCTGGCGCTATCGCAGCAAATTAAGAGACGAATGCCTCAATC
>PLYB01000341.1 GCA_003151655.1 Gallionellaceae bacterium | reverse complement strand
AAAAACACGAAAGGCACGAAATAAACCAATTGAGTAATTAAGTGAAATAGTTTTTTCTGGGTGACTTTTTCGTGCCTTTCGTGTTTTTCGTGGACAAATTGTTTTGTTAGAGATTAAGAGAGAACTTCTATGTCACCTTCATTAGAAACTGCTATTCATCCGGAAAATTTGCGCCGCGTTGTTATTGACCCGGTGTCGCGTGTGGAAGGTCACGGCAAGGTTACGATCCTGCTGGATGACAAAAACAAAGTGCATCAAGTGCGTTTGCATATCGTCGAATTTCGCGGCTTTGAAAAATTCATTCAGGGACGCCCGTACTGGGAAGTGCCGGTGATGGTGCAACGCCTGTGCGGCATCTGTCCGGTGAGCCATCATCTGGCCGCGAGCAAAGCATTGGATGCTATCGTTGGTGCCAGACATCTGACACCCACTGCGGAAAAAATGCGCCGCTTGATGCACTACGGCCAGATACTGCAATCGCATGCGTTACATTTCTTCCATTTGTGTTCTCCCGATCTGCTGTTCGGCTTCGACAGCGATGTGGCCAAACGCAACATCGTCGGTGTGGCAGAAAAACATCCCGATACCGCCAAGCGCGGAATATTGTTGCGCAAGTTCGGACAAGAGGTGATTCGCCATACGGCAGGAAAAAGAATTCACGGCACGGGTGCGGTTCCCGGCGGAGTGAACAAATCGCTGAGCATCGCCGAGCGCGACGAGTTGCTCAAAGATATTTATCAGATGGTGTCGTGGAGCCGCGACGCGGTGCATCTGGTAAAAGAGCTGCACCACCAAAACCCCGAGCTGTATAACAGTTTCGGCGCGTTCCGTGCCAATTATATGTCCATAGTGGGACTGGATGGCGGACTGGATTTATATCACGGTCAACTGCGTGGTCGCGATGAGAACGGCAAAATTTTGTTCGATGGCGTGGACTATCAGAACTACTCGCAACTGATTGCAGAAGAGGTAAAGAACTGGAGCTATATGAAGTTCCCGTATCTCAAATCGTTGGGAACGGAGAAGGGCTGGTATCGTGTCGGCCCGTTGTCGCGCGTACAGAATTGCGATTTTATCTCGACCCCGTTGGCGGAAGTGGAGCGACGTGAATTTATCGCCTACAGTGGTGTGATGCCGATGCATGCCCCGCTTGGTTACCACTGGGCGCGTATGATCGAAATGCTGCATGCCGCCGAAATGATAAAAGACTTGCTGCACGATGACGACATCATGGGTAGCGATTTGATGGTAACGGGTGAGCGTGGCAACGAAGGAGTCGGGGTAATCGAAGCACCACGCGGCACGCTCATACATCACTATCGCGTGGACGAAAACGATCTCATCACTATGTGCAATCTCATTGTTTCTACCACGCACAATAATCAGGCGATGAACGAAGCAGTGCGAAGGGTTGCACAACAATATCTGCACGGACACGAGGTCACCGAAGGCTTGCTCAATCACATCGAAGTGGCGATACGCGCTTTCGATCCCTGCCTGTCCTGCGCGACGCATGCGCTGGGTAAAATGCCGCTGGAGGTTGAGTTGTTAAATGAGGCCGGTGAACAATTGTCCAGCCTGTCTCGTTCCAGCGATGGTTCGGTTTGTAGCGTAGCTTAATGGTCGCACCCGTTCTCATCTTCGCTATTGGTAACGAGTCGCGTGGTGATGATGCGCTTGGCCCGTTGCTGTTGCGGGAATTGGATGCCTGGTTAGCAGAACGTAGGACGGGTTTCACCCAAAGGGTGCAAGAACCCCTGCGGGGCAACCCGACAGTCGGGCTGAAGCCCGACCTACAGCCCCACCTGCAAGTAGCTGGAGATACTTTCGAATTTTTGGAAGACTTCCAATTGCAGGTTGAGCACGCGATGGATATGAAAGATCGTCGCTTGGTATTGTTCATTGATGCGGGAATGGATACGCCCGCGCCATATTCTTTCTATCGCGCACAAGCGAATAATGAACCCGTATTGTATAGCCATGCATTGGCTCCCGAGGCTTTGCTGAAAGTGTATGAGCAGTTTTATCAGGAAGCTCCGCCGGATGTATTTGTGCTGTGCATTCGCGGTGAGCGCTTCGAGCTGGGCGAGGAGCTTTCTCCGTCAGCATTGGAGCACTTGGCGCAGGCGCTAGACTTCAGTAAAAAGTTGTTGCAAAACCCGGAGATTGTCTCTTGGTCTGGCTTATTGAGCTGTTCGGATGCTGTAGTGTAATTCCGCACAGTTAAAGCTAAATGGCCTAATGGTTTATTATTCGAGTTGCTTGTTCTGGTTTAACTGGTGGATGCAGTCTAATGCGGCCAGTTTATAACACTCCGCCAGCGTAGGATAATTGAAAACGTTAGCCACCAGATCGTGTACCGAGCCTTTCAGGTTCATCACCAATTGACCGATGTGTACCAGTTCGCTGGCTTGTTCGCCTACGATATGCACGCCGAGTAATTTTTCAGTATGAGCATCAACGATCAGTTTTAACAATCCATGCGCATCACCAATGATCTGGCCGCGCGCGCTGTCTTTAAAATAGGCACGACCAACCACGTAGGAACGATTTTCCTGTTGCACTTCAATTTCAGTTTTCCCAACGTAAGATATTTCCGGGATGGTATAAACGGCCATCGGTAGATTTTCTGCCGAGGCATGTTTTTCTCCGTCGATGGCATACAGCACCGCAGCGCGGCCCTGTTCCATTCCTGTCGATGCGAGCGCAGGACGACCGATCAGATCGCCCACGGCAAAGATATGCGCAACGCTGGTTTGAAAATGTTGATTGACCTCAATCCAGGCGTCTTTCGACAAGATACCTGCCGCTTCCAGATTCAATCCGCCGCTGTTCGGCTCCCGGCCTTGTGCATAGAGAACAACATCAGTGCGAATCTGTTTGCCGCTGGCTAAAATGGTGAGCGTACTGTTTTCTTCCCTCCTGATTTCAACGACGCGTTCCTGCATATGGAGAGTGACCCCCATGCCAAGAAAGCTATCAGCCAGTACGTCTACAACGTCTTCGCTCAGATAGGTCAGTAACTGGGCGTGGCTATCTACCAGACTTACCCGTACCCCCAGCGCGGCGAAAATAGAAACGAACTCACACGCGATGACACCACCGCCAACGACCAGCAAACTTTCCGGTAGGTGGCGAAGATTCAGTATCGAAGTCGAATCCAGCACTGTCTTTTTGTCGAAAGGAATATCGGCTGGACGGCGCGGCCTGGAACCCGTGGCAAGCACGATCACATCGGCGGAAATCTGACGAGTGCTTCCGCTAGTATCNNGCATCGACGAAAGAAGCTTCTCCGGGAATCAATGCCACACCATGACGCAACAGCCGTTGCAATATGACCGATTCCTGTTGTGCGATCACCATTTCCTTGCGCCGTACCGCATCAGCCAACAATCCATGACGACTGCGCGCATCGGTAGTAAATGCCTGACGCATACCACCGGCGCGTGTCAGTTGATAAGCCACTTCGCGCAGCGCCTTGCTGGGAATTGTTCCAGTCTGCAAACCCGCACCACCAATCTTGGGTTTACGTTCGATAATGGCAGCACGTTTCCCCATGCGCGCAGCCTGCCATGCCGCATGCTGCCCGGCAGGACCCGAACCGATAACGAGAACATCGTAGTCCATGATCAATCCTTAAAAATAGAATGCTGTGATATTACTCCAAAAAATTTGCTGGAGCCGAGTAGGGTTACTAAGTATGTTATTTAACGAGCAAAAATATATTTAGGAAAATATAGCAATACGCTTTTTTAGATACGTCAGAATGAGTTATTCTGGATTCGCTGAAAGAGTCATAAAATGGTAGTGGAATTCCTGCTGCACGAGGATAATCAGCTGGCAAATAAAAAACGATTTATTCTGCTATTGGTTTGTGGCGGTTCTGTAGATAAACTTTAACATTGTGCTCGTAAACTACGCTTGTTCAACCAACCTGGAACTTACGACTATGTCCAAGCATTACCTTACTCCGCTTTTTGCGCCCAAGTCTGTGGCTGTCTTTGGTGCCAGTGATCGTGTCGATTCGGTCGGTCAGATCGTATTTAAAAATATGCTGGATAGCGGCTTTAAGGGCGCGCTCTATCCGATTAATTCCAAAAGTGCGGAAGTGCAGGGGCACAAAGCGTATGCCTCCATTTCGGCAATTGAAGAGAAGGTCGAGTTGGTGGTGATTGCAACGCCGCCGCAAACGGTGCCTGACATCATCGAAGAGTGCGGTAAGCGCGGGGTCAAAGCGGCAGTCATTATCACTGCGGGTTTTGGCGAGATCGGGCCGGAAGGAAAAGAGTTGGAGCGCAAGGTGCTGGAAAACGCCAAGCGCTACGGCATCCGTCTAGTCGGGCCGAATTGCCTTGGTGTAATGCGTCCCAACATCGGTCTCAATGCCACCTTCAACAAGGGCGGCGC
>PLYB01000036.1 GCA_003151655.1 Gallionellaceae bacterium | reverse complement strand
CCATGCTTTCCATGCCGGGCAGCATTTGCACCATCACCGGCATCGGAATGGGCATCGGCATGGCCGGATTAGCCAGCGGGCTGATCATCACGTCGGACAAATCTTTGCGCAGCAATTGCAGTCCGTAAAACGTAAAAAATACTTGAACGTCGTAGCCAAGTGCGGCGGCGGTGGATGCCAGAATAAACGGCGGATACGCCATATCCAGCGTGCCTTTGGTGGNNGACGGGGTTACCGACATGTCGGGTTGAAACCCGACCTACAACTTCGATGTGAATGTCGTAAGAATTAACTCTTCTTCATGAAGAAAATGTATTTGCCAGACTCTTCCGTAGAAGACAGCAAGGTATTGCCAGTCTGGTCAGCGAAGGCTTGCATATCTTTCACCGCGCCGCAGTCGGTAGCGATCACCTTGAGCACTTGGCCGCTACTCATATCGACCAACGATTTTTTGGTCTTCACGATAGGCAGCGGGCAAGACATGCCGCTGGCATCAAACTCTTTATCAAAATTCATTTTTCATCTCCTACGAGTTAATAAATTGCCGCTAAAAACAGGGAATTCCATGATTAAAATGCGGACGCATTATTAGGAACGCACAGCCAGATTGCGTCCATACCCTTGACGGGTATGGCGCATAGCCCGTTGGAGTTATCTTTTAGAGAGTGCTTATGCAGCTACGATCAGCGTGGGCACATCCATGTTGCCCGCGATGTTCTGCATGATGCCTTGTTTGCCGAAAGGCATGAGGTGATAGCGCTGCCGTCCGATCACCACGAGGTCGGCGGCGGATTCTTTTACGGTGGCGATGGTTTGTTCAACCAGATTGCCGATACGCACTTCGCCATGCACATTGGGCGAAGAGGCGGATGCGAGTACAACATTCAGGGTGTTAAGACTTTTGGTTTTTGACAGCGATTCTTGATCCGGCGCTACACTTAAAACGGTAAGCGGCAATTCGCAAATTCCGGCAATAGTTCCGGCTGTTTTGGCGATACTGGGCGCAGCCGGAGTATCTCCCACCGCAGCCAGAATGCGCTTGCTCCAAAATTCCGCCGCGCGGGGCACCAGCAAGACACTGCATGAGGTATCGCGAATGACTTTGCTGACCATCTCGCCAACTAGCAAACGTGCCAGAAAACTGGGCTTGCCGCGCCGCCGGATTACGATCAGATCAGCTTTCGATTCAATTGCCTCGGCCACGATTCCGGTGTGAATCTCCGACCGGCGCCGCACGCGCACATCAAGCTGCACGCCGGCAGCTTCCGCCTGCACGCGCAGGGCAGCAATCTTGTCTGCCACCTCCAATTCGTCACGCAGCACCAAC
The DNA here is from genome assembly GCA_003151655.1 of Gallionellaceae bacterium. GTDB lineage: Bacteria > Pseudomonadota > Gammaproteobacteria > Burkholderiales > Gallionellaceae > PALSA-1006. The sequence continues at coordinate 5,479 of PLYB01000036.1, read as the reverse complement.
TCCGGCATTTCGGCTTCGTATTCGGGATTGTCCAGCATCGGAACAACGACAAGCAATGGTAGACCGCAACGCTTTGCCATTGCAAAAGCAAGCCGCTCGGCACCTGTATCGAATTCGGTATGCTCGGTGGCCAGCAAAATTCGATTGAACGGGTAATTGTTCATGTTTTAACCCTTAATGAACGGAGCTCAGGATACCGGATGCGGCGAATAGTTGCACCAGCAAAGCGCAGACACATATTGCCACGAACACCCGATCTTTGCGGCGCACATAGATGGGCATCACCGCCAATAGACACAACAGCGAACAAGCCGACAGCCATGCGATGCCGATCAGTCCGGCGAAGTCTCCGTAACCGATCAGGTTTAACCACGCCCACCCTGTCGGTGCGCCGGTCTGTTTCAGATATTCAGCCGTAGATAGCCCCCACACCTTGGGCAACTGCTCCAGCGGGAAATGCGCGGGCAACCAACCCAATACATAGGCAAGAAACGAGACGGCCAAAATCGCCAGCCCCGAACGCATGCCCCAGTTCAACCAGGTCGCGTAACGCTGCTGTTCTGCAGAAATAATCGGATCGTTATCGGGCGTATTCACATCCATACTCCCAAGCCTTTAAGCAAGGCGCGTATACCGGCGAACAGCAGCAAGGTAATCACCATCTTGCGCACCATGGAGGCTTTCAGCACATGCAGCAAGCGTGCACCGATCATCGCCCCCAACATCATACCGATCACCGAGGGCACGGCGATGATCGCCAACACCGCGCCTTTGCTCAAATATATCCAGGTTGCCGACGAGCTCGCCAGTGTCAGAATCAGGCCGGAAGTTCCTGCGGCCACTTTGATCGGCGCGCCCATCAATAAATTGAGCACGGGCAAATTGGCCCATCCCGCGCCGACACCGAACAGACCGCCTATGAATCCTATCAGGATAAAGATAAACAAGCCCAGCGGAGTCCGATGCACTTTCCACGAGATATTTTTACTCTGCGCGGCATCATGGAAGACTCCGTGAATAGACAATGCAAGCGCGAGCCGATCTTGCTTGAGTACATCCGGGAATTCCGATTTCTTTGCCGTCGCCATCAGCACAACAATACCGAGAATAGTCAGTCCCAGTGCGATCTGCACGGTCGTAGCGGGCAGCACCAAGCCGAGCAACGCACCGGCGATGGCGCTGGCGGAAGCCAATACCGCCAGCGGCAAAGCCAATCTCAAACTGGCCAGCCCGCCGCGCAGCAACAAAGGCCCCGCTGCCAGCGCACTCGCCATGGCGACCAGCAGCCCGGCTCCGCGCACGAAATCTAAATGAAAGGGAAAAAAGCCACCGACAATCGGCACGAACAACACACCGCCGCCAACACCCGAAGGAACCGCGACAATGCCCAGAAAAAAACAGGTGACGAATAGCGCCAACGCCCAGCCCCACCAAGGCATTTCGCTTGTCACCGGCAAACTATTGGCGGCATATGCGCCTGCCGAAAACAACGATAAAGAAAGAAGCAACAACAATGCATTGGCTCTAAGCAGGCCGCCCAGTTCCCGGAGTCTGGCAACAGGCTCGTTCAGCATTATGAGGTGCCCTGATAATATAAATTTTGAGGATGCTGCGCTTCAGCGAAGAAGTACCAGCGCTCCGCCAATAACCCGAGGTATTGAAAAACAAATGCCAGCAATGGCAGCGCCAATACCAGTGCCAGCGGTAACACGAAGACACCCAGTAGCAAAGTCACCAATACGCCGCGCACGAAGGCCGGACTTTTGCCGTGGAAAAATTCGCGCGTATTGTATGAGCCGCCCATAGAGCCTTGCGACTTTTGTACGATGCGCGGGTGACGGATGCCGATGGCCGTTTGCAAAGTGCTGGTCGGGCGCAAGATCGCGTTACGCCATAACGATGCAGCGCGCGTGAGCAAACCCAGCAGCGTAAGTGCAAACGCGGCTTGCGCCAATGCCGCAGTCAACTCAGGCGCGGCAAAGCTGGCGTAGGCCGCAGCCAAAGTCGTACCCGAAGCACACCCCAGCACGATGAAATTTATCAGTGTCAGCGGATGCGCCCATTCTTTCAGCACCTTGATCGCTCCGTAAATCATGCCGGTGCACACGAACAACACCATGGAAAGCAACACGCCAATCGTGGCAATGGCGAGCGTGTGGCCGATGTTCAGCCAGTGCGCGACAGCGTAGGCAAACACTGCCGCCATAAATGAAGGTAGTGCAATACCTTCACGCGCCAGCCAGGAAGTGCGCCACATGGTCATCGCGCGCCAGGCACGTTCCGGGTGCCCCAAATGGAACACGGAAGCGATGCCGCCCAGTCCGCTCAAGATCAATACCAACACGGCACCGCCAAACAGAAAATTACTTGGCAGCGAGGCAGGCACAAGCAGTTCGCAGAAGAACAACGTGATGAACAGCCCCTGTCCGGCGCCGATCAAGGTGGTCAAAAAAAGTACGGAGAATGCGGGACGCATAAAAGTGTCAGCCTTAGTTAAGTTCTTCTGTGGTCGGTGGCAGATTCTTGTCGAACGGCGCGCCGTCGATCTTGTGCGGATTGTCGGAACGATAGAGTTCCTCATCGCGCACGGTCACCGTGGTCTTGCGGCGCGGCAAATAATGATTGGCCGGTTTGGTATTAGCCTCCGGCATCAATGTATAGCCGCCGCGTTCGCGTATCGCGATCGACACTTCCGAATCGGGATCGTGCACATCGCCGAATAAACGCGCTCCCGGCGGGCAAGCCAGCACACAGGAAGGTTTGCGCCGCTCTTCCGGCAAACTCATGTCATAAATGCGATCCACGCACAGCGTGCATTTGGTCATCACCTTGCGCTGTTCATCGAACTCGCGCACGCCGTACGGGCAAGCCCAGGAACAATATTTGCAACCGATGCACTTGTCGTAATCGACCAGCACGATGCCATCCTCGGCGCGCTTGTAGCTCGCCCCGGTCGGGCACACCGGCACGCAGGCCGGGTCTTCGCAATGCAAACATGACTTGGGGAAATGCACCGTCTCGGTGGCAGGGAATTCACCCACCTCAAAGGTTTGTACACGGTTGAAAAAAGTACCGTTCGGATCATTCTCGTAGGGATTGCAATCGGTCAACGCACCCGCCGCACCGGAGGTATTCCATTGCTTGCAGTTGGTAACGCAGGCATGACAGCCGACGCAAACGTTCAGATCAATTACCAGCGCGAGTTGGGTCATTTCGCACCGCCTTTCTTTTTCTTGCCGGCAAACCAAGCCTGCCAGCCCATCTTTCTTTGCGCCATACCCGGCACCGGTTGCATGGTGGCAAACTGCGGCGAGCTTTCTTCGGCCTCGCCTGCTGCCGCCGGATAGATGCGCACGCGCACGTCGTACCACGCGGCTTGTCCGGTGATCGGGTCGGAGTTGGAAATTCTTCCCTCACCCCCGGCCCCTCTCCCGGAGGGCGAGGGGTGGCGCAGCTCTTCCGAGATCAGATGATTGAGCAAAAAGCCCTGCTTGGCTTCGTTGGCATCGCCGGTAAGATTCCATGCGCCGGATGATTTTCCGATGGCGTTCCATGTCCACACTGTGCCCGGCTCAACCGCCTCGGAATAGCGGCACAGACAACGCACTTTGCCCCACTGCGATTCCACCCACATCCAGCCGCCGTCGGCGATTCCCGCTGTTTCAGCAGTGCGCGTATTGACGTAGAGATAGTTGTAAGTGTGAATCTGGCGCAGCCAGGCATTCTGCGAATCCCACGAGTGATACATCGCCATCGGGCGCTGGGTCAGCGCGTTCAGCGGATATTTCTTCAGATCGCTTTGCTCGTCTTCCAGCGGTGCATACCAGAACGGCAGCGGGTCGAAATAAGTAGCGACGCGTTCGCGCAATTCATCCGGCGGTTGCTTGCCCGGACGCTTGCCTTCGGCGGCGAGGCGGAAGCCTTGCAACAATTCGGAATAAATGTGAATGATGATCGGGTCGTTGTCGCGGCGCATACCGGCCTGCTGCGCCCACTCCATATATTCCTTGTTCCAGTTGCGCATGTATTGGCTGGACGGCGGCAGATGATATTGAAAGAAGCAACCGCTCTTCTCGTACATCTCCCATTGTTTCGGATTGGGTTCGCCGCGCATCGCCTTGTCGCCATCCTTGCCGCGCCAGCCGGTCAGAAAGCCAATACCGGAGCCCGGCGCGGTTTCGTAATTGACCACGAAATCAGGATAACTCTTGAACTTGCGCGCGCCTTCGGCAGTAGTAAAGGCGGGGAATTTCAGACGGCTCGCCAACTCGATCAGCACTTCTTGGAACGGCTTGCACTCGCCTTTCGGTTCCAGGACCGGAATGCGCACTGCATCCACCGGGCCGTCGAATTCCGAGATCGGACGATCCAGCATGGACATGCAATCGTGCCGTTCCAGATAAGTGGTATCGGGCAGGATTAGATCGGCGAACGCGGTAGTCTCGGACTGGAACGCATCACACACCACGATGAACGGAATCTTGTAGCCGCCGTCCGCATTCTTGTCCACCAGCATCTTGCGCACTTCCGAGGTGTTCATGCTGGAGTTCCACGCCATGTTGGCCATGAACAGCATCAGTGTGTCGATCGGATAGGGATCGCCGCGCCAGGCGTTGGTGATGGCGTTGTGCATCAGGCCGTGCGCTGACAGCGGATGCTCCCACGAAAAGGCTTTATCGAGACGCACCGGCTGACCGTTGCCATCGACGAACAAATCATCCGGCGTTTCCGGCCAACCCAGCGGCGCACCGCCCAGCGGGGTATTCGGCTGCACCGCTTCCGGGCCTTTGGACGGACGCGCGTTGGGCGGAATCGCGCGCGGATAAGGTGCCTTGTGACGGAAGCCGCCGGGTCGGTCGATAGTGCCCAAGAGTGACATCAAAATTGCCAGCGAGCGTATCGTTTGAAAGCCGTTGGAGTGCGCCGCCAGGCCGCGCATCGCGTGGAACGCGACCGGGTTGCCGGTGACTTTCTCGTGCTCGGTGCCCCAGCTGTCGGTCCAGGCGATGGGCAGCTCGATTTTCTGGTCGCGCGCGGTCACGCCCATCTCGTGCGCGAGTCGCCGGATGGTCGCCGCGGGTATGCCGGTAATGCCCTCGGCCCATTCAGGCGTGTAGTCTTTTACCCGCTCCAGCAGCAATTGGAACGCAGGCTTCACCGGGGTGCCGTCGGCGAGCGTGAATTCACCCAGGAGGTAGGGGTCGGCCTCTGGCTGATGGCAGGGCGCGGGCTGTTCGTTCAAACGGTTCCACCACAGCATGTTGCGCGGGTATTCCGGAATCTCCTCGTGGCGGCTAGCATCGTGCACCGGCAGGCCATGCGCGTCGGACTGCGGATCGAGGTTGATCAGATAGCCCGCATTGGTGTAGCGCGCCAGGAACTCGCGATCGTAGAGCCCGGTGTGGATGATTTCGTGTGTCAGCGCGAGCAGCAGCGCGCCGTCGGTGCCGGGCTTGATCGGCACCCATTCGTCGGCGAT
>PLYB01000268.1 GCA_003151655.1 Gallionellaceae bacterium | reverse complement strand
GGGGGTAGAAACGTGTACATTTCACCACCTTTACCCCCATCCTAACCTTCCCCCTGAGAGGGGGAAGGAATGAGTTTGATTTCAAAGAGGTGATCGCATGAAGTTTGGAATCGTAGTTAACGAAGGGCCTTACCAGCATCAAGCTAGTGATACTGCTTATTTGTTTGCCAAAGCGGCTATCGCCAAAGGGCATGAGGTATGGCGTGTGTTCTTTTATCACGATGGCGTGAATAACGCGTCCAAGTTGACCTCTCCGCCGCAGGATGATCGTCACATTGTGAACCGCTGGAGCAAGTTGGCGGAAGAGCACAAAGTGGATCTGGTGGTGTGCGTGGCAGCAGGGATGCGTCGCGGCTTGAGAGAAGAAAATATTGCGCCGGGTTTTCATATTTCCGGTCTCGGCCAACTGGTGGAAGCCGGTACCAAGTGTGACCGCCTGATCACCTTCGGCGCTTAAGGAGAGACGAGATGAGTGAAGCAATCGTAAAAAAATTCATGTTCGTTAATCGCAAAGCGCCTTACGGCACGATCTACGCATTGGAATCGCTGGAAGTGGTATTGATTGCCGCTACTTTCGATCAGGATGTGTCGCTGGTGTTTTTGGACGACGGCGTATTCCAGTTGAAGAAGGGGCAGCAGACCAAGGGGATCGAGACCAAGAATTTCTCACCCACCTATCGTGCGCTGGAAGACTACGACGTGGAAAAACTGTACGTCGAGAAAGAGTCGCTGGACGCTCGCGGTCTGAGCGCAGATGATTTGTTGGTCGATGTCACCGTGCTCGGCAGCGCCGAAATGGGCGCGCTGATGGATGAGCAAGACGTTGTCTTAAGTTTCTAAGGGGAAAATAAATGCTACATATCATCAATAAATCACCCTTGGTAAATAGCACATTGGCGGATTGTCTGCGTGTCGCAACAGGCGGCGAGATTCTGTTGATCGAGGATGCGGTCTATGCGGCGACCAAAGGCAATGCCTTTGAGCCCAAGCTCAATGACGCGATGAAACGTTTCAAGGTCTACGTGCTGCAACCGGATCTTGATGCGCGCGGCGTTGGCGACCGCATCGCGGCGGGTGTCACGGCAGTGGATTACGGCGGTTTCGTGGATCTGACGGTCAATAACAAAAACTGCCAATCCTGGCTGTAACATGATCGTAGGGTGCGCTTGCGCACCATGGTGCATGAATGCACCCTACAAAAGTTATTGATACGCGGGGGACTTCCCCATAAAAATTGGAATTGCGCATTAACCCAATAATATTCACAAGGAGAACGAGCATGGCAAATATCGAAGTAGCTGGAAATAATTACGAGACTGATGAAGAAGGTTATCTGGTCAATCTGACTGACTGGAATGCAGATATCGCGAATTACATCGCGAAAACAGAAAACATCGACATGACCGACCAGCACTGGGAAGTGATCAATTTCCTGCGCGAGTATTTCGAGGAATATCAGATCGCTCCGGCAGTACGCGTATTGACCAAAGCCATCGGCAAAAAACTCGGCGCGGAAAAAGGCAACAGCGAATACCTGTATGGCCTGTTCCCTTATGGTCCCGGCAAACAGGCGTGCAAGATCGCCGGTCTGCCCAAGCCCACCGGCTGCGTTTGATCCGTTAAGGAAATATTCCAGCGATGAGCACGTTGCTTGCGATTCTTTTTTATCTTGCGACTTTGTTGTTCGTCGTCGGAATGGTGTACCGCATTCGTGTTTATGCTACTACACCGGCCCCGTTGAAGATACCGACTACGCCCGCGCCGACCACAACAGGCGGCGTGGTGTTGCGCATGACGCGCGAAGTGGTGTTCTTCGAGAGTCTGTTTAGAGCGAATCTGTGGACTTGGGGCATGGGCTGGTTATTCCATGCCAGCATGGCCTTGGTGGTTTTACGCCATTTGCGTTATTTCACCGAGCCAGTATGGACATGTGTTGCGTTCATCCAGCCTTTCGGAATCTATGCCGGTATTACCATGCTGTTAGGGTTATGCGGCTTGTGGGCGCGCCGTTTGTTGGTCGAACGTATCCGCTATATTTCCACGCCGTCAGACCATCTGATGCTGTTGCTGCTGATCGGTATTGCAGCTTCCGGCCTGCTGATGCAGTTCGTCGCGCATACCGATGTGATCGCAGTTAAAAGTTATTTTCAAGGTTGGATGAGTTTCAGTATCCAGCCTTTGCCCGCAGATACGATACTTGTGCTGCATTTGTTGTCGGTTGCTTTACTCCTGGTGATCTTCCCCATAAGCAAACTCTTGCACGCACCGGGAGTCTTTTTTTCACCCACCCGAAACCAGACTGACAACCCCCGTGAGAAGCGCCATCTGAGCGCATGGGCGGCCAAACTGGAAAAATAAGTTCCAATGCTACTCATAAATCGATACATTTTTGATGCTGGCTGTTTTCGCTCCTCCCCTGATTTGCTCCCCCCTGACAAGGGAGGCATGGGGGGGTAGGGAGGCTGGGAGGGGTTTGGTTTTGCGTCTTCTCGTATCGTAAATTAACGACGAACGATCCTTGCGCTCGGCAGGAAGTCAATCTGAACCCTAAGCTGCGTTCACAGTTCCCCAAACAACCCGGCAACGGCAGAGATAGGCAGCCACAAAGTCAGAGGCGAATCGGGGAATGACTCAAAGTTGAATTTCCGGTAGAAACTTTGTGCTTGCTCATGCTTTGCATCGACAACCACACCAACCGAGCCAATTTCCTCGGACAGGCGATAGCATCGATAAAGCGCATCCATCAATAACAACTTGCCCAGCCCCTTACCTTGCTGCCGTTGGTCTACACACAAACGCGCCAACCGTGCCAACGGCACCGGGTAGTTTGGAAAGCGCTTCTGATGTTGCGAGGGCAACTGCTCCTTACTGATAGCCGACATCGCCAAGCTGTAATAGCCCAAAATCCGCTCGCCCTTGGCTCCGACATAAGTCCTGCTAATTTTTGATTCGGCGTGCTGGCGGGCGAAACGCCGCAGATATTCATCGAGCGCGGGTTCACCGCAAGAGAAACTTCGCCGATCATGTTGTGCTGCCAGCAGTTCGATTCGTCCGTCGAACTCAATCACCGTGCATCTTGGCTGTTACGCCACTCCAAATATTCGGTTGCAGATGCTTGCAGTTTAGGGCGAGGTTTGTCGGTGTTGTCCAATGCCGTAAAAAAAGCATCCCAGTCACGCGGCGACAAGGTCAAAGTTTCGCTCTCGGCCAGTATCTGTTTTGCACGCTCTTGAGCGCAAGCAATGAGAAACGCGCTCAGCGAAACCCCTGCTGTTGACGCCGCGCGGACAATCAGCTCCTTGATCTCGGAGGAAGTGCGCAGATCAATGCGCTCATACGGGTGAGAAGTGGCAGTCATCAAAAACTCCATGCATGGTTACGTAAAATGTACGGACAAATACTAGAGTAAAACTTAAATTATCGCAATGACTCCGTATATAGTTGGAGTTCTTATTGACAAAGTAAGGAAATATCCTTACAGTCGGGGCGAATCTTTGATGGAGGTTCCCATGCCACACATTCACGAAATAGCTACAGTTACTTCAAAAGGCCAGATTACCTTGCCCAAGCCTATTCGTCAGGCATTGGGAATTGGCGTGGGCGGCAAGGTGGCTTTCGATCTTCGCGGCACCGATGTCATTGTGACCCGTGCCGATGAGGAAAACGAAGACCCAGCCATTGGCGCTTTCCTGACTTTGCTGGAAAATGATATTAAATCAGGCAAACGCTTGATCGCAATGCCGGATGATCTGGCGCAGGCGATGCTGAACAATCTCCGTCACACCGTTGATCTCGATGAGGAGATTGTCGGAGAAGTCGCCCTGTAATGCAGCGCCACGGGTGGACGTTGCTGTTTCACGGTTGTCTGATTGAACAACTTCAGAAGTTAAAAGCTGCTTCGGACAGAGCCGAAGCGTCTGACCCCTTCGGTTTTGCCTCCAATGCCAACGTCAAACTTTACCGTGCCTTGAGTCAGTTGATTTTTGAGACTGTACCCGACGACCCTGCCCGCGAAGAATATCGGCAGGGCAATACCATGGGGACGGCTTATCGCCATTGGCGCAGAGCTAAAATCGGGCGACGTTTCCGGCTGTTTTTTCGTTATGATTCGAAGCTGAAAGTGATTGTTTTTTCTTGGGTCAACGACGACCGACTAAGCGAATAAATCAAAGCAATCCTGCCCCCTTTGAATTAGGCGAGCACATTCAAGCCATGCTTTTCGATTACAGCCAGTAATTTGAGCGCCATGCCACTGGGGCGTTTCGTACCAGCCTCCCATTTTTGCACTGTCGATTCGCTAGTATTCAGATACCGGGCGAATACGGGCTGGCTGACATGATTTACTTCTCTAAGTTGCTTGATCTGCTTTGGTTCAAACACATGAGGTACGAGTAAGCACGCATCGTCAAATTTGCGCATCGTAGTCTTATCAATTGCGCCAACTTCCCGCAACGCACTAGCCGAGGAGTGGATAGCCTCAAATGCATCGCTCTTGAATTTACGTTTTGTTGTCATTGCATATCTCCTCAAACTGCCGGTTCTGCACCAGCTTGGCAATCTGTTCGATTGTGAGTCCAGCGTAACTTTTCGCTAAATCACGAAAGGTTGAGAGTTCATCATCGCTGATGTTGTCTCGATCCTTCTTGGCAAACAGGTACTCATATACCCAATAGTGCTTCCCTTTGGCAAGGATGATGGATCGGTGCATGTTATCGTTTAGCCGTTTCTTAAATACGCCACCGCCCAAGTCATCAGCTTTGCCCTGCATTACCTGCCCAATGGCCGCGCAAAGCTCTGAATCACTGATATGCCCTTTCCGAGCCATCTTGGAAAACCACGATGTTTTGAAAATCCGTTGCGTGATTAGCGTTTGTTTAGGCATGTGTATTTATAGCACCCAGTCCCACCTATTGCAATCTATATTTTTACGGTCTCACACGAAGTAAAATCTAAAATTCTATGTTTACTCTGACCCGAATGGCACTTACTTAAGCTTTTTCGGATGCCCATAATTCTTCACATGCTCTCTTGCCAAATCTCTCGTCTTTGTCAGTAGCGGGTAAGGTTTTGGGCGTCGCTTGATTGCCCGAGGTTCAATTCGTCCGGGTCGGTTGCCAACAGATTTCTCAGCGACCAGAACCAGTAACAGGGTGATATTCTTTTCTTCATCGGCTTGCTCTGATACGCCGCCCCAAGCCAGCCAAAGCTGAAGGGTGTGCTTGAAGCTTAGTGCCCGTGGCAGTACATCCGCCAGCAGTGCAGACTGCGCCATGATCAGGCGAATCAGATTGTAGGCCAGCAGATAAACCCACATTTCTTTTTCGCCCATTTCTGGCGTTTTGCAGCTCAGAGTTTCCATGCCCAGTGTAGTTTTAATGTTGCGAATGTCCAACTCAACCTGCCAGCGCTGCTTGTATAAATCTTTCAGCGCGCTTTTGGGGATTGTATTGGGGCATGTCATCGTCGTCACCAGCGTCTTGCCACTGATCTCCAGTTCCCGGATAGCGATCGTTTCCGGCGCAGATTTGTACTGTTCAATCGTCATCCATTGTGGGCGGATTTTTGGTTTGGTCAGCGTGATCAGGTGGTCACGACTGCCCAGTTTTTTGCCTGAGCGGAAGTCGGTCGAACGTTTGCGCGCGCCATGCTGCTCAAACAATGCATCCACACCCCGCAACTGAAGCTCCACTAGCAAGAAATAGGTGGCATAGAATGCGTCACCCAACATCACATCGCCGGATTCAAAGATATTCAGAAGCGTCCGCAGCAGCGCTTGTTCGCCGCTGCCTTTACCCTTGAATTCCCCCATGGCAGCATCGAGCACAGCACCGCTGGACAGGCAGGTTACCCCGACAATACGGCAGATAGGGAAACCCAGACCGGGTTTCTGTCCGCTCTGTTGGGGATAGGCGCTTTGGTTAGCCTGCGTATCCGGCAGTGTCACGGTCGTGCCGTCCACCAGTCGCACCCGCCGTCCGCGCCAGAGCCACGTATCGGAGCCTTCTGTGGCAATCAGGTGGCCTGTGTGGCGAACCATTCCCGTGACCATTTCCAGCGGCAACCGCTTGCGAGCCTTGCAGTATCCACCTGTCTTCGTACTGCATTGCGGCAAACCATGGATCAGGCGTTTTACTGCGGCATCATTGACTATGCCTTGGCACGAACGATCCGGTTTCAGGGCTTGCGCAAGAAACATGGACAGCGTTTCTGTCGGAGGAAATAGTCTCTCACGGTGGTCTGGCAATGAAGATTCCAATGTGTCCAGCAGATCGGGAGAGGTGAGTATA
>PLYB01000232.1 GCA_003151655.1 Gallionellaceae bacterium | reverse complement strand
GCAAAGAGCTCGGACTCGTTGCGGAGGCTGGATTCATGCGCGCTTTCTTGAAAGTGTGGCTGGGCGACAAGCCTGCTCAAGCTGATTTGAAAGATCATTTGTTGGGGAAGTAGCCGATGTCGTACGACAAGCGCATGAATGACGACGTGCCCGCCGCTTCAATTGATCAAACTGCGCTAGCATCTGCCATCCTGCAGCGGGGCGAAGAATTTTATCGCAGTATCACTGAGCGCCACGCGCACCTGTTTGCGGCGGTTCCGGTGTTTATCACGTCAGAACAACTTAGCCAAATGCAGGCCGTTATCGCTGCGGTGGAAGCGGTGGTGAGCTTGCCGGGCTGGAGCGAGCAATTATTTACAGCCCCTTCTGCCAAGGGCGTTTTCTTTGGCTACGATTTCCATCTGAACGAGAGCGGTGCTCATCTCATCGAGATCAATACCAATGCGGGCGGGGGGTTCCTGAATGCGTTGTTACTGCAAAGCCAGTTTGATGTTCCCATGCCGGGGAAAGCTACCTCGCTTGCTGATCTGGAACAAAACCTGATTGAGATGTTCCGTGACGAATGGCGTTTAGAACATGGCGATGCGCCGTTAAAGTGTATTGCCATCGTGGATGAAAAACCGTCTGAACAATATCTTTATCCTGAATTTATATTGGCGCAGCAGATGTTCGAGCAAGCTGGGATTCGCGCTATTATTGCCGATCCGCTGGAGTTGTCAGTTCGCTCAGAGGGTGTGTATTTGCAAGATCAGAAAATTGATCTTGTCTATAACCGGCTCACCGATTTTTCATTGGAAAACTATCCGGCATTGCTGCAGTCGTATCGAAATAATCTAGTCGTGCTTACGCCCAATCCGCAAGCTTATACGCGCTATGCAGACAAACGTAATTTAACCAGACTGACGGATGCCGCATTGTTACGTTCGCTAAATCTAGAGGCAAGCAAGATAGCCGATTTGGAAAATGGTATTCCGCAAACCCGGCTGGTCGACGCGGAAGATGCCGAGCGCTGGTGGGCTGAGCGCAAGCAGTGGTTTTTCAAGCCGGTGACCGGTTACGGCGGGAAGGGCGCATATCGCGGCGACAAAATCACCAAGCGCGTGTTCGATGAAATTATCTCGGGCGACTACGTGGCACAAAGATTGGCGATGCCGGGTGAGTGTCCGGTGAGTTTGAATGGCGAGTCCGTCGTGCTGAAATATGACGTGCGCTGTTATGTCTATGACGGCAAGATACAGCTTATTGCCGCGCGTTTGTATCAGGGGCAAACTACTAATTTCAGAACGCAGGGTGGTGGATTCGGCTTGGTGCGAGTGTTGTAATTCCGTTTCTATTTCAATATGGCAATTATCATGTAGGGTGCATCCCATGCACCATGGTGCGCCACTTCGACAAGCTCAGGACAGGCGCCGCGCACCCTACGATATTTACAATTTTACTTTTGAAATGTAAATGGAATAAGGGCGTATCGCCATACGCCCCTACGAGCCGGCGGTTAAACAATCATTGTGATTTTGTCGCAACGAGCAGGTCGTGCTGCTGTTGCAGCAATTGCTTGGTCTGACAGTATTCCACTGCAACACTTGCAAGATGCGCCAAATGAGTTAACAGCTTGATGTCGTCATGAGAGTGCTCATGTGGTTCACGATGATAGATGGTTATGATGCCAACGGTTTTGCCGGTGGGAGAGGTGATCGGTTCAGCATAACAAGCGATTAAGCCTGCTTGCCGGGCACCTTCCCGGCATTCAGCACAGGCGGGATTGCTTGCTATATTGGCGGCGATGAAAGGCTTGCCGGTTTGAAGGACGTTGGCGCAGGGATGTAATCCGGGACTTGGGCTCTGCATTATATTTTGCAGAATGGAAGCCGCGCCAAAGTGAAGCTGCGTGCCATCTTTGTTCAATAATACGATAGCGCATAAGGCGCGTTTATCATGCACCGCTACATTGGCAATAACCGCGTTTAGTACATCTGCCAGCGGGGTATCCGAAGTGAGCAGTTTCAAAACATGGTCTGAGGTAAGCTCGCGTAGTTTCATGCGGTGCAATTCCTCGGCATTTTGTTTCAGCTTGCTATTTGTGCGCAGAATGTAAATACCGAACAGCGCGATCAAACAGGATAACAACGCGGCGAATGCCGATGCCGGATATTGAAACGGCTCATCCTTGTGGTCGGGCTCTTTCGGTTTTTCCGGAAGCGGTGAATATAAGAAGCCATTCACGGAAAAGTCTTTTGGCAGCATTCCTGCCGCCGCAAAAGCATCAATTATGCGCTGCCAGCGCATCGGGCTGGAGTTGCCGATGGGTATCGTATCGGCTTGCAGTAATAGTGCCGTTTGCTCGGACTGGAATTGCAGATAATCGCGGGCATAATGGGTCGAGTATTTCTTTAAGATGAGGTCGATGATTTCCTCGCGGTGATTGCGGGCGTAGCGCCAGCCGTGCAGGCTGGCCTCCAAAAATGCCTGTACCCGTTGCGGATGCTCGTTTAATTCCTTTTGGGAAGTGAATAAGTTGTCGCCGTAAAAGTCGATCCCCGACGCGCGCGGTGAAAAAGTTCGATAAGCGAAATGGGTAAAGTCGAAAGCATCGGGCTTGTCTAACAGGTGACCGGAGATGGCATCGGCTTGCCCGCTAATCAAATCCTTCGGATCAAAACTTAACGGCAAGTGTTGAATCTGATCTTGCGGGATGCCCTCTTTTCTAAGATAAGCGACCAGCTCGTCAGCTGGGGCTTCCAACATGATTTTCTTGCCCTTGAGCGAGGCGATGTTTTCGGTATCTTGCGAGGTGTAGATCACATAAGGTGAGTGTTGCAAGATGACCGCCAGTACGACGACCGGTTTGCCTGCCGCACGTTCGAGCAATAAGCTGCTGCCTCCGATGCCGAATTGCGCTTTTCCGGCGGCGACACCAGTGCTGGGTACAGAGTTAGGCGCGGTTTCTTCCAGATTAACGTCAAGCCCGGCCTCTTCGTAAAAGCCCAGTTCCTTTGCCGCATAATAACCGGCGAACTGGTAGCCATGCGGCCCGTTGAGTTGCAGCGTGATGGTATCAAGCGCAAAACAGGAATGGGTAATGAAAAGTGCAGCGGTAAAAAGTATCCATTTATGGCGGAGCATGGACGGGCGCATCGTGTGATGGTTGTCTGATTTATGTTGTCTCACAGAAAACGCTGGCGCACATTTTCCGGAATCGACATTCCCGTGGACTGCGCGCGTTGCAGCAGCTCCCAGTAATAGCGGTAAGAGGCGCGGTCATGCAGTTTGCCTTCAAACTGGATCGGCCCCCAAGTTGCGTCCTGAGCGGCAATCAAAATAGCTTCTGCCTCGCTGACCTCAGCGAAATCAGGGCGCATAGCTTCAACGATAGGCTGAATCTGATTCGGATGAATACTCCACATACGCAGAAAGCCGAATTCCAAGCGAGCGCGACGGGCATCTTCGCGTACCACTGTCGGGTCGCGAATTTCGGTGGTGACGTTGTGACTGGGGACGATGCCGTTGCCCAGCGCTGCGGCAGCTATCTCGCATTTGGCGCGGGCGACCAGGGTATGACTGAACTGGCCGGGCGAGCGCATGGCGCTGGCGGGAATGGCACCGTGATGCGCGGAGACAAAATCCATCAGGCCGAAGTCGAGAATTTCGACATGGGGCAGACGTGCGATCTCCCATGCCTCATGCAAGGCATTGGGTGTTTCAATCAGCACATGCACGGGAATTTCGCGGGTAATTTTGTGGCTGCTGCGCAGCTCGTTGAGCACGTCAATCTGTATTTGCACCTCGTTGGCGGCTTCCGCCTTGGGCAGCACGATGTAGGCAACGCGCTGCCCGGCACGACTGATGATGATTTCCAGTTCGTCGCGCCAA
>PLYB01000043.1:430-3314 GCA_003151655.1 Gallionellaceae bacterium | reverse complement strand
CATCAGCGAGAAGCCGGGGCCGCAGGTCACGGTCATCACCTTCTGACCTCCCCAGGCTGCGCCGATATTGGCAGCGATAGAAGACAACTCATCTTCCATTTGGATGAACATCGCGCCGACTTCCGGTGCCCGTTCAGCAAAACGCTCGAACGTTTCGGTCGAAGGTGTGATGGGATAACCGGCAAAGAAACGGCAACCTGCTGCCAGTGCGCCTTCGGCCAAGGCATGATCGCCATCCATGAAATGGGGGCCGGAATCAACTCCCTTGGGGTCGGCGGGCACTGTTTTAGAATTATACTTCTTCATTTTTTTCCTTTCTCGGCTTCATCGGAGCGCTCGACGAAAATAGCGAACTCGGGACAAATCAACTGGCAATAATTGCAATCACGGCAATTTTCCGGATTTTTGGCATAGGGCGGGTGATACCCCTTGGAATTGAATTCCGGGGAGGTGTCCAGCACATTGGTCGGACAAAACTGCACGCAGAAGCCGCAGCCCTTGCACCACAAATCGTTTACATAAACCCTGCCATGCAGCGGTTTGAGATCGTTAAAATAAGTAGCCATATGTGCTTCCTTAAGCCAAACCGCGCGCCGCCAGCGTCGGCAACGGATCAATATGATGCAAATCGAAACCCAAGGCTTCTTCGCCACATTCGAGTGCCAGCGCCATCAATTGGGTGAAGTACAGCACCGGCATATGCTGGAAATCCGGATTGAGGCGGCGGGCATCATCCTGTTTGAAGTCCAGGTTGTAGGCACATAGCGGGCAACTTACTACCACCATATCTACCCGTTGTTCGCTGGCCGAACTCATGATTTTGTCGGTGCGGTCGGCGATAATTTCCGGGGAGCCGACAGAGTGATAAGCGCCGCAGCATTCGGTCTTGAGCGGAAAATTCACCGGTGTGGCACCGAGTGCGGTGATCAGGTTCTCCATGATCATCGGATTTTCAACATCATCGAAAGCAACTTCTTTAGGGCGCACCAGCAGACAGCCGTAGTAGCAGGCCACGCGCAAATCCTTGAGCGGTTTCTTTACCTTCGCGGCCAGCTTGTCGAAGCCGACGCGGTCGCGCAAATATTCGAGCAGATGCCGCACTTCTACATCACCTTCATATTTGGTTTCTTCGAGATTCAGAAATTCGTTGATGGTGTTCAGCTTGTTCGCATGCGCCTTCACGTCGTTGTTGGCGCGCTTGAGCGTGTTGTAGCACATGGCGCAGGAGGTCATGAACTCGGTAGCTTTGGCTTCTTTGACACGGATCAGATTGGTCACCGGGGCGACGCGGTTCATCACGTTGTCGGAACCCAGTGCATGCACCGTGCCGCAACAATTCCAGCGTTCCAGTTCCTCGATCTCCACATCCAGTTTCGCCATGGAGGTGACGGTGGAGGTGTCGAAATTTCGGGCGCTGTTTTTTAGCGTACAGCCGGGATAATAAATAAGTTTCATCTTGCTATTTTCGCTTCCAATCAGGAGGTCAGTTTACGCATGGCGCTGATCATGGCGATCGGCGGCAAATCACTGCGCGCTTCGGGAGTCATTTCCCATATCTTGAGCCGATCATCGCGTTGGCCGTTGTTTAGCGCGGTTTGGCGCAGCGACTCGATCACCTCGGCGATATGAATATTTTTCGGGCAACGCGAATTGCAGGTCAGGCAGGACACGCATACCCAGATGGTTTTTGAAGCCAGCAATTGCTTTTGCATACCCATTTGGGCCATGCGGATGATCTGGTTGGGCAAAATGTCCATATGCGCAGCCATCGGACAACCGGCGGAACATTTGCCGCATTGGTAGCAGGCCAGCAGTTTCTGGCCGCTGACCTTTTCGACCTTGGCTACGAAGGCACTGCCCATGCTGGTGGAGAGACGCAAAGTCGTATTATTCATGATTGACCTTTAAAACTTTCCGTCCATGCGGAACTCGGGCTTGTCGAGCCACATACCGGTATTAATCACGCTGTCCAGTTGCGCTTGCAGATTGTCATACTGGAAACATTCCCCATCGATGATCTTTCCTGCCAGTTTGACGACCTCGTGATCATTGGTATGGGCGACCAGTTCCTTGAATAACTGGATGACGCGCCGTTCCAGTTCCATCGCCAAACGTAAAGCCTGAGTGTCGTCGGCCACCACGCTGTGACCGCGCTTGGCAACTTCGGCCTCCATCTCGGCGACAACATGAGACGGATGGGCATTCGCCTTCTCTTCGGCAGCAAAACGTTGCCACATATCTTGACCAATAATGGCGCTGAATAAACGGCGCATGTCCTCCATGCGATCAGTCTCTTCTGCCGCGAGACGCAGGAACATGGCTTTGCCGCTGGCATTGCGCGTCATTCCGGCGGCATGACGGAAGAAATGTTCGCCGCCATACTCGAATCTGAGCGCAGTACGCGCCAGTTCAATCACTTTGTCATCAATAGGGCTCATCAGGCGTCGTTTCTTTCCTCATGCAGCCGGTTTTGCAGCACGGACGAACCGGGCAAGCTATTGCCGCCGCGCACCAATTGACGTTTTTTAACATCTTTGGGCGCATATGAGGGCAACAAAATCGGTGTGACCAGATCGGTTTTCACGTTGGCATCGGCCAATTGTTTTTCATAAGCGTCGAGATGGGCCACGCTGAGTTTGCCGAGTTTGACCTTTTGGGCGTATTCGCTGGCATATTTTCCGGCGCGGCGACCGAACACGTTGTAGTCCAGCACCGAATTGCCCATCAAACGGTTGCGTCCATGCAGGCCGCCGGAAGCTTCACCCGCCACATACAGGCCGGGGAGATCGGTCTCGCAACGTTCATTGATCTCGATACCGCCGTTCTGATAATGCAGCGACGGATAAATCAGCATCGGCAGCTTGGCGATGTCGATGCCGTAGCG
>PLYB01000043.1:0-361 GCA_003151655.1 Gallionellaceae bacterium | reverse complement strand
GCCTCAATGTCGCGCGGCTCGCGCGGGAACACGAACAGCTCACCCTCTTTGTTGAGCGGCTGCCCGCCCGCACCACGGATCGCCTCGGTGACCAAGAAGCCGGCGATCTGCTCGGGGAACGAAACACCCGTCGGGTGGTACTGCACCGAATCCATGTACATCAGTTTCGCACCGGCACGGTACGCCATTACCAGCCCGTCACCGGTGGCACCGTAGTGGTTCGTGGTGTCATAGCCACGGATATGCAGACGGCCATAGCCACCGGTGGCGATCACCGTAGACTTGGCCTTGACCGTGATAAATTCTTCGCTGTCCATGTTGTACAGTATTGCGCCCGCGCAACGACCCGCGTCGTCCATGA
>PLYB01000152.1 GCA_003151655.1 Gallionellaceae bacterium | reverse complement strand
CATACCATGCCAAGTTTAATATCCACCCTTAAAGGCGGAAAAACCGAGTTTTTTGCGCTGCTCAAAAAGCGCATGAGCGAGAAGGGAGATTTTCCTTCCTTGTCAAAATCCGTCCACGATCTGGCCGAGACGATGCAGAATGAGGACAAGAACGTCGCGGACATTGCCGCAGCGATATTAAGCGACTTCGCGTTGACGCAAAAAGTGATCCGCCTATCCAACTCCGCCATGTATGCGGGCATAGGCGGCGAAATCAGCTCCATATCCAAAGCCGCAGTGGTGCTGGGTTTCGATGCGATAGCGCATCTTGCGCTCGGCGTTCGCTTTATGGATACAATTTCTGCCAGCGCACCCGATACGCCGGCTGCCCGCACGGAAATGTCTAAGGCGCTGATATCGGGCGACATTGCCAGAAACATTACCAATACGGCCCACGTAACCGATAGTGAAGAGGCCGTTGTGTGTGCGCTCATGCATCACTTGGGCCGTTTGCTGACGACGTTTTACTTTCCCAAAGAATGGGACGAGATACAAAAGTTTTCTACCAAAAACACAGTGTCGGATAACGAGGCCTCTTTGGAAATTATCGGCGTGACACTGGACGAGATTTCGCAGGAAGTTGCCAGTGGTTGGCGGCTGCCGCAGAAAATTGCCAACAGCATGGCCAGCACAACTTCGCTTGAGGGCAGCGACATCCCCGGTTCCACCGAATGGCTGAGGACGATAGCCAATTTTGCGGGGGAAGCAGCATCGATCGTGGTCAAGAATGGAGCGGGCAGTGATGCCATGCAGGCGCTGGCTACCCGCTACGGCGATGCCTTGCTGGTACCAGTCGATTCCATCATGGAGTCAATCAACAACGCCGTTGCTGCCGCTGATGACTTCATTATATTGCAGCCCCTTGAAGATCCGCATGGCAAGCCCGCCGACTCGCATGCACGTTTGACCAAAGGCCTTAATGAGCTCATTAAGGCACAGGCAACTGGCATGAGCTTCGGTAACGGATTAAACCTGGTGCTTGAAACCATGTATGGCGGCATGGCCTTCAACCGGGTGGCGGCCTTCTTGCGTGATGGAGGCTCCTTCAAAGGCAGAGTAGGGTTTGGCACTGCGATGCCCGAAGTGCTGCCACAACTTACCTTCCCGGAACTGCACGCGATGGATGTTTTTCATTTGTCGCTCAGCAATAAGGCAGATATATTTATCGAAGATGCGGCAGGCCCGAAGTCTTCGGCCAGCATGCCGACTTGGTTCACAGGGGCTTTGCCTGATGTCCGCGCTTTCGTCCTGCTCCCCATGGTATTTAACGGGCGCGCGGTAGGCCTGCTTTATGGGGACTGGAAGAAAGGCAGCGCGGGACTGGTCGATAAAGAGGAGTTAACGTTGATGCGTTCACTCAGGGAAAATCTGATGAAATTGCTGGTTCCGAAAAAATCCTAAGCGATGACGATTGCCTCATGTATTACAGTTACAAAGGGCACAAAGAGCTGATCTTTTGTTTACTCCTGCCTCTCTCGTATCACTTCACCGGATTCAATACATTGAAGGCGGTGAATTCCCCCACCATGGAGCCAAATTTGGTGTATTAGCGGGCGTCTGAAATGTTTTATTTTGTTTTGGAGGTGCCGCCTTTTTCGGCGCAGCCGAAGCACATCCGGATAAACTTATGATGAGAACGATACCGACAATGCAACTGGAGCCAAGATATTTGGCCAGGTTTTCGTTATATTTCTTCAGAACTTGTTTGGTGCAATACATATTTATAATTGTCATGGTTTTTGCACCAGTACAGTATTGATATAAAGATTAATGACTGTACATTTACTGTATTGCAACAGCTCTGTAATGTAAACCCCCTATCAGCGGTTAAATATTACAAAACACGTCAGGACGAGGGCAACACGAAATGGAGCAACATACCAACACCATGCCATTCCAACCGCGCTTTCATTGGAAAAGAAGAAGCACGCAGCTTGGCATGTTGTTGCTGATCATCCTGATCCCGACCCTCGGATTATTTAGAATCGATTTTGCTAGCGCGAGTTTCTTTATCAAGGATCTCCAGGTGGAGTGGACGAATTATCTCTTTCTAATTGGACTGATTATCGTAGTTTGCACTGTTCCCATCATCACTTATATGACCGTAGGTTCTGTTTTTTGCGGGTGGGTCTGTCCGCAAAACCTGTTTTCTGAATTGTCCGACGGGTTGACCCATAAACTGCTGGGAAAGCGCGCCGACGTTCGCATAGACGGCCCGGGTATGATCGTCGCAGCCTCCAAAAATAAGGCAACTAACTGGCTGATCCTGGGATTAAGTTTTATCGTAGCGTCTGCGGTTCTGGCATTCTTCTTCCTGATGTTTTTTTATACGCGCAGCGACATGTGGGCTTTCATCACCGGCGAAACAAGCCGACAGCCGAGCATGATCGTCATGTACTGGATGACGACCTTCTTCATCTTTATAGACCTTGCTACGGTGCGTTATCTGTATTGCGACTATCCCTGCTTCTATCGCGTCTGGCTTAGATTCTTCAGAAGCCGGGATGCGCTCCACGTGTCTTATGATGCTTCACGTTCGGCTGCTTGCGAAAAATGCAATTACTGCGCAACCACCTGCATTACCGATATCCAGCCGACCGCTATCAAGATTACCGATACGTGCGTTGACTGCGGTGAATGTGTAGATGCCTGCGATCAGTTACACGCGAAATCCGGAACCAAAGGGCTGCTGAGTTTCAAAGTGGGTGAAAGCGAAAACAAGATGACTTGGCGCAAAATGCTCGGCAAAGCCTTCGGAGGTTCCCGATGGCTGCTGGGCGTATTCTTTCTGCTGGGATGCACACTGATGGTATGGGGAGGAGAAATCGCCGCGCAAAAAATTATAGATCAGGAAAGGTTACTGCAAGAGAACCAAAAGGGTCAGCAAATCGCCCGCATTTGCAACCATCAGTGCGCCGAGCTGCAAGCCACATGCAATGCTAAAAGCGTCAAAGCCAATAATTTAACAGGATGTTACCGTGCCTCGGCATGCATGTGCGCATGCACCTTGCAGCAAGACCCGACTAGCCCGTCCGCGGACTCACTGCGGCAATGCATCCGAAACGGAGAGGCTCACGCACAAGCATTAAATTTGAATACGCCTAACCAGTAAGTTATATGATTGATTTACGGCGGGGCAATCATAAACTTCTCGGGTTATTATGCTAACAATGGGCGTAGCGTCTCAGACAACATCAACGCATCAAACTTCGGTACGTAATAGTCCACGCCCACCCGTTTACCCATCGATTTGTTCGCCTCTGAAGACAACGAAGAGTGCATTACCACCGGTATGTTGTCGAAGCGCCGGTCAGCTTTGATATGCTGCGTCAGCACATAGCCGTCCATCTCCGGCATCTCGGCATCAACCAGAATCACTTGTATCTGACTATGCAAATCGACCCCCTCGTTTTGTGCAGCATCGGCCAATCCCTTCAGTCGCTGCCAACCTTCAAGTCCGTTATGCGCCTGAGTATGTTTCACCCCCATTTTGTCTAATACTTCGCTTATTTTCTTACGGGCGACCGAAGAGTCATCCACAAACAGAACAGATTTGATATGGCCGTCTTCGATTTTTTCGACCGCGCCGACCACGCCTTCGCCGAATGCACTAGCCATAATCTGCTCAACATCCAGAATCGAAACCAGCGTGCCGTTGTCCAATTCGGTAATCGCCGTAATCAGATGCGAGTTGCCGCTCACCATGCCCTCGGCTGCGCGTACTTTGTTCCAGTCCACACGAATGATGCGATCCACATC
>PLYB01000145.1 GCA_003151655.1 Gallionellaceae bacterium | reverse complement strand
CACCTTTTTCGCGTATCGACTTGCTGATCAGGGTGAACGAAGATATTTCCACGCCATCGGCAATACTGAGATGACCCAAGATACCCGCACTACCACCGATACGACAATAACGCCCTATAGTTGCACTACCCGCAATACCGACACATCCGGCAATGGCAGTATGTGCCCCGATACGCACGTTGTGGGCGATCTGTATCTGGTTGTCCAGTTTTACGCCATCCTCGATCACCGTGTCATCCAATGCACCGCGATCAATCGTTGTATTCGCGCCAATTTCGACATCGTTACCAATAATCGCACGACCAATTTGGGGAATCTTCAACCATGCCCCCGCTTCCATCGCAATGCCAAAACCGTCCGCCCCGATGACCGCACCGGAATGGACAATAACGTTGTTACCAACGACACAATCGTGATACACCACCACGCGAGGATATAGCAGGGTATTCTGTCCGATCATTGCATTAGCGCCAATACTGCAACCCGCCATGATGATACTACCGCCGCCGATACTGGCATCCTCGCCTATTGACACATATTCGCCAATTTGCGCATCGGGTGCTATTTTTGCCCCTGCCCCGATTACCGCACTGGCATGAATCCCGGCTTTCGCTAACGGGAGCGGATTGAGAAAAGCAGAAAGTTTGGCAAAGTACGAATAGGGGTTGTCGCAAACGATGCGCGGCAGCATCGTTACTTGAGCATCTGATTCCGCCACGATCACTGCCGCCGCATGCGTTGATTCCAGTTGCTTGCGATACTTCGAATTAGCCAGAAAGGCGATTTGCCCGGTCGTTGCACTTTCAAGTGTGGCGATCTGATTCACCACGCTGGAGGCATCTCCCTCAATGCGGCCTCCGAAGCGCGCGACAATCTCCGTCAAAGTATAGGAAATGGAATTCACTTAAATACCACTGCCTTATTTGTCGTTTTTCTCGTTGGCTAAATACTGCAACACCTTCTCGGTGATATCAATTTGCGGATTACGATATACCGCCTCTTGCAGGATTAAGTCGAATTGCTCTTTTTCTGCAATTGCCTGTATTGCTTTATCTGCTCGAGCCAACACCTGAGCCAGCTCTTCATTTTTGCGAAGATTCAAATCTTCGCGAAACTCCCGCTGCAAGCGCTGAAGATTAACATTCAGGTTGGCCAATTCGCGTTCTTTTGTGCGCTGCTCGGCATCCGCCTTGGCTCCGTTCTTTTCCAATGCAGTCTGAATCTCCTTGGCTTGCTTCACCATCTTTTTAATTTCTTCATCGCGTACGGCAAATTCTTTTTCTATCTTCTTCTCTGCTTTTACTGCCGGCACCGACTCACGCAAGATACGCTCGGTATTAACTACGCCAACACGAAAATCGGCGGCATGCGCAAGAGAGAAACATGCCGCAAACAGCAAACTTACACTCAGGATATTTTTCATTCTGTCACCTCGTAAAGGCATTCGTCCGGTTGCTTCCATTTTAGAACAACGTACCCAAAGTAAACTGGAAGCGTTGCAGTTTATCCTGATCTTGCGGGTTAGTTGCTATACCATAGCTTAATTTTAGCGGTCCGACCGGAGAAATCCAAGTTATTGCCGCACCGGTAGAATACCGCATACCCGTCGACGCGGGTAAAGCCGTTACTTCGGTATTATCAAATATTCCGCCACCATCAAGGAACAAGCTTAAGCGGACGGAACTATCTTTCTCAAAGCCGGGCATTGGGAACATTAACTCCGCATTAGTTAAGACCCGCTCGCGCCCCCCCATTGAGTTGTTGTTAATATCGCGAGGCCCCAAAGAGCTCGGCTGATAACCGCGAACCGAACCTACCCCACCCGCATAATAGTTCTTGAAGAACGGCAATGTTTGTCCGCCATATCCGTCAGCATAATCAGTCTCTCCGTTTAGCATAAGAGTCAAACCCCTGGTAAGCGGGTAATACCATTGATGCTGATAAGTCAGTTTGTAGTATTGCTGGCTCGATATAGCGGGCACACTTAATTCAGTTGAAGCCCTTTGCACCGTACCCTCAGTAGTAGCCAAAGCACTATCACGGGTATCACGACTCCATCCTATCGTACCCAATAGATTATCCGTGGTCGTACCGTAGGTATTAATGTAAGTAATAAAGCGCGTCGGGCTTAATGCTGTCAGGCCGATACCGGTTTGTTCAACACTGGCTCCATAATGAATCATTTGCTCCTCTTTTATTGGAACCGCGAAACGTACGCCCCCGCCCAACGTGTCAGATGTATATTGACTGACGGAGATCATGGTTGCATTCGTTCTGCGCTTAAAAACATCAAAGCCGCGACTTACCCCGTCATCCGTATAGTAGGGATTGGTATATGAAACTGACAAGACCTGATTGATCTGGCTGGTATTGATTTGAGTAGAGAGGGTATTTCCGGTACCAAAAAAATTGCTCTGCGATACGCCGGCCATCAACACCAAGCCTTCGTTGCTGCTAATTCCCGCGCCAACCGAAAGATTTCCAGTTGACTTTTCCTCAATACCAACATTCAAATCCATTTGGTCTTTGGTTCCCGGCACAGGCACTGTTTCCACGTTCACCGGACCAAAATAGCCCAAACGATCTATTCGCTGCTTGGATTTCTTTATTTTCTCTGTGGCAAACCAGCCACTCTCCATTTGTCTGAATTCACGACGAATAACTTCGTCGCGCGTTTTGGAATTTCCGGTCACATTAATTCGACGAATGTAGACACGCTGAAAAGGATCAACTATGAAAGTAAAGCCAACTTGATGTTTCACTTTGTCAATCTCAGGAGCTGCATTTACATTGGCAAAGGCATATCCTTCATCGCCGAAACGCTCGGTGATTTTTTGTGTGGATGCCGTTATTGCTTTGCGCGAGAAAGCATCCCCCGCTTTGATACCGATAAGCTTGCGAATCTCTTCGTGAGACAACACGGTCTCCGGCCCGCTCACTTGTACCGAAGAAATTGAATATTTCGGCCCCTCTGAGATATTCAAGGTAATAAAGATATCTTTTTTATCCGGGGAGATTGAAACTTGCGTGGAGACGATAGCAAACTCCATGTATCCCGAATCAAGATAAAATGTGCGGATTGACTCCAAGTCACCGGATAACTTTTGTTTTGAGTATTGATCATTCTTGCTGATCCAACTCGCCCAGTCCGGTGTGCTGAGCTTCATCTTGTCGAGTAACTCTTGTTCGCTAAAAGTAGCGTTACCCACGATATTGATTTTCTGAATTTTGGAGGTTTCTCCCTCCACCACATTGAAAGTCACCGCCACACGATTTCGCTCTAACTCGGTGACGGTTGTTTTTACTGAAACGGCATATTTACCGCGCGCAACATATTGTCGCTTGAGTTCATTCTCGGATTTTTCCAAAGCAGACTTGTCAAAAATCCGCCCCTCTGCCAATCCGATTTGTTTAAGATTATCGCGTAACTGATCTTTGGGAAAGTCTTTCACACCGTCAATTTCTACGCTGGCGATAGAGGGACGCTCTCGCACCGTGACCACCAATATCCCCTGATCGGCTTTTAAACTAACGTCCTTGAAAAATCCGGTAGAGAACAATGCGTGAATCGATGCGGTTGCCTGATCGTCATTCAATGTGTCCCCGACTTTTACCGGCAGATAGCTAAACACCGTACCGGCCTCGGTACGTTGAATGCCCTCAACCCTTATATCTTTGATGACAAAAGGTGCAATCGCCCAAACTGATGTGGCGTACAACAGCGGGATTAACCCCACTAATTTCTTAAAATCCATTAGTTTTTCAACCTAAAATCAGGCGGCTTATGTCGTTATACAACGCAAAAACCATCATGGTAGCCAATAGCGCAATGCCAATATTCTGTCCGGCTTCCCAAATCTTCTCAGAGACCGGGCTACCCTTAATCAACTCGACCGTATAATACAGCAAATGTCCACCATCCAATAAGGGGATGGGAAGTAAATTCAACACGCCGAGACTAATGCTGATCAGTGCCAGAAAATCCAAGTAGGGCCCCAACCCCATCTGTGCTGATTGTCCGGCATAGTCGGCAATTGAAATCGGGCCGCTCAAATTCTTCAGGGAGACCTCGCCCATCACCATCTTCCACATCATTTTAACGCTAACCGCCGATGTTTCCCAAGTCTTGCGCACCGCTTCGCTTAAGGCTGCCCGGGGCGAGTAATGCACTTCTGTCAGCATCGAGTCGTAAGCAGAGCGGTGAACTAGCGGCGATGCCCCTATCCGGCCAATTTGCTTGCCGCTCTCGGTGATTGCATCGGGAGTAATACTCAAAGTTAGCACCGCTCCAGCCCGCTCAACCTCTACATTCAGCACAATACCCGGATGACCGCGCACCACAGACACGAAATCGTCCCACAAGGAAATGGTTTCTCCGTTTACGCGCAACACTTTGTCTTGCGACTGTAACCCGGCGCGTTGTGCTGCTCCACCACCGGTGAGTTTATCGATGACGGGATAGATTGGAAGTTGGTAGGGGTGCAAGCCGAGCTTTTGGATAAAATCACTATCCAGATCAGCTGCGGTCAATGAGCTTGTGTCCAGAATCCTCGAAATCGTAACGCCGTCTGCGTTGCGTATTTCCATATTTGCCTGATGCTGCTGCAAAATAAGATCCAGCAGCGCCCAACGTACTTCTTGCCAGCTCGGAGTCTGCTGACCATTGATGCTAATAATCATATCCTGCGCATGAAGTTGCGCGACTGCGGCGGGCGTAGATGGCTGCACATCCCCCAGTATGGGCTTAACTCCGGGGACACCATGCATGAACAAGGCAAAGTACAAAACGATTGCCAGCAACAGATTGGCAACCGGCCCGGCCACTACAATTGCCATGCGCCGCCGCACCGGCTGACGATTAAAGGCGCGCGCCAATTCATTCGGCTGCACCTCACCTTCGCGCTCGTCCAGCATTTTTACGTAGCCCCCCAACGGGATCAGCGAAATGACCCAGTCAGTTTCTCCACCGGCAAAGCGTTTAACGTAAATTGCTTTGCCGAAACCCAGCGAGAACTTGATAACTTTTACATTGCACAGCCGGGCTACCCAATAGTGTCCAAGTTCGTGAACCAGCACCAACACGACAATGGCAACGAGAAATGCTAATACGGTCATAAGCGTGCGATCCAATCTTGTGCTGCAACACGCGCTTGCGCGTCTGCCAGTAATACATCATCCAAAACATTCACCGCAACATGAGGCAGCTTATCCAGCACATCCCCGATCAAACGCGGAATATCCAGAAATGCGATGCGTTTTGTCAGGAATGCATCTACCGCAACTTCATTCGCGGCATTCATCAATGCGGGAGCCGTTCCGCCTGCGCGCAGAGCGCGATAGGCCAGCATCAGGCAGGGGAAACGCTCAAAATCAGGAGCGACAAAATCGAGTCGGGCAATCTTGAATAAGTCCAAAGGGGCAACACCGGCATTGATACGCGCCGGATAGGCCAAACCATAGGCGATAGGCGTGCGCATATCCGGGTTACCGAGTTGCGCCAGCACGGAACCATCAACATATTGCACCATGGAATGAATCACGCTTTGCGGATGCACCACGACTTGAATCGCATCCGCAGGCGCATTGAATAACCAGTGCGCCTCAATGACCTCCAACCCCTTGTTCATCATCGTGGCAGAGTCGACCGATATTTTTCGTCCCATACGCCAATTGGGATGAGCGCATGCCTGATCCGGTGTAACTTGCTGCAAATCGGCCAAAGACGTGTTGCGGAACGGGCCACCGGAAGCGGTGAGCAAAATTTTGCTCACGCCGGAGGCTGACAAGTCACCGGAATATTGATCGGGCAGTGCCTGAAAGATAGCGTTGTGTTCACTATCGATGGGCAACAGCACAGAACCACTTTGACGTATCGCATCCATAAAGATGCGACCAGCCATCACCAACGTCTCTTTATTAGCCAATAGAATGCGTTTTCCCGCACGCGCTGCAGCCAAAGTGGGCCGCAAACCGGCTGCTCCCACGATAGCGGCCATTACCGCATTCACTTCGGCAGCGGCAGAAACCTGCTCCAGCGCGGCGACACCGCATAACACTTCTGTTTTTAAACCGGCAGTGGAAATCCGTAAAGCAAGACGCTGGTACGCTTGTTCATCCAGCATGACCGCAAAGCGCGGCTTGAAGCGAGTGCATTGCTCAAACAACAACTCATCCTGTTGGTAGGCGGTGAGCGCATATATCTGATATTTGTCAGGGTGACGGGCAACAACGTCCAGCGTGCTCTTACCGATGCTGCCAGTAGAGCCAAGCACAGTGATGTTTTGTAGGTCGGGCTTCAACCCGACATGTCCGTCCAATATAATATTATGGCTCATGCGAGCTTCTGCAAGATCAGCACTAGCGCGACGAAAGGCAAGGTCGAGGTCAGCGCATCGATCCGATCCAGCAAACCGCCGTGTCCGGGCAACAAGGTGCCGCTATCTTTGACCCCCGCTTGGCGTTTGATCGCCGACTCGAACAGATCGCCCATCACCGACAGTGCAACCCAGAACCAGGAAATAACAATGACACCCGCGAACATGGCATAATTTTTAATCAGGCCGGTGCCCCAACCGATCACCGAAACATAGATCGTGACAAACACCAAAGCACCGAATACGCCTTCCCATGTTTTTCCCGGGCTGATGGACGGTGCCAGTTTATGTTTACCGAATTTTCTGCCGGAAAAATAGGCTGCCGTATCCGCCAACCACACCACGAACATCACGGCTAACAAAACCCACGGACTGGTGCTACGCAAATCAAGCATGGCCAATCCGGTCGGCAGCAACACTACCCAGCCGACCAATGCCATCAGCCAGCGATTTCGCACATGCCAACCTGAAAACATCCAGACAGGCACAACCAGCACCCATAACAGAACGGAAGCAACATACCAGAACAAATGGGGTAACAGCACCCCTCCAGCCACAACGCTGGCATCCAGCCACAGCATGCCGAGCATCAATATTAGCGTGGCTGCGCAATAGATAATTACCATGCGGTTAGCCAAATTGGACAGACGCGCCCATTCCGCCGCGCCCTGCCAAATCATCAAACCAACCAATATAGTCCAGCCAAATGCAGGCAAGGAAAAAACCGCAGCCAGAAATAGTACGAACAAAATAATTGCCGTGATGATGCGTTGCTTAAGCATTAGGATTGATTCTCGGTAAGTTGCTCGCTGGTTCGCCCGAAACGGCGTTCACGTTTTTGGTAAGATTGGATAGCGGCTTCCAACGCGGCACGGTCAAACGACGGCCAAAGTATTTCAGTAAAGTACAACTCGGTATAGGCCAGTTGCCAGAGCAAGAAATTGCTGATGCGTTGCTCACCGCCGGTGCGAATAAACAAGTCCGGTTCCGGCGCATAGTGCATGGATAGGTAGGGCTCCAGATCTTCTTCGGCAAAATTACCTTGCATCTCCGGATGCGCTTTCCACAAGCCTTCCACTGCGTGCATGATGTCCCAACGCCCACCGTAGTTCGCCGCAATGGTTAGTGTAAGCCCGTCATTGGCCGAGGTTAATTTTTCAGCATCCGTTATGTATTGCCTGAGCTGTTCATCGAAGCGACTCAGATCGCCGATGATTTTCAGACGCACATTATTTTCATGCAATTTGCTGACTTCTCGCTCCAGCATTTTCAGGAACAACTGCATCAGGAAAGAAACTTCGTCTGCCGGACGCCGCCAGTTCTCGCTGCTGAACGCGAACAAGGTCAAGTATTCCACGCCAAGTTGGCGACAGGTTTTTACCATCTCGCGCACCGTTTCGACACCGCGTTGATGACCTGCGATACGGGGAAGCAGGCGTTGTTTTGCCCAGCGACCATTGCCATCCATGATAATAGCAATGTGTCGAGGAACCTCGGGGGATGCAGGGATAGTGCGAGTAGAACTTCTAAATAGCGCCATTTGCCAGCACCTTCACCCTAAATTAAGGACGATCTAAGCCACCGTAAAATTAAACGGCCAACAGATCCGCTTCTTTGGCTTGCAACGCCTTATCGATCTCGATGACAAAACGATCCGTTAACTTTTGCACATCATCCTGTGCGCGGCGTTCATCGTCCTCGCCGACTTCTTTATCTTTAAGCAATTTTTTTAATTGCTCATTGGCATCACGGCGCACATTGCGTATCGCCACCTTGGCATTCTCTGTCTCATTGCGCACGACTTTAATCAGGTCACGACGGCGCTCTTCGGTCAACATCGGCATCGGCACACGAATCACGTCACCGTTGGTCGATGGATTCAAACCGAGGTCTGCATCGCGTATCGCTTTTTCTACCAACGATATCATCTTCTTTTCCCAAGGCTGCACGCCGATGGTGCGCGCATCAATCAGCGTCACATTGGCGACTTGGGTAATCAGCGTGGAACTACCGTAATAGTCCACCGTAACATGATCCAATATCCCGGTGTGTGCACGTCCGGTGCGCACTTTAGCAAAGTCGGCTTTGAGCGACTCCAGCGACTTCGTCATTTTCTGTTCTACATTTTTTTTGATGTCAGCAATCATTTCAACTCCTCATCAATCGCAATGAACCAATGTACCTTCGTCTTCGCCGGTCACTACACGCTTCAGCGCACCGGACTTGAAGATACTGAACACAATGATGGGCAGCTTCTGATCGCGACACAAAGTCAACGCAGTCGCATCCATCACTTTCAAATCTTTGCTAATCGCTTCGTCAAAGCTCACCTTTTGGTAGCGTGTCGCTTGCGGATCTTTCTTAGGATCAGCCGTATAAACACCATCCACTTTAGTTGCTTTAATAACGACTTCAGCATCCATCTCCACGCCGCGCAAGGCGGCTGCTGTATCCGTGGTAAAGAACGGACTGCCGATACCGGCCGCGAAAATCACGACTTTACCTTCTTCCAGGTAACGCAAAGCTTTGCCACGAATAAACGGTTCAGCCACTTGTTCCAGATTTAGTGCGGACTGCACGCGGCAAGGTACACCGCCGCGAGTCATGGCATCTTGCAGTGCCATTGCATTCATTACTGTCGCCAACATGCCCATGTAATCGGCAGTCGCGCGATCCATCCCCGCCGCAGCCGGAGCCACACCGCGGAAGATGTTACCGCCGCCGATCACAATCGCCACCTGCACACCCAAACCCACCACTTCCGCTATTTCGGCCACGATGCGTTCGATGACCGTACGGTTGATCCCGTAGCTGTCATCGCCCATCAAGGCTTCACCGGAAAGCTTAAGGAGGACGCGTTTGTAGGCAGGGGCGTTGGACATAGGCTTAGTCTTTCTTGGTTGCAGCAGCAATAGTCGCAGCAACTTCTGCCGCGTAATCTTCAACCTTCTTCTCGATACCCTCACCTACCACGAACATCTGGAACGCGGTCACAGTAGCGCCCTTGCTCTTCAGCAATTGTTCAATGGTTTGCTTGCCGTCTTCTGCCTTAACAAATACTTGACCCAGCAATGTCACGTCCTTGAGGAACTTCTGCACCGTACCTTCGGCGATCTTCTCCAGCATAGCTTCAGGCTTGCCGGCTTCCTTCGCCTTCTCGATAGCAATGCGACGCTCAGTGGCGATGTCTTCAGGGTTCACGCCCGTTGCATCAACCGACTTCGGCTTGCTGGCCGCAATGTGCATAGCCAGATCGCGACCCAATGTTTCGTCGCCGCCGGTGTAGCTCAACAACACACCGATCTTGCTGCCGTGCAGGTAGCTGGCCAGCTTGCCAGTTGATGTTTCATAACGTGCCATACGGCGAATTGTTACATTCTCGCCCAGCTTCATCACCAGCGCCTTGCGAGTCTCCTCTACAGTAGAGGAAGCCATAGGCAGAGCCGACAATGCGTCAAGATCAGCAGGATTGCTTTTCGCAACAATCTCAGCCACATTCTTGGCAAATGCCACGAAGTCATCATTCTTCGCCACGAAGTCTGTTTCGCAGTTTACTTCGGCAACCGCACCGGCTTTGCCGTCGGTGCTAATGAACGCGCCAACCACACCTTCGGCTGTCACACGCGATGC
The DNA here is from genome assembly GCA_003151655.1 of Gallionellaceae bacterium. GTDB lineage: Bacteria > Pseudomonadota > Gammaproteobacteria > Burkholderiales > Gallionellaceae > PALSA-1006. Next base: position 5,464 of record PLYB01000145.1, on the reverse strand, counting down.
CGCCTTGCTGGCTTTTGCGCCGCTCTTGATACGCAGTAATTCTTCTGCCGCTTTAAAGTCGCCGTCAGTTTCCGTCAGCGCCTTTTTGCATTCCATCATGCCGAGACCNNACTATTTGTAAAAAAAGGGGCTTGCGCCCCTTCGTCGTGGAGAGGCTGCTTACGCCGCACTTGCCTCGACTTGTTCTGTCAACTCTGTCAGTGCATTGGCACGACCTTCCAGAATCGCATCTGCCACGCCGCGTGCATACAGACGGATAGCTTGGCTGGAGTCATCATTGCCTGGGATGACAAAATCCACGCCCAGCGGGCTGTGGTTGGTATCGACCACGCCGATTACCGGGATACCCAGCTTCTGTGCCTCGGTCACAGTTCCCTTTTGATAGCCCACGTCGATTACAAAAATCGCCGATGGCAAACCTTGCAGATCCTTGATGCCGCCCAAGCTACGCTCCAGCTTTTCCTGCTCACGGCGCAACATCAGACCTTCTTTTTTGGATAGTTTATCAATGCTACCGTCCGCAATAATGGCTTCCAGTTCGCGCAAGCGCTTGATGGATAGTTGCACGGTCTTGAAATTGGTCAGCATACCGCCCAACCAACGGTAATCAACATAAGGCGAACCCGAGCGAATCGCTTCTTCGCGAATGATTTCACGCGCCTGACGCTTGGTCGCAACAAATAGAATCGTACCCTTCTTGGCGGCCAACTTGCTCACATGCTTCAACGCATCGTTAAACATCACGACGGTTTTTTCCAGATTGATAATGTGAATTTTATTGCGGTGACCGAAGATGAACGGAGCCATCTTGGGATTCCAGAAACGGGTTTGGTGTCCGAAATGGACGCCAGCTTCCAACATTTGACGCATAGTTACAGCCATAATTACTCCAATGTGTTAAGGGTTAAAGTCTACCAACCGTCAGCTTGACCCTTGCGGGCACCCCAACATGAACGGATGGGCGAATTGCGTTTGCCAGCGACTTGCCGAACAAACAGGGCGCGGATTATAACCGAATCGAACGACCAACTCAACCTCTAAAAACGCTGCTGAAGCTATTAACAATATGGCGTACTGCCAAATTTAAATTGCCGAAACGGATATATCCAGATAGCTCATTGCCCAGCAGAATAGAAAGCTGGTAGCATGCCCGTCACTGCATACAAAGGCAACAATTCGTTGAGGCACGGCTCCGCCATCAGCGAAAACACCATGAATTTAAAATTTCAAAGACTCCGTAACTCACCTCTCGGTGCCGTAATCAAAGTAACTCTCGCCATATTGGGAGGAGAATTTCTGATTATGGCGGCCATTGAAGGCGTTCTCGCCCCAGTCTTTGGCATCAAGGCGACTTCTGAATTCTGGGAATATCTTGATCCAATTATGCTGTCTTTTATTGTGACGCCGGTTCTTTACTATGCAGTTTTGCGACCAATGACATTGCAACAAGCAAAACTTGAACTGCAAAAGCAAGAACTAGAGGAATCTACGCATAAATTGCGCAAGCAAAAAGAGCATCAGGATTCAGTTTTTGAAGTGGCGATGGATGCAATCGTATTAATGAATTCAAACGGAGCCATCATTGGATGGAGCGGGCAAGCGAAAAAATTATTTGGCTGGAGCCAGGAAGAAGTTCTCGGAAAACAATTACACGAAGTAATAGTTCCACTGCGGGATCGCGAAAATCATGTTCGCGGCTTAAAGCATTTTTTGTCGACCGGGAATGGACCGGTACTTAATAAACAAATAGAGGTCGCAGCTCTGCACCGTGACGGATGGGAGTTTCCTGTTGAGTTGTCCATTGTCCCGCTCAATATTTCAAACGGCTATGAGTTCAGTTCGTTCATTCGCGACATTTCCGAGCGCAAACGTGCTGAAGAAGGCCTGCGAGTTACTGCTAGCGTGTTTAAGAGTAGTCAGGAGGCTATTTTGATCACCGACGCAGATAATATTATTGTTGATGTCAATCCGGCTTTCACCCAAATCACGGGGTACAGCCATAATGAGGTGGTAGGTAAGAACCCCGGTATTTTGAGTTCAGGGCGACAAAGCAAAGAGTTCTATGAAAAGATGTGGAAATCACTGCAAGTGAAAAAACGCTGGCGCGGAGAAATATGGAATAAGCGAAAAAATGGCGATATTTTTCCAGAGCAACTTTCCATTACCTGTATCAGTGACGACCACGACAAGATCATCCGCCATGTCGCGGTATTCTCAGACATCAGCAAAGCCAAAGAACACGAAGCTCAACTGAATCATGCCGCTCATTTCGATGCACTTACCGGCATTCCTAACCGCGTTTTGCTGGCAGATCGGATGAAGCAGGCGATTGCCCAAACTTCGCGGGAACAAAACATGATGGCGATTTGCTATCTGGATCTTGACGGATTCAAGCCTATCAATGATGTGATGGGACACAAAGCCGGCGATCAAGTGTTGATTGAGATAGCTAATCGCATTGGAAACACGATACGGGGGGGAGATACCGTTGCCCGCCTAGGTGGCGATGAGTTCGTCATACTACTGTTAGGGCAGGAGAAAGGTGAAGAATCGGTTGCAACGGTTGAACGTCTTCTTCTGGCAATATCTCAGCCCATCGACATTTATGGCCAAACCTGCTCGGTAAGCGCCAGTATCGGGGTTAGCATCTATCCGTTGGACGAGGAAGATCCCGATACATTATTGCGTCATGCTGACCAAGCTATGTACGTAGCGAAGCAATCCGGCAAAAATCGTTTTTATATTTACGATCCGGAACTGGACAAACGCGCCAGAAATCAGAGCGATTTCCTAAAGAGCATCCGCAGCGCACTTGAAAATAATCAATTCGAGTTGTATTACCAGCCCAAGATCAACTTGATCAGTAGAAAGCTGATTGGTGCGGAAGCGCTTATCCGCTGGAGACATCCTGAACGCGGTTTACTTTCCCCAGCCGAGTTTCTGGGAGTCATCGAAAATACTGATCTTGACATCCAACTGGGCGAATGGGTCACTGCAACTGCGCTTGCCCAAATGCGGCATTGGAGAAGCAGCGGGCTGAACATTGAAATCAGCATCAACATTTCTGGGTATCATCTGGAATCCAGTGATTTTGTGAACAAGCTGCATCTACAACTCGCTGAATATTCCGATATGCCATGGGGAAGTCTTCAGATCGAAGTGCTGGAAACGGTAGCGCTGAAAGATATCGCTATCGTCCGGGAAATCATTGCGTCATGCCGTAAATTTGGAGTTGGATTTGCACTCGATGATTTTGGTACGGGTTATTCTTCGCTCAGTTACTTGAGCAGCCTGCCGGTTGATACGCTCAAGATTGACCAGTCATTTGTTCGTGGCATGTTAAAAGACAAAGGTGACATGGCAATCGTTCAGGGCATTGTCGCATTGGCTCACGCATTTGAACGCAAGACGGTAGCCGAGGGCATTGAGTCCGAGGAACATTATCAGGCGTTACTCGACATGGGCTGTGAAGTCGGGCAAGGTTATGGCATTGCGCGACCAATGCCGGCAAGCGAGTTACTTAACTGGACATTAATGAATCACGAACTTTAAACCGGCAATGAACTGCCGGCTACTCAAAGCGTTGCATATCTTCTTTTTAGCCGGTAGCTACATACTGTTCGTTCTGCGGGGTATCAACGGACTATCTCCGCTTCCGAACAATGAGTTACTGAAAAGCACTTTCAGATTCTGCCCAAAAAAATCCCAACGCCCACAGCAGAATGCTTTGTGCCGAATAAGCACTTAACTACGCTGAAGCAATTTAAGCATTTAATGAATTCTGTTCACCGTAATTTGGTGATATGGTGCGACACGAAACGCAAGTGAGACAAGGTATTCTTTATGGAATTCAAACAACGTATAGATGAAGCATTATTTCGACACTTGGTCGCTAATTCTGCAATTCCATTGATCGGCAGTGCATTAGCTAGTTTGCTGGTTGCCATTGCACAGATCAATTCAAATGAATTCAACTTAGTCATCTACTGGGTATATCTTGTCTATGCATCACTTGGCATTCGAATCTGGCTCGCCATCCGCAGTAAAAAACAACTCGCATTGACCGGTTACAACGAAAGTGCAGCTTTGCGTTACGCGTTTAGCGTTTGCTTATCCGGCCTTGCATGGGGGGCTGGAGGACTGTTGCTGAAAGATGCCACGCCGGTAGCCATGATAATAACGATCACCGCGATTCAGGCGATGGTAATGGGCGGCGTATTAACGCTGGGGGCGTTTATGCCCGCATTCCTGGCTTTCGCGATACCTGCAATTCTTCCGATGATTTTTGTTTTTGCGTTTGAAGACGGAACCGCGAATAGCGTATTGGCTTTATATAATTCAATATTCCTGCTGTTGATGACAGGTATTGCATTCCGCCTAAATAACTATCTACGAAATTTCTGGCAGACAACCTTCGAGAAAGAAGATCTCGTCAAATCGCTGACCGAAGCCCATCGTCGTCAATCCATGCTGACTGAGCACGAACAATTTCGCAATCGTACACTGGAGCTGGTGGCTGGAGAAGCTTCTCTCCCTACCATTCTGGAAGCGATTGTCAAAGATGTGGAACAACTTAATCCCAGCATGATTTGCAGCATCCTGCTGCTAAGCAGTGACGGCAAGCATCTTGGCAAAGGAGTAGCACCCAGCTTGCCCGACTTCTATAACACAGCGCTTGATGGCATCGAAATTGGCAGCAGTGTCGGCTCCTGTGGAACGGCTGCATTTACCGGGAAACGCGTCATCGTTGCAGACATCGCGACTCATCCGTATTGGGCACCCTATAAAGAGCTCGCTGCGCGCGCCGGATTAGGTGCATGCTGGTCACAGCCGATACTTTCTTCATCAGGCAAGGTGATGGGCACGTTTGCCATTTATCACCACGCAACGCACACACCTGTGGAATCGGACCTTGAGCTCATCGAACAGTCCGCGCGCCTGGTAAGTCTGGCCATTGAGCGCAAGGCAGCGGAAAATGAAATTCAAAGCTTGGCATTCTACGATGCACTCACCCACTTGCCCAACAGACGACTGCTGTTAGACCGCCTCAAACAGGCACTTGCCTCCAGCTTGCGTAGCGGACGGGAAGGCGCGCTGCTGTTTATCGATTTGGACAATTTCAAAACACTCAACGACACCCTCGGTCACGACATGGGTGACCTGCTGTTACAGCAGGTAGCAAAACGGCTTGAGAAATGTGTGCGCGAAGGCGATACGGTATCCCGCTTAGGTGGGGATGAATTTATTGTGATGCTGGAAGACCTCAGCGCATTACCCATTGAAGCAGCCGCACAGACGGAATCCGTCGGCGAAAAAATTCTTGCCGCGCTCAACCTGCCTTATCTGCTTGCCACTCACGAATACCGCAGCACCCCCAGCATCGGGGTAACACTATTCAGCAATCACCAGCAGTCCATAGAAGAGCTGATGAAACAAGCTGACATCGCCATGTACCAAGCCAAGA
>PLYB01000144.1 GCA_003151655.1 Gallionellaceae bacterium | reverse complement strand
AGTGGGATCTGAATTACCTCAAACAGTTGTGGGATGCCATCGAAGGTGCCGCCCAAAGTGAAAAAGCTCCTTCCCTGATTTATCTGGAAAGCAGCTTGGTAGTACGCGCCATCCGCGACTACTTCAACCCGGAAATCGGCGAAATTCTGATCGACACCGACGACATTTACGAACAGGCACGCGCTTTCATGGGTACGGTGATGCCGGACAACGTGAACCGTATCAAGCGTTACCATGACGATGTACCCCTGTTTTCACGTTTCCAGATCGAGCACCAGATCGAATCAGCTCACGCACGTCAGGTCAACCTCCCCTCCGGCGGCGCGATCGTTATCGATCACACCGAAGCTCTCACCGCTATCGACATCAACTCGGCACGCTCCACACGCGGCTCCGACATTGAGACCACCGCGCTGAACACCAATCTGGAAGCCGCCGACGAGATCGCGCGCCAAGTTCGTTTGCGCGACTTGGGCGGCCTGATTGTCATCGACTTCATCGACATGGAATCGAGCAAGAACCAACGCGAAGTGGAAAATCGTTTGCGCGATGCGCTACGTTATGACCGCGCCCGTGTGCAAACCTCGAAGATCTCGCGCTTCGGTTTGTTGGAATTGTCGCGTCAGCGTCTGGCACCGAGCCTAGAAGAATCCAGCTATGCACCATGCCCGCGCTGCAACGGTATCGGCCATATTCGAGGCATTGAATCTTCCGCGCTCAACATCCTGCGCATCATTCAGGAAGAGGCAATGAAGGACAGCAGCGCTGCCATCCACGCGCAAGTGCCGGTAGATGTTGCCACGTTCCTGCTCAACGAAAAGCGTTCCGACATTCACCGCATCGAGTCGCGTTTGAAAGTCAGCATCACGCTGATTCCAAACCCGCACATGGAAACCCCGCATTACAGCGTGAACCGTTTGCGTCAAGACGACATCACAGCAGAGCATTTGCAAGCCAGCTACAAACTGGTGGAAAAACCCGAAGAGACTAAAGCAGTCAAAGCGCCTTCCGCAGAAGAGGTGAAAGCACAGCGCCCACAGGCAGCGGTAAAGGGCATCACTCCTGCGCAGCCTGCACCTAAACATGAAGAAAAGAAAGTAGCCTCGACTTCTTTGTTCGGCAAACTGTTCGGTTGGTTGTTCGGCTCAAGCGAAAAAAACAAACCTGCAACTGCCCCCGCCAAAGCACGTCCGCAAAATCCGCGCCGTGAACGTGAACAACAAGGCAACCGTGGCGAACGTCCAGAAGGTGGGCAACAGCATGGCAACCGTCAACGCAACAAACCTCGTCGTGATCGTGAAGATGCGAATGCGCCGCGTGCTGAGAATGCTCAACAGCCCAAAGCACAACAACAGGAAGCGCGTGCAGAACGTCCACCTCGCCAACCGCGTCCGGCCAATGTTGAAAAACCGGTTCTGGAAACAGCCAAACCGGTTGCGCCGAATGAGCAAACTGGCGAAGACGGTGGTAATCAAGGTCGCAAACGCGGCCGTCGCGGGGGGCGCCGTGAACGCGAACGTCGTGACCAGTTAGCCACCGTTCAACCCAATGGCAATGAGATGGCCGCGAACGAAGTCTCTGCCAATGTTGTGGTCAGCGCGCCAGCCGTGAATACGCCATCAGCGAATGAAGTTGCCGTGCCTACTCCCGCTGCAACGCCAATATCCGCTGAGCCAGCTTTCACTGCCCCGGTAGTTGCCAACGAGATCGTGGCGGCAATTCCTGAAACAACCGTTGCCAAGACTACCGCCACTGAGCCAGTCACTACGACATCGGTTGTCACAGTTGCTCCGGCTGCGGTCAGTACGCCGGCCCCCGCAAGCGTTGTAGCATCGCCGAGCGAAGTAGGTCTTGAGATGATCGAAACTGATCCCAACAAGGCGGCCACAGTAATGCCGGTAATAGAAAGCCGCGAACAAGCTCCGCGTCGTCGCCAACGTCCACGCGAGATATACACGGCAGAACATAATGAACCACTTGTTATGATCGAAACGCAACAACGTCAATAAGTAGCTATAAATAAAAATCCGCACGATACTAATCGTGCGGATTTTTTATTGGGGAAATGGAAACTACTAAAGAACCGTTTATTGTGAAGGGATAATAGAAAAGGATAATTCCACTTCAAACGGTAAATAATTCGTAGGCCGGGTTTCAACCCGACGCTGGCTATGTCGGGTCACCCTAAAGGGTACAAGAGCCTCTTCGAGGTAAATCCCGAACTACAAAATGCTCGATTGAAATGGAATTGGAATAAAACCTCTTCTCCGAAACAGGGGTATGAGGTTTTACCTTTATCTCTTATCCATTCCCCCTTAATCGCCATATACTTTGAGATTACTGCTTGCTTTGCGGCCCCCACATCGGATCAAAAATCTCACCTGTTTGCGTAGACATCTTTTGCTTTACTCTGCCATCAATGGAGATAGTGGCAAGAACTCCATGACCATTTTCTTCTGCTGCAAACAGGATCAATTTTCCATTGGGAGCGAAACTGGGATTCCTTTCCCATCCGCCACCCGTCAATACTGTCACTTGCTTGGTTTGAAAATCCTCGGTCACGATATAAAACTTTCCATCCCGCCAGCTCGAATACACAAAACTCTTGCCGTCGGGACTGTAGTGGGGCGAGTAATTATTGCCGCCCTCAAAAGTCAATCTCTCCGCCTCGCCCCCATCTACCGAAACCTGATATATCTGCACACTGCCGCCTCTATCGGAGGCAAAAATCAGATGCTGCCCATCCGGCGCAAAGTGCGGCTCGGTATCAATTTGGTCACCGGAGGTAATTTGTTGCAACTCGGAGCCATCCGGCTGCACCAGATAAATATTCGAACTGCCATCCTTGGTCAGTACAAAGGCGAGTTGCCGTCCGTCAGGTGACCAGGCGGGAGCACTGTCGCTCTCGGCAAAATTAGCCGCCGCGATACGCTGCCGGGTCAGCATGGATTGCACATATACCACCGCATGATCCTGTTCGAAAACCACATAAGCGAGATAGTTACCATCCGGTGACCACGCGGGTGACATGATATTCGAGTTGGCTGAAAAAAAGATTTTTTCACCGTAGCCATCGCTGTCTGCCACCACCAGCTTATTAGCCGAGTCTTGCCGGTTGACATAGACAATGTGTGTACTGAAAACACTCGGATCACCGGTCAGTTTTTCGAAAATCAAGTCAGCTATGTGGTGTGCAATCTCTCTTATCTCCGTACCCTTGCCCGAAACGGTCTGTCCGATTAATTCGGACTGTCTGACTGCGTCCAGCAAACTAAACTTCACGGTAATGCGGCCACTAGGCTTTACCTCAATTGTCCCCAATGAAAGTGCGTCAGCGCCTAGCCAATCGCTGTAAACCACTTCTTGTGGTTCGTGCGGCAACTTGTCCGCCAGCTTGACGAGTTTAAAAAGTCCGCTACGCGCCAAATCCGCAGCCACGATACTACTGATGCTTTGCGCTAATTTTTTCTCGCCGGCAAACGGCACTACCGCTATAGGTATCTGATGTTCACCGGCCCCGGTGATCTCGATATCCAATACTGCATACGCGGGGAGTGACACGCAACACAAAACTAGCCAGTAAAAATAGCGAAGCGACTTTATTTTGCTCATTAAACTCTTCCTTCTCTTCGGGAGTAACTGACATAGAGAATATACCGCCTCCGAGGATGAAGCTAGTCCTGACATTTTCTCCATCCCCGTCGGGAGACAGAGGCAAGGACTCGGCACACGGGTTTTACATAAAATACGCAGAAAGAAAATGCGGGTGAGTATTGGCGGTTCTGAATCGGCCAATACTCACCCGCTGGAAATTCAAAAATAGCTTGTTAGACAATCATCCCGGCAGCGACCGTGTTATTGCTCGCCTCGTCAATCACAATGAAGCTGCCCGTCGCGCGATCCGTACTATAGCTGTCAAATACCAACGGTTGTTGAACCTTGATAGCCACGCGCGCAATGTCGTTCATGCCGAGTTTTTCAACCGCATGTTGCTCCAGCGTATTCACATCGACACGGTAATCGAGGCGCGAAAACAGGCACTTCGCCACACGCGTGGTATGTTTGACGAGGTACTTGCGGTTCTTGTCCAGCGACGATTCAGACAGCCAGCACAGCATCGCTTCGAATTCCTTTTCCACTTTGGGCGGATGGGCGCTGCTTTTCACAAACATGTCGCCGCGCGAAATATCGATCTCATCTGCCAGCGTAATCGTGACGGACTGAGGGGCAAATGCAGTTTGCAACTTGCCGTCGTAAGTGACGATTTCCTTCACTTTGGTAGAACGACCGGATGGAAGGACAGTCACTTCGTCCCCGACCGAAACCTCACCCGATTCGATGCGTCCCATGAAGCCGCGGAAGTCGTGATATTCCTCAGTCTGCGGACGGCATACCCACTGCACCGGAAAGCGGAAATCGCTGGTGTTCACATCGTGCTCAATCTCTACATTTTCCAGCAGCTCCAGCAATGCCGGCCCCTTATACCAATTCAAATTATCGCCACGATCCACCACCATATCGCCGACCAGCGCGGACATCGGAATGCAGGTAATGTCGTGCAAATTCAGTTGTGCGGCAAACTTGCGATACTCGGCAACGATCTCGTCAAAGCGCTCTTGCGAATAATCCACCATGTCCATTTTGTTCACGGCCAGCACGATGTGCGGCACACCGACCAAACTGGAAAGATAAGTGTGGCGACGAGATTGCACCAGCACACCTTTGCGCGCATCGATCAGAATAACGACCGCGTTTGCCGTGCTTGCCGCAGTGACCATATTGCGCGTGTACTGCTCATGCCCAGGAGTATCGCCGATAATAAATTTACGCTTGGGCGTGGCAAAGTAACGATATGCCACATCAATGGTGATGCCCTGCTCGCGCTCGGCGCGCAGCCCNNTGCCCTGCTCGCGCTCGGCCTGCAAGCCGTCGGTAAGCAACGACAGATCGACCGCCGCCATGCCGCGCTTTTCGCTGGTCTTGGAAATGGCCGAAAACTGATCCTCGAAAATAGATTTCGAGTCGTGCAGCAAACGTCCGATCAGCGTGCTCTTGCCGT
>PLYB01000272.1 GCA_003151655.1 Gallionellaceae bacterium | reverse complement strand
TATCCAGCATGATAATGGCGCAGTCAGTCACGCTTTCCACCATCAGGCGGAGACTTGCATCAGACTTGTGCAGTTGCTCTTCAATTTGGATGCGTTCGGTGATGTCGGTGAGGGCGATGCGCATCATGGATGCGTCGTCGGATTTAGTTCTCTGGCAATCCAACTGGGCGTGAAAGAAAGTACCATCGCCACGCTGGATCACCAGTAGGCAAATCTTGCGCCCGACACGTTTCAATACGTTCTGGTAATGGATGTGCCAGCGATCGCTGTCCCCGGCGGTGACGAAGCTGTCGAAGCGGCGATTGAGCAGTTTTGTGCGCTCCATTCCCAACAGCGAAGCTCCGGTGAGATTCACTTCGGCGATCATGCCCTCGCGAGTGAGCGTGAGATAACCGATGGGAGCGAATTCATAAANNCTCATTTCGGATGTCGTTCAAGGTATACCCCTTCAATGTGATTTGTTTAACTGCCTAGCCAAGCTAGCTCACTGGGATGTGGTCTCTGTTAGGTAGTCTACTCTCTATTATTCGCTACCAGTCGAGTATTGTGGCCTGTCGCACATAAATTGAAATAAATTTAGCTCTATATTTATGTATTGAACAATGAGCTCGGCGTGTGTGGTTTGTAAAATCGACATTGTCAAAGCGGCAACGGAAGGAGAGCGACTATGGAAATCTCAAAGGTACACAGCATTGCCAATTCGCGTGGTATTAAAACCGATAATCTTTTCAAGCATGAAGTGATAAAAGCCATTCAAATGGAGGAAGGAAATTTCGACTGTTATGCAACCGCCAGCAACGGCGAATGCGATCAAGCGGATTGCCTTTGGCTTGGCGACTGTTTTGAAGTTGCGACACAAATGGAGGCTATGTGAGTTCAGAAAGTTTCTTAGCGCGTCGCAATTGAATAATGAAAAATTTAATGACGCTCAAATCATTTGGAAACCATGACTATGACCGAACAAATAAAATCAGATGAAGCGCTGGAGTTTGTTATCGAAAAGAAGAAACTCTTGGACATGGCACATGTGGCATAAATTGCGGCAATCAAGCATGAGTCGAACATGAAGCTAGACTATCTAAACGCCCTTAAGTTGTTGGAGCGTGCGAAGGAAGCACTGGCAGAATTTACTGCGATGACGGCAGTGCAGAAGTTGGAACAGGTAGCGATGGCCGTGCAGAGTATTAAACAGCAGGAGGTGACAGGGTTATCAGTAATGGACATCGACACGGCATTAACAACGCTGGAGAACGCACGAGTTACTGCATTAGCATCGATAGACGGCGCACGAAAAACGGCACGAAATAAGGTACAAGAACAGCTAGAGAGGACCGAAATGATTAGTTTCATTAACGGTACTGCGCCGTACCCCAAACCATCTATTTTGGAGTGACTCACCTATATGGAATGCCCGCAATTGGCATTACCCCGAACTTTACGGTATCAAATAGAACGCCATAAAGCCTCCGTTCGCCACCATCGGTTATGGCCACTGAGCCGGTGAGGGATTCTGCTGTAAAGGCGGCATTGGGGTGTGGGGCAGCCATTTCAGAAAATTGCTAAAGTCTGCTCAGGCCGAAGAGCAGACTATCCATGCTTTTAGCATGAGTTCTTCATACACGAATCCGTCCATCAGGGTCTAACGTTTACCACGCAAACCTGTTGGGCTTTGTGCCTCATACGAATCTGCGCGCGTGGAACATCCGTATCGACGAAGCGCTATTCCTCTGCGGCATGTATAAGGGCGCATTTCTGAAAGCATTCGGTGTGGATATTTTTTTTGATGATCAGCAGAAGCATTGCGAGTCTGCCCGTCAGCACGTCGCCACCGGGCATGTGCCGCACTCTCCAGTGCCGTGTGTCGACCAAGGTGGCCAGCGTATTACGTTCTCTCGCCGTTAACACGCTTGTTCATTTTTTCAAATGAGGTCAGGCGCAACCAAATAATCGATAACCACCAAGCCTGGCAACTTGCGAAAATCCTTTCCGTTATTTGTCAGCACGGCATGTCCATGACGCAATGCCGTTGCCCCTATCAACGCATCATGCGCACCCACTGTCTCGTTGCGCGGAATCTGTGCGACCAACTGCGCATGAATACGGGCGGTCTCAATATCTATTGGCAGCGCGGACAGTGCCGACAATATGCCTTCGACAAAAGCCAAACGACGACTGCGGATCCCCGCATCCAGCGCACGATGTACACCCACCAAGAGTTCAGACGCGGTAATAACACTGATATAAGCGTCACCGTACTCGGCATAACGCGAAAAATCCAGCGCGGTGTTGCTGCGTTCAGCCAGTACCAATACATCCGTATCTATCAAGAGGCCCAAGCGTCATTCTCCATCGGCTGTTCTGCAACCCCGTGATGAATATCATCCAAGAACTGTTGAGATTCCTCTGCTGATAAACGCGGTAACCCGGCCAGCAAGCGATTCAACTGGGTAATGGGGTAACCAGCAGCCATAGGCGTTGGACTCACGTAAGCAATGAGCTCATTTCCTCGCGTCACCTCCAATGTCACATGCTGGTAGCGCACTTGGTTGAGCAAATCAGAAAAATTCCTGGCAAGGTGGGTGGCGGTAATTGAAAGGGTAGTCATAAACTTACCTCGCTTGTTTGATTATCGGATTTTATGATTATAGGCGCAAGGTTGCCATTCCGCAAATCAGGGGGAATCATTACTTTTGGTTCTATAGGTGGTGCGCATTGAAATCAACTGCGACATATCCGTCCAGAGCTTAAGTACAAGTGCGGTGAGTTTAGGAATAGATTCGATGCTCGTCACTTTAAGAGCGGATGATCATTGGCCAATTGCTTTGAATACCAAATAGCAAGTTTGTGCCGCATCGTTTTCTCGGCAACCTGATCTTCTGGCAAGGGTTGAATTACTTTGTCGTGTACCAGTAGACGGTAAATGTATAAGAGCTTCTCACTCGCCGAATCTGTGGCTTCAAACTTGACTACGCCTCGCCCCTCTGCATACTTCACACCTGCGAGTAGCGCCTCTTTAAACAACGCCGCTTCATTTTTCAGTTTGTGCATGACATTTTCGCCCGTTAGGTCAAGCTGCTTTTAGCCAAAATAAAAGCTGCCAGTCGTTTGTCTGTTTTGAGGATATGGTTGATTAACCAGCCGTTGAGAAATGTGAGCAGGTCTTCACGTGAAATCAAATTTCCGCTCTTGATTCCTTCACGAACCTCGACTACTTTTGCAGAGAATTCTCTATGTTGGCGCAGGTGGGCATCCGCGTCTTCTGAATTGGTTTCGGCGTAGTTATATTCGTGCATGAGCTCTTCTTCGGTTTCAAAGTGATAAAGTGCATAACTTAGCAAATCTCGCGAAATTTGTTCCAGCATTTCGGCATTGGAATTGATCGTCAATCTGGTATTGGCATCGTTAATGCTGTTTACCAAAATACGATGCTGCTCATCGATTTTGGCAATGCCGGTTACCAGATCGTCATTCCAGACAATAAGGCCGTGACCTATCATAGTGATCTCCCCTGTAGCTTGGTTGATTGTGATATTGAGTAATTGGTTGCCAGGCTGGCGCGCAAACTTCGTAGCAGCGTGTCGAACTCATTTTGTTGCGACAATAGGCATTCTTCATCAGCTTCGATTGCAGTTAAATCCCCTGCACGTTTATGTTCACATAACTGAACGGCGGTTTGGTGAATACGCTGGTGCAATGATTCCAGCGGTAGAAACCAGCTTTCGTTTCCAAACTGCCGGGAGCCATCGCCATAGTACCAATGCCCGAAACTACACTGACGATGATCAAGCAGTAATTCCGGATTGAAAGCTTCTTGAGGATCGCTAAGTTTATCCACAAGATCGTTAATCCAGTGACGATGGTTTACTTCAGCCAGCAGCATCTCGAAATAATCTCGCGACGGGCGCTCGGTGCTACCAAGCTGCCAAAATGGATTGGGGACAAACTTTTTGAGCCAGTTCGGTATTTGGTCTGCGGGCATGGGGCGGGCAATTTCGTAGCCTTGCATCTGGTCGCATCCCAGTTCCAAGAGCATCAGTACGTGATCAATTGATTCGACTCCCTCGGCAATCACCTTGCGTTTGAAAGAGGTGGCCAATCCGATTACGCTATTAACCAGCACTAAATCTTCCGGGTTCTTCAACATGCCTGAAACAAAGCTTTTGTCTATTTTTATCACGTCAAAAGGAATTTTTCTCAAATGCGCCAAAGAAGAAAATCCGGTGCCGAAATCATCGATTGCGACACCTAGTCCCATTTCACGGCATTTTTGGATAGCAGTAGCAATAACATTTAAATTATCCAGCACCGCTGTTTCGAGGATTTCAATTTCTAAACGGTTAATTATTTCCGCGTCATAATCAGCCAGTAAAATGGTTAAGCGATCTATAAAGTCGTGCTGATGCAATTGCCGTGCGGAAATATTAACCGCAATGCGGAGGTCAATTGCTTTCGTGCGCCATTCCAGCAGTTGCTCCAGTGCTTGCCGTATTACCCATTCACCAATGGTAATGATCAGGTCATGATGTTCGACAATGGGGATAAAGTCGGAAGGGGGCAGCAAGCCGAGAATTGGATGTTTCCAGCGGATGAGTGCTTCTACCCCTGTTACTTTGCCGAGTCGGCAGTTAACCTGAGGTTGATAGTAGAGAGTGAGCTGGGCTTCAGCCAGCGCTTTTTCTATCTTTTTTAACGTGGCTTGCTTGGCATCATGTTGATTCTGGTAACTGGGATTAAATAGTCGATAGCAATTTTTCCCCTCATGTTTGGCTTCATACATGGACTCATCGGCGTGGCGCAGCAACTGATCCGCGTTGCTGTTGTCATTGGGGAAAATCGTTACCCCGACGCTGGCGGTAACGTGAGCGATATCTTTTTCAAAATCATTGACCAAAGAATAGGGCGCTGCTAATAGTGAAATGATTCGGTTGATGGACTGAACGCATTCGCTGATTTCATTAAAGCCGCCCAGTACCAGAACAAATTCATCTCCGCCCAAGCGTGAGGCGGTGTCCGAGTGACGGATGCATTCCTGTAAACGCATTGCTACTTCTTTTAATAACTGGTCTCCCGCTTTGTGTCCCTTTTGGTCATTAACTTGTTTAAAGCCATCCAGATCGATCATGCAGATTGCAACCAGTTCGCCGGTGCGACGGGATAGGGACAGCATTTGTTCCATGCGGTCAGACAGCAATCGCCTGTTTGCGAGGCCGGTAAGCGGGTCGTAGAAAGCCAGAAAATTAATTTTATCCGTGGCCGCTTTGCTCTCGGTGATGTCAGTGCCGAGACCGATGAGGTACGCTTGTTTGTCTATACTAGTTAAGTGCCCGGTGAAAAAATACGGGATCTTCTTTCCGGACTTGGTGAGAAATTCAGCCTCTGCCGTTACGTCACCTTTTTCAAATGTTTCCTTTATTTTGCCGGCGATCAGGTTCTTGTCATCCCCTGCAAAAAAATCCAGCGCGCTCATGCGGTCAAACTCGTCTTGTGAGTATCCGGAAACCTCAAAAAATTGTTGGTTTACCCGGACAAATTTCCCCTGTGTATCCAGCATGTAGAAAATGCCGGGCAAACTGGTGATGACTTCTTCGGAGAACTCTTTCTGCTTGAACAATAAAGTTTCCGCCTGTTTTCTTTCCTGTATCTCAGTTTCCAATTGGGCTGGGCTACGCAATGCCAGGGCGCGTGGAATAACTTTGAACATCATGGCTACCGCAATTAAAGAGATCACGGCAGTAATTGCCTTCACGATACCGTCGAGCCAATAAAGGGGAAACCAAATAGTGATCGCCGAAAGAAGGTGCGTAGTGCCGCATGCCACAATGAATAAACTGAACATCAAGAACAAACCGGGATACGGCAAGTCTTTTCGTTTCCATGTGAAATAGATCAGCGAGACCGGAATAGAGTAGTAAGCGAGAACGATTAACAGGTCGGATATAACATGTAGCGATAACAAGCCCGGACTCCAAGTGAGGCAGTAGCCGTGGGGAAGCAAGCCGTCGGCATTTATCGCGCTACTTAAAGATTGCATATCTGCCATACCTCAAACTCCGCAAGGTGTCACTGATGCCATTTCAAAACCGAACCTGAAATATTGCAGAGTGTCGCTGTTTCAAAAATGGAATTAAGATATTTTTTCACTTGTCCCAACCAGCCGTGCTGTTGGCAGATGACTGGATTTAACCGTACTCTTCGCATTCCCGATTGTCTATACCGGTTATTCAGGTATGTTTTTTATGAATGCTCTGTAAAGACATGGTGATTCTCCCCTTATGCCGCTTGAAATTCAACAACTTGATTGGTTAATAATAAAAGATAGCAAGCAGAAAAGCATGAAATGAAGTGCGTGAGTTTGTAGTATCATCAAACCCTTAGATACAGTCTCTTCAAGCGAATCGCGCCGTGAAAAAAGTCCCTCTCAGTGAAATTCTGACCTCCTCGGTTAAAACAACCTCTCCGGACACTGCTATTTCCACTGTAATGGCAGAAATGGCAGCCTTGAAAATTAGCTGCGTTGTTGCCGTTGATGCCGGAAACCGTCCGTTGGGTATTTTCACAGAGCGCGATGCTGTGCGTTTGCTTGCCGAACGTCGCGGAATGGGTGTTCTCAAAATGGCCGAAGTAATGAGCACGCCGCCGTTCACTACTTCTGCCGAACTTGATTTTCGCGAAGCCTACCGCATGTTGCAGGAGCGCGGTTTCCGTCATCTGGTGGTTGTGGATGAAAACGGATGTTTGAAAGGTTTGGTCACTGAAGGAGACTTTCTGCAGAGGCTCGATGCCGGTGATCTGTCCGAATTCAAGATTGCCGAAAGAGTGATGTCACGCAACATTGTAACCATCGAGATGGATGCACCTCTTGTGGAAGCAATTGGACTGATGAGTAGAAATCGATACAGTTGCGTGGTGGTCATGCGAGAGAATATTCCTTATGGAATACTGACCGAACGCGACATTGTCAGATTGGCGCCGACCATTACTGATTTAAGCCAAACACCAGTCAGCAGCGTGGTGCAAACACCGCTGTTGACTGTGTCTCCAAACATGATGCTGCCGGACGCGATCAAGTTCATGGAACAACACAAGATCCGTCACCTCGTGGTCACCGAGCAGGGTAAGTTGCGCGGTCTGTTAACGCGCCATGATCTGGTGAAGACATTGCAGGGGAGCTATGTCCACTTTCTGCATGAAACTATCCAGCTTCAGCGCGATGAGTTGTTTAAGCTCAATCAGCAGCATAGTCTGTTCAAATTGCATGATGAAGCACTGGCGGCTGTAGCGAACGCCATTTTCATCGCGGACAAGCAAGCCGTGATTCAGTGGGCGAACCCGGCCTTCGCTAATCTATCGGGCTATACACTCGAAGAAACAGTGGGAAGTTATATTCGTGACCTGGTTAAATCCGGCGAGCAACGCCCGGAGTTCTACGAGAAGCTATGGAAAACCATACTCGACGGACGGGTGTGGCAGGGTGAAATCGTCAATCGGCGCAAGGATGGTACGGTTTATCACGAGGAAATGACAATTACGCCGGTGCGTATAGATAGCGAAAATATTACCCACTTCATCGCCGTCAAACAGGACATTAGTGAACGCAAGCGGGTTGAGGCGCAAATACATGATCTGGCGTTCTATGATGCATTGACGCGACTTCCCAATCGTCGCCTGCTCAGTGATCGTTTGGAACAAACCATGGCGAACAGCAAGCGTAACGGTACCTATGCCGCGTTGATGTTTCTGGATTTGGATAACTTTAAACCGCTCAATGATGTACACGGGCATGATGTGGGCGATTTGTTGCTGATTGAAGTGGCGCGGCGCATCAATAACTGTGTGCGCGAATCAGATACGGTTGCACGTTTTGGCGGTGATGAGTTCGTAGTGATTCTCAGCAAATTGGATGCGGATAAAACTGAATCCGCTGCACAAGCCGCCATCGTGGCTGAGAAAATTCGCGTTAAATTGTCCGAGCCGTACTTGCTAACCATCCAGAAGGACGGAGGCGCGAAAACCACAGTAGAGCATCGTTGCACTTCAAGTATCGGTATGGTGTTATTTAAGGATCACGAAGCCCAGCCAAGTGACATTATCAAATGGGCTGATCTGGCCATGTATCAGGGCAAGTCGGCGGGAAGAAATTCGATACGGTTTTATGATGAAAAAATTTAGGCTGCACCGGC
The DNA here is from genome assembly GCA_003151655.1 of Gallionellaceae bacterium. GTDB lineage: Bacteria > Pseudomonadota > Gammaproteobacteria > Burkholderiales > Gallionellaceae > PALSA-1006. The sequence goes on along the minus strand of PLYB01000272.1, from coordinate 1,398 downwards.
GGACTGAGAAACTTTAACCCCGTTGCTGATGACCGCTCAAGAAATGCACAGGTCATTAGCGCAACAGCGATTATGATCTGATAAATACTGCCATGATTTTCCGGGAAGAACACAAACACGCTATCGGGCTTTGCCGATTTCGGCCGAGAATAAAATATATTCTTTCGCTTCACAGTGTTCCCCGATGTTAGCTAATAAATCCCTGCCGATTCAGGTGTCTATGCTTGCAAGAATGGTGCGCCTTAGAAGAAGCCGAGTCAAGGTAAAGCCTGAGAACCCAAGGTATATTTTTCGTGCTCGTGAAGTCAGATCGCAACTGCCGATGAAATTATTTGGGTAATAAAGAAGGCCCTTGCCATGACTTATGGCAAGGGCTTTCTGTCGTTTAAGTACATCTCAAATCGCGATTAGATTCGAGAAGTCTGAATTACAGTTTTTGATGGCTTCCGTCGCAAGTCATACCAGATGCGTTATGTTTGCAACCACAGAAATAGACTGTTTCGGATTTTTCAGCCTTATATTCCGTAGGTACGAATGAAGTTCCCTTATGGTTGCCATCGCAAAAAGGTTGTGTAGCACTTTTTCCACAGGTGCAATACCAGTAGCTTTTGCCTGCTTCAACGGCAACCGCGCAGGGAGATTTTTGGGCGATATGGGGTTTGTTCGCGGACATATTTGATTCCTCTGAATTACTGCGGCTTATCAATATCCTCGAAATCGAGTTAATGAGTTAGCCTATTACATACAGCAGAACAGCGCTGCCCCGGCTTTCTATATTATTTGCAATCAGAATACGGTGAAAAGAAAACGTTCGCATATTAGATTTCTCTCCACGTAAAATAAAGCATATATCTGGGATAGATTGTTTCATTTATGGAACAGTGTTGGCGGCAAACATGCTGTGAGATCTCTTTGTGGGTTAATTCGGATAAAAGGCCAATCTTTTGCCTGAGTGTATAATTCGCGCTTCTGAAATGTGCGGCGCTCTTGCCGTAGCCGGATAATCGGACGTGATGATAAAAAAACTGTTTAAGCGAGTGTTCGGCAAGTCTGCCAAAGTAAAATCATCTGACTCTGCCTCAGTTATTCCGTTTGCGGTGCATAAGGTTAGTCGGGATGGAATCAGCTATGGGGCGCGACGTGTGACGGATGGATTGCAGGCGGAAGGATTTAAGGCTTTTGTCGTGGGTGGCGCGGTGCGCGATTTGTTGCTGGNNAAGAGGTGCGCCGCGTGTTCCGCCGTTCGCGCATCATCGGTCGGCGTTTCCGTCTGGTGCATGTGATGTTTGGCGATGACACGGTCGAGGTTTCTACTTTTCGACGCATGATAGAAGCTGAAGATGCGCAGACCGATGAGCATGGCCGCTTGTTACGCGACAACGAGTTCGGCGATCAGGA
>PLYB01000248.1 GCA_003151655.1 Gallionellaceae bacterium | reverse complement strand
TGCACAAGTTCCGTGGTGCGGCCAAAGAAAGTCTTCGCCCCGGTCAGGATGACCACACCGCTGCCTTCACCCCGGCGCACGACTGAGCCCGACGCAAGCACTTCGCCTGAAACTTTGTCGGCATCCAGAGACTCGCCCGTGAGGGCGGATTGATCGACACTCAACGCTCCGGTGAAGAGTTTTACATCCGCCGGGATGATGTCGCCGGGCCGCACGCGAATGATGTCGCCGGGCACCAGCTCCCGTGCGGGAATAAGCTGCCAATGCCCCTCGCGCAACACGCGCGCACTGACCTGCAAACGTCGCCGCAATGTTTCGACGACACCGGCAGCACGGTGCTCTTGCATAAACCCCAGCACGGCATTGACCACCAGTAGCGCGCCCACCACAGCGAGATCCGAGTACTTCCCGAGGATGGCCGACAAAACCATAATCATTTCGAGCATCCACGCCGACACGCCCCAGAACTTGCCGAGAAATATGCGGACCGGGTGGGATTGCTGTTCGGCCACTTCGTTGTAGCCGTGCTCTTTGCGCCGTGCGTCCACCTCGCCAAGCGCGAGGCCCGTTTCCGGGTTCACGTCGAGTGCCGCGAGCGTGGCAGATACCGGCATGGGCGCGATGTCAGATGCATGGGCAGCTCCTGCCGGCAGGCGAAATGACTCTGCCTCAGACATTGTTTTTCCTTTTAAGAAGAATAGTTTCAAGCATACGCGGCATCAGGCTATCACCCTGCCTGTCACCGCATTAATCAAAACGTTGGATAAAGAGTCTCCGCACTTTATTTTGACCCAATAGACCGGCCCGGCAAAGTCAATGTCGTGGCATCGTAAAGTTAAATCTCTGCAATGATCCGCTTCAGCCAAGTCACCTATCAGAATAATATTTTTATTGGAAATAATTTTATCGCCGGACTTACTTTGTCCATCCGCAAATCCAAGCAGTGCCGTCAAGGCAATCACACCCGCAGCACCGGGAAGTATTATTTTCGTTTTCATACTGGCACCTAACGGGCATGACAATGACCACCCTGAATGATGAAACATCAAATCCCCCTCCGCTTCGCTCCCCCCCTTTTACAAAGTGGGTTGTTCCCCACTTTGTAAAAGGGGGGCTAGGGGGGAGAGCTTGCGAGGGGGCATGATGTTGTTACGTTAATGATTGCGGATAAAGTTAACCCGGCCTACAAACCAAAGTGGCATCGCACGCTTTCTTCCATCAGTTTTCGGGCATCGCTTTCAGTACTGCCGCTGAGTCGATCAAAGATTTCACCCGCCATTGTCCTGAAAACATCCATGACGGCGGGGTCGAAATGGCTACCCGTGTCTCTTTCAAGAATCGACATGACCGTTTCGATGTCCATTGGCTCCTTGTAGGGGCGTTTTGAACACAGGGCATCAAATACGTCCGCCACCGCAAATATTCTCGCTGATAGCGGTATCTCCGCGCCTTTGAGTTTGCGCGGATAACCTGAGCCATCCCATTTTTCATGATGGGCGGCAACAACTTCTTTGGTGCCCTCAAGCCATCCCGTGCTGGCGACAATTTCCTCTCCCTGCGTGACATGCGTACGCATGATGTCCGACTCCTCCTCGCTCAACTTATCCGGTTTAAGCAAAATTGCATCGGGGATACCAATTTTCCCGACATCGTGCAGAAAGGCACCCGTAATCATGGATTGCATTGCACTACCGCTCAACCCCATGCGTTCGGCTATACATGTGGAGATCCACGCTACCCGGTAATTGTGCGCCCCGGTATCGGAATCGCGCTTGGCAATCGCGCGACCAAGTGCCCCAATCATCGACAGATGTGAATCAAGCACTTCGCGTGCTTTGAGTTCATTGTCCGCCGATAGATGCATGACGACCGGATAGAGTGCGGCACCGCAAAGCAAAGAGGCCAGACAGACCATCAGCGCCACGCTCAGTGAAGATACGAATATTTGTTTCCGCTGCCATTCGGGTATGACGCGCACGCCTTCAAAATATCCCACAATCGGCCCTTCTGTTGCGGTTGGAGTATTTCTCAGCGGCACAAACACCTGCAACACCCAGCGATCTTCCGGAAGTTTCAGGCTCTTAAACGATGAAAATAAGTAGTTCGGCGTAACATGGTCCGGCAGGGATTCTTCCACCTCTTTACCCTCCGGAGTCATTGATATGGCAAGCCGGTGTCCGCGACTGTCATAAATCTCGGCAATATCGAACAGACCGCCAGCAATAGACCCGGCAGCTTCGGCAGCAATCTTGCCGGCATTTTGCCCGGTCAGATTAATCGCATGATGATGGTGAACCAAACGGTGAGACTCTTCAATAGACAAAGCGACAATACCGCTCTCGGCACGTTCACGCGCGACAAACCATGCCAGAGGACCGGCGACTGCCGCCAGCAGAAGACTAACGGCAGCGATAAGAGAAATGGTGCGTTTATGGAATGAGTTCATCGCGTTGATTCAGGTGATTTTCGAAAGTTACATCCACAACTGTTCTGAATTGTACATAAGCGCTTGCAAGGGGGCGCAACATGAAAAAAGTTTAATAAACTGAAAAACGGGTGGTGGTACGATTTGATCATGAGCCGGATCAAAATCGTCGCCCATATCAACCTTACTCACAGCGGAGTAGCGTTAAGCAACAAAACGTTCCCATTGGCGGAAACTATTCGTGCCCCAATGAGAAAGATGTCTATATCGACTATTCAAAGCAAGGAGTACATCATGAAAAAACTACTGATCAGTATTTTGTTAGTCAATTTGTTAGCCGCTTGCGCGAGTGAAAAAGCAAAAGAGCCCGTGGCCGAAGCCAAGCCAGCCCCCACGCCTGTTGTCGTAGCACCCAAACCGGCTGAATTAACACCTGTGGCACCTTCTGTTGTAGAGGCAGCGCCTGTGGCCGCTTCAATGGCAGCGGATCCTTTGCATGACCCGAACAGCATATTGTCCAAGCACAGCGTGCACTACCCGTTCGATGTATCTGTTGTTCAGGATGCAGACAAGCCCGTCATAGAAGCGCACGCCAAATATCTGAGTGAACATGCCAATCTCAAAGTGCGCTTGGAAGGTAATTGCGATGAGCGCGGCAGTACGGAATACAACCTTGCTCTGGGGCATCGCCGTGCCTACTCCGTGAAGAAATTATTGCTGACTGGCGGAGTCAAGAACAGCCAGATCGAAACTATCAGTTATGGCGAAGGTAAACCCAAGTTAACCTGCCATGAAGAGAAATGCTGGAAAGAAAACCGCCGTGCCGACTTTAACTATAACGCACAGTAAACTAAAAGACGGGGCGGTGCCATTAACAATGTCGGAACGGAACGATTTATCTCATCACATCCTACCAACTTCGGCTCAGTTGGTAGGCGTGTGCCTGACTGTTATTTCGATAGTAAAGGTACTGCATATTGGCCAGGCAGGAGTGTTAATGGATAAATTTCTGGCTTTTGATGTATTGCTTTTTACTATCAGTGCGACCCTTTCTTATGCATCGATGCGAAGGGCTAGGTCTGAAAATTTGGAAAAGTATGCCGACCAGTTTTTTATGCTGGGCCTTTTTGCACTAGGTGCTTGCGCAGTGCTGTTGTCACTCGAAATGTTCTAGTGCAGTGATTCGTTTTTGACGGCACTTGCTGCGCTTGTACAAATAAAATATATGCAGCAAAAGTTAGGAGGAGTTTTGAAATCACATGAGCCATTCCA
>PLYB01000318.1 GCA_003151655.1 Gallionellaceae bacterium | reverse complement strand
GCACCGCCCAGTGGTCGCCGTTCTTATGCTGAAACACCAGATCAATGCCGCAGTCCGCCCCCCAGCGGCCCGGCCATTCATTCCATAGCCATACTTGGTCAACTTGCGTCGCCCATTCAGGGTCGGCTTTCAGGAACCATTTGACGAAGTGCTCGAACTGTTTGCCACGTTTGAGTGAATCGGGGTCGAGGCTGGTGTAGAAATCGGAGAATGGGACGAGCATTGAATGATGATTAGCTGGGTACAAAGGTGAAATGTAGAACTGACCTACACAAGTGTCAAATTTTGAGGTGCCAAATTAAGGTGTTAAGAGCAAATTAAGATTGCGCTGGTTACTGGACTTGACCTATACTATATCCAAGCTCACGGGGCCGCCAAGGGCGTTAAGCGGGGGGCGCAAGCATTCCGTACCGTGAGCGGTTTCACCTCTTGTAGAAGTTGTAGACCGCAATATTCCTGTTTCTCCTTCCCGGCCTGATCTCCCCAATTACTTTGTACGTCACTCCTTTGATAGTCAATGCAAATCTCACCAAAGGTAGTTCAGCACAGGAAATTCCCCTGTAAATTGTGGCGTCGCATCGCTATTTACTATGGTCAGCGCCAGCGATATATCATCTGCGGTAACCGGGTTTGCATCTTTCCTGAATCCGTTGGGTCCGTGAAAATCATGGACGTGAGCCAGATATGACGCTTGAAGAATCACCTCTTCGAGTACAAGGCACTTGCCAAGAGCCGCCTCAATAGTTTTAGAATTAGTCAGTTTACCGAGCGCAGCTTTTTTCTCTATAGAACGGTCAGCAATGGCATCAAGATAAAATATTCGTGCGTCTTCATCGGATAGATATGATTTTTCCATGCGTTATTCTACTCTCGATAAGGCTACGCCTGTTTGCAGACGGTAGTTTTGCTTGGCATACTACGGGTCTGAATTTGTAATGCTTGGAAATTCGTCGTGCCAGAGATGCCGACTGACCGGATAAATATGCAACTGACCGAGAGACATAAACAATATTGGCGCAGAAATCTCAAAATTACCGGGGGGCTGTTGTTGATCTGGTTTCTGGTTACTTTTGTCGTCTGCTGGTATGCGCGCGAGTTGCAATCTTTCACCTTGCTGGGGTTTCCGCTTTCGTTTTATATGGGAGCGCAGGGGGCGATTGTGATTTATGTGATGCTGGTCGGATATTACGCTTACTGTATGGACAAGCTGGATCGTGAGTACGGTGTGCAGGAGCTTGATCGCTGATGTCCGCACGGCCCAAATCCCGCTTCGTCTCGCAACTGACACGCTACTACGCACTGTATACCGGCTGCTTCATCGGGTTCGTGGTCACCTTGGCCATTCTGGAACAGATGGGGGTGCCCAACAAAATACTGGGTTACATTTTTCTCGGCGTGACCGTATTGCTGTATGCGGGTATCGGCATCCTCTCCAGAACATCCGATGTCGAAGAATATTATGTGGCGGGGCGGCGGGTTCCGGCTTTTTTCAACGGTATGGCGGTGGGGGCAGACTGGATGTCGGCGGCCAGCTTCATTGGTCTGGCGGGCACGCTGTATCTGTCCGGTTACGATGGTTTGGCTTTCGTGCTGGGCTGGACGGGAGGCTTTGTGCTGGTGGCTTTGCTGTTGGCACCGTATCTGCGCAAGTTCGGCAAATTCACCATCCCTGATTTTCTCAGTGCACGCTACGGCGGCAGCATCCCGCGCTCTATCGGTGTCTTCGCCGCGATCCTGTGCTCGTTCACTTATGTGATCGCGCAAATCTACGGAGTGGGGCTCATCACCAGCCGCTTCACCGGGCTGGATTTCGGGGTGGGCGTGTTCGTCGGTCTGGGTAGTATTCTGGTGTGTTCCTTTCTGGGCGGCATGCGTGCGGTGACTTGGACGCAGGTGGCGCAATACATCATTTTGATAGTGGCCTACATGATTCCGGTGATCTGGTTGTCGGTGAAGCATACGGGTAATCCGATTCCGCAAGTGGCCTATGGTTACGTGCTGGAAAAAGTCACGGCACGCGAACACGTGTTGAACGATCCGCTCACGCCGGAAGGCGCGCGCGAGGCGGAGGTGCGTGCCATTTTCAAACAACGCGAGAAAATAACCGAGGAAAAATTACGCGCCTTGGATGCGGGAGGTGCTGCCTATCTGGCCAAAGAAAAAGAACTGCTGTTGAAAACGGCGAAAGAGTTAAAAGCCGCGCCCGCTGTGGATGCGGCGACGGTCGCGCTGGCCGAGCAAGCGGTGGCTGAATTTCCGCCGGATGTTGCTACGGCACGTAGCGCGTGGCGGGCTGCTGCCGAGTCGGACAGAATCAAGTCCGGTCCGATTGCCGCGCATGCCGAACCGTTCGCCGGTGCGGACGAGGCGACGCGCGATAAAAAACGCAAAAACTTTCTGGCGCTGGTGCTCTGTCTGATGGTGGGAACTGCCGCCTTGCCGCATATTCTGATGCGCTTTTACACCACGCCAACTGTGCGTGAGGCAAGAGTATCCGTGTTCTGGTCGTTGTTGTTTATTTCGTTGCTCTACATTACAGCTCCCGCGCTGGCGGTGTTGGCCAAGTACGATGTGTATACCTTGCTGGTGGGTTCCAGTTTTTCCGAACTGCCGAGCTGGGTTTCCGCCTGGGCATCGGTAGATAAATCGCTGATGAGTGTGACCGATATAAATCACGATGGTATCGTGCAATTGGCCGAGGTCACCATCGGCGGGGACTTGATTGTGCTGGCGACGCCGGAAATCGCGGGTTTACCTTATGCAATTACCGCACTGGTGGCGGCGGGAGGCTTGGCTGCTGCACTTTCCACAGCGGATGGTCTGATGCTGACGATCTCAAATTCGCTGTCGCATGATGTGTACTACAAAATGCTCGACCCCAAAGCGCCGACCTCGAGACGGCTGTTTATTTCCAAGGCATTGTTGCTGGGTGTGGCGGCGTTTGCCGCCTATATCACTTCGCTCAAGCCCGGCGATATTCTGTTTCTGGTTGGCGCGGCATTCTCGCTGGCGGCATCCGCATTTTTCCCCGCGCTTGCCCTGGGAATATTCTGGAAGCGCGCCAACAAGACCGGGGCAATCACCGGGATGCTGGGCGGTTTGGGCGTGTGCATGTACTACATGTACATCACCTATCCGTTCTTCGGTGTGAACGCGTCGTTATGGTGGGGGATCAGTCCGATTTCAGCGGGCATCTTCGGCATGCCGGTTGGTTTTGTCGGGGTAGTCGTGGGCAGTCTGCTGACGGCAGCGCCGGAGCAGTCAGTTCAGGAGTTGGTGGATTATGTGCGTTATCCAAATTTGAACAGCGATACCAAGGCAGGGAGCGTTTAAGGGCCGTTTTCAGGCAAGCAAGCCCGCAGGCGGTATTTTTTATGTCCGTGTGCGCCAGCGCGCAGATAATGTCTCGATGTTTTCCTAGCATTGAGCCTTATGCCAGCTTATGGCTTACGGGTGTAGAAACAATGAGTGGAACTTATCTCGGGCGGCTGTCTCAGCACGATCCTTTGCACGGTTATCTTCAGCACGATATTCAGCCGCAAATTAACGGTGCCTCGGGTAATTCGTCATACCGCGTATTCAGGCTTAATGCCTCAAATGATGTGTATATGTATGAAGACCGCGATACCGGCACCAGGGTCATCGGTAAGTTTTTTCTCTCTTCAAAAAAGCAAGATGCGGTGAAGGCAGCCTCGCGTCTGACTCGTGAATTCGATAACCTCTGCAAAATGCGCGATTCCGGGCTGACGGGTTATCCCCACGATGTCGTCAGGCCGCTTGGGCGCAATCATGCGATGAACGCGTTGCTGGTTACGGAATGTTGCGAGGGAGAGCTGCTCAGCGAAGTAATACTGGAAGCGATTCGAAGCGGTGATCATGACAAGCTTTATCACAAGCTCACTGCACTCGCATACTTTCTGTCATCCTTTCATAACCGGACGGCTATAGGCGAAGGGGTCGAGTTTCATCAGGTTTGCGATTATGAAGATCGTCTGATCAATAAACTGCGTGAAATCAGGGCAATCGGCAGAGGTGAGGCAGGCGAGTTGCAATGGCTGCGCGATCAATGGAGAAATCAGCCGAGAATGTGGGAAGACCAAAAAGTGCTTGTGCATGGCGATGCCACACCCGAGAATTTTATGTTCGGCGTTGGCTTGAAGGTCATCACGTTCGATCTGGAAAGAACGCAGTACGCGGATCGAGTTTTTGATACAGGCCGTATCGCGGGAGAACTCAAACACTTTTTTATGCGCGCAACAGGTAATAAAGATGCCGCCGAACCCTTCATCGGCCATTTTCTGTGGGAATATGCCTGCCACTTCCCGAATCGCGACAGCGCCTTTCAATCGATCACCGGCAGGACACCGTTCTACATGGGAATTACTTTGCTACGCATTGCGCGAAATAGTTGGATCGATGCGGAACATCGCCATCGTTTGATCAGTGAAGCTAAAGAATGCCTGAGGAAATATTAAATGATTGTTAAAGGTATTATTTTCGATATCAACGGAACGCTGACGGATATCCGAACCAACGAATGGCACGACGATGTGTATCGCGTACTCAGTAATATTTTGTCCTATCAGGGGATATTGCTCGACCCGAATGTGGTTAAGGAGTTATATTTTCAGACCATGAAGGAGCAACGCGCGGCATACGGTGAGCGCTATCCGGAATTCGATGCGGTCAGTATATTTCGCGAGATCATCACGCAGCACGCGACGGATTTCTCGCGCGGCTTGCCTGTGGAAAAGCTTGAACAACTTCCGAAACTTTTAGCCGAGACACACCGTGCCACATCGCGCTTTCGTTTACAGCTTTATCCCGGTGTAATGGACACCATCTGGCAACTTCGTTCAAAGTATCATCTGGCAATAATTTCAGACGGGCAGACTGCCTACGCAATTCCGGAGCTTAACGCCGTCGGGTTGTCCGGTTTTTTTGACCCTATCATCATCTCGGGACACTTCGGCTACCGCAAGCCGGATGAACGCCTGTTCACCGCCGCATTGACCAGCATGAAAATGCAGCCCTCGGAGGTTTTGTACGTGGGCAACGACATGTACCGCGATGTTTATGGGGCGCAGCGACTCGGAATGAAAACGGTGTTTTTTAAGTCGAATCAGGGGACGCAAGAAAAAGAAGGCGTAAAGCCGGACTATATTATTTATAACTTTCCCGAGTTGTTAAACGCCGTTCGCTTCTTCGAAACCCCATAATGCTCAGACTAACTACCGCAGATTAGGCAGCCTGAAATCACAAGGCATTCACACCGGCAGCAGCGATCTGTCCATCTTGAAATGAACGCACGCCGCTGATACCAAGACCTCCGATGACAACGCCTTCGCGTTCCAGTGGAACTCCGCCTTCTGCTGGAATGACACCCGGCAACGCGAGGTGAATCAGACGTCCGCTTAAGACAGCATCTTCCGACGCTTTAGTGGGACGTTGGAAAGCAACGGAGGCGTGAGCTTTGGCGATGGCGGTTTCTACGCTGCCGAATTGCGTATCATGGCTGCGTTGCAGATACAGCAAATGGCCACCGTCGTCTACCACGGCAATAACCACCTTCCATTCGTTGGACAGAGCTTCTGCTTCGGCCGCAGCGGCAACGCGCTTGGCATCTTCAAGGCTTAGAATTGGTTTGTTCATGGTTACCCCATCATTCAATCTGGCGTAGGGGCGTATGGCAATACGCCCTTGTGGTGTACGAGAACGGGCGTATTGCCATACGCCCCTACGGATTAAACCGCGAGGGCCGCGAATACTTTGTCGCGGATTGAGTCTACGCTGCCTACACCGGGGACATGCACGATCTTTGGTGCATTCGCCGCGTTTGATTTCGCCCAAGTGGTGTAGTAATCCACCAACGGTTTTGTTTGTTCGTGATAGACATTGAGGCGTTTGATGACGGTTTCTTCCGCATCGTCTGGGCGCTGTACCAAGTCTTCGCCGGTGACATCATCTTTGCCTGCCACTTTGGGCGGATTGAATACTTGATGATAGGTGCGACCGGATGCCAGATGCACGCGGCGACCGCTCATGCGCTGGATAATCTCGCTATCCGCCACGTCAATCTCTACCACGTAATCGATACGGATATCGGCATCTTTCATGGCTTGTGCTTGTGGAATAGTGCGCGGAAAACCGTCGAACAGAAAGCCATTTTTACAGTCTGCTTCTTTGATGCGCTCTTTTACCAGATTGATGATGATATCGTCGGATACCAAGCCGCCCGCGTCCATAATCTTTTTCGCGGCAACACCGAGCGGGGTGCCCGCTTTGACGGCAGCACGCAGCATATCGCCAGTGGAGATTTGCGGAATGCCGAATTTCTCTTTGATGAGATTGGCTTGGGTACCCTTACCTGCGCCCGGTGCGCCTAGAAGAATGACTCTCATGTTTTTGCTCCCTGTGTGAGTGAATGAAAAGACAATGGAAAAGAGTTAAGGGGGAAGAGTGAAGGGTAAAGCCAGTTTCCCTCTCTATCAACGAGAGGGCGGTTTTCTCCTTATCCCTTCACCCTTTCCCCTTCCCGGTTTCTAAATAATGTTCGTGCCACGAGTAAATCCGCTTCCGTATCTACGCCGCTCGGCGGTGCGTCGTGCGTGATGGTAACGCCAATCTTGTAACCGTGCCAGAGCGCGCGCAGTTGTTCCAGCGCTTCGATTTGTTCGATGGCTGCGGGGGCGAGTTGACCGAATGCGCGTAAAAAGTTGGCACGGTAGGCATAGATGCCGATGTGTCGCAGCACTGGTAAGTCGTGCGGAAGTGCTAAACCTTGTGCGAAAACATCACGCGGGTAGGGGATCGGCGCTCGGCTGAAATACAGCGCGTTGCCGTTTTTATCCAGCACCGCTTTGACGATATTGGGGTTGCGCATCGATGCTTCATCGTGGATGGGATGGCAGGCCGTTGCGATGGCGCACTCCGGGTGATCGTGCAGATGTTGTGCGACAGCGCGGATCAAAGCGGGCGGGATCAGCGGTTCGTCGCCTTGCACATTGACCACTATGGTGTCGTCCGCCCAGCCTTGTTGTGCGACCACTTCGGCAATACGATCGGTGCCGCTGCTGTGGTCGGTGCGTGTCATGCAGGCATTGAAGCCGTGTTTTTGAGCTGCGGCAAGAATAGGTTCGTGGTCGGTTGCGATGATAATCTGTTGCGCGCCACTTTTCATCGCTTGCTCGGCAACGCGCACGACCATCGGCTTACCGCCGATCTCAAGTAGCGGTTTACCGGGCAGGCGTGTGGAGGCGATGCGCGCCGGGATGACAACGTGAAAATCAAGCATCAAAGTTTCTCGATTTCTTCCGAAGAAAGTTTACGCGCTTCATCGGCCAGCATTACAGGGATGTCATCCTTGATGGAATATGCCAGTTGATCCGCTTTGCAGATAAGTTCCTGTTCTGCTTTGCGATAAATCAGCGGCGATTTGCACAGTGGGCAAACCAGGATTTCGAGTAGCTTGGCATCCATTAATATTTGATCTTTTCTATGATAAGTTGGGCAAGTGCAGGATCGACTTGTGCATCCACACGCAAAACCCAGTATTGCTCGGTTGCGAACGAAACGCATTTTACCGCATCTTTCTCCGTCATGAGTATGGCTTCGGCATCGCTAAACACAATATCAGAAAAATTGTAGCAATGGTGATCTGGAAAGGCGTGAATTTGAGCGGCAATTCCCAGTTGTTTCAGGTGTGAGAAGAAGCGTTCAGGATGACCGATTCCGGCAATGGCATGCACACGCTGGCCGACAAAAGCGGTAGCCGGGAGTGAGATATTCGGGTTAAGCAGGTTGTAAAACGAGGAGCCTTCAAGTTGCATCGCATATTCTCCGGCTGAAACAGCGCCTCCGTTGACCACCACGATATCAACTGATTTTAAGCGCGACTCAGGTTCGCGCAATGGCCCCGCAGGAAGCCACAATCCGTTACCAAAGCCCCGGTTGCCGTCCACCAGCACGATCTCGATATCGCGCTGCAAGCGATAGTGCTGTAATCCATCATCGCTTAATATAACGTCGCATTCAGGATGCGCTTGCAATAACGCCTGCGCTACCGCTACGCGGTTGCGTCCTATCCATACCGGGCATAAATCGCGTTGCATCATGAGCAGCGGTTCGTCACCGACCACATCGGGAGAGTCATCTATTTCGACGGCGTGGGGCGTATCGGGGCGTTGTTGTCTTGTTTTGGTATAGCCGCGACTAATGATAGCCGGATGCCATCCGCCATCCAATAGTTGTTGTGCGAGCCATAAAGTGA
>PLYB01000297.1 GCA_003151655.1 Gallionellaceae bacterium | reverse complement strand
TCAAGATCACTCATCGGCAAGTGATACGTACGCCATATGGCGAGCCATCCGGTGCGCTTACTTTCGGCACGATCAATCAGCACGAGGTGATGTTTCTTGCTCGCCACGGATACGGGCATACCATCCCTCCGCACGAAGTGAATTATCGCGCCAATCTCTGGGCCTTTTATGAACAAGGAGCCAAGCGTGTTATCTCGGTGGCTTCGGTTGGCGGGATTCGAGCCAATCTGGTTCCCGGTGAAATAGTGATTCCAGACCAGATTGTCGATTACACCTATGGACGACCTTTTACTTATTTCGACGGGCGTGATCGGCCTGTTACGCATATCGATTTTACCCATCCCTATACTCCTGAATTGCGGCAACAGATATTGACGGCAGCGGTTATCGCCAAAGAAAAATGTATGGATGGCGGCGTATATGCTGCGACACAAGGGCCGCGCTTGGAGACTGCCGCCGAAATCAACCGTATTGAGCGGGACGGCGGGGATATGGTCGGTATGACCGGCATGCCGGAAGCCTCGTTGGCCAGAGAATTGGGACTGAGCTATGCGGCTATTGCCGTGGTAGTAAATTATGCGGCGGGTCGCGGAAGCAGTCGTGATGGTATCCATCTTGATGCGATCAGTAAAATTGCGGAGCCGGCGATGGCCAGAGTGAGAAACATATTGGGTTTGGTGGTGGAATCGGATGTCGGTTAGAAAAGTTTTGCGCATGGGCGATGCGCGCTTGTTGCGTCACGCCGAAGAGGTGACTGCTTTCGATAGCGAAGAGCTGCAAGAATTGCTGGGCGATATGCGCGACACCATGCAGGCATTGGACGGAGTCGGTTTGGCTGCGCCGCAGATCGGGATCAATCTGCGGGTGGTGATCTTTGGCGTAGAGAGCAATCCGCGTTATCCGGATGCCGAGGAGGTGCCACATACCGTGCTGATCAACCCGATTCTTACGCCGCTATCCCCCTCTAAAGAAGATGGGTGGGAGGGCTGTCTTAGCCTGCCCGGAATGCGCGGACTGGTGCCGCGCTTTACACATCTGCGTTACCAGGGGCGCGACCAGTTCGGTGCTTTGATAGACCGTACGGTGAGTGGTTTTCATGCGCGTGTCGTGCAACACGAGTGCGATCATCTGGATGGATTACTATATCCCATGCGCATTGAAGATATGCGCAATTTCGGTTTTAGCAGCGAGCTATTTCCTGATAAAAACATACGGGATGAGTGATGAGAGTTGATGGAACAAACGAATCCCATGTGATTCGCAATTTGTTTTTTTCTTTTGCGGCGCTGCTGCTGGTGATGCTCATCGGCACGGTCGGTTATCACATTCTTGGCAGGTCTCACCCTTCCTGGATGGATTGTTTTTACATGACGTTTATCACTATTGCCACCATTGGCTATAGCGAGGTAGTAGATGTCACCGGATATGAATACGGACGGCTGTTCACCGTATTCATCGGTCTCGCAGGTATCGGCATGATGGGTTACGTGCTTTCCACCATAACTGCGTTTATGCTGGAAAGCGATTTGAATGAATCTTGGCGGAGAAAGAAAATGCAACAACGAATCGCGCAGTTGAAAAATCACTACATCGTCTGCGGGGTCGGTCTGGTCGGCAGTAATGTAGCTCACGAACTGACCTCCACCGGACGGAGCTGTGTCATCATCGATTCCAAAATGGAAACGATCAAACGGTATGTAGACAGCCATCCGGGGCAGTTGTATTTGCTCGGAGACGCAACGGATAACGATGTATTATTGGCCGCCGGGGTGTTGAGCGCGCGTGGCGTGTTCGCGGTGGCGCATGACGACAGCCAGAATCTGGTCATCAGCCTTAGTGCCAAGCAGCTTAATCCGGATTTGCGCGTGGTGGCGCGATGCCATGATCTGAAAAATACCGAGAAGACTCGTCGTGCAGGAGCAGATGAGATCGTCTCTCCCGATTTTACCGGCGGATTGCGCATTGTTTCGGCAATGGTCAGGCCGCACGTGGTGTCGTTTCTCGACGATATGCTTAAATCCGAAGAGAATGTGCGCATGGAGGAGATCGTTATTCCGGTCACGTTGTCCGGCAAGCCGCTGACGACGCTGTATCATGGCGGCAAGGATTGTCTGGTGCTTGCGATACGCAATAGCGTCAATGGCTGGTTATTCAATCCGCCGGTACAGCATATCGTGCAAGGCGGTGACGTGTTAATGGTGATGGCGAGCCCGGAGGGGCGGGCGAGATTGGAGCAGTTGATGCAGGGGGTCGCGTAAAAAAACGCTGCTCGTGTTCTTCATTTCGCCGCTTTTGCTAACGAGACTCTTCAAGAAGTAAAGTTAACTGTTCGGCAATCGCCGATGAGCTGAATTTTTGCGCTATCCAACTCCGTCCTTTTTCCTGAAGCTGTTTGCGCAATTGAGTATCCCCAGCCATCTCCAAAATGGCATCACGCCAAGCCGCCACATCGCCTGCGGGAAGTAACTTGCCCGTGACATCCGGCACAAAGGTCTCGGGCAGGCCGCCGTTGTCACTGCACAAAACCGGAATGCCGGAGGCTTGAGCTTCAATGGATACGCGACCGAATGTTTCCCGGCCAATGGTTGGAACAGCGAGCATATCTATCGCGGCATAATACGGGCGCACGTCCTCAGCCCATGTGTGCCAGAAGTGGCGGGGCGCGAATCCTCCTTTTTGAATTTTTGTATTGAGGTCTTGTACCGCGAGCCCATCCCCTACCCAGATCGCCTTGAGTTTTGGCATCTGCTCCATCGCCTGATTTAGCGCATCGCAGAGGGGAAGCATGCCTTTATCCGGGTGCATCGCGCCGATAAAACCGAGGACGATGTCGTCCTCGGCGTAGCCGAATTGTTCCCGGCTCGTTTTGCGCAATTGCGCATCCGGTTTAAAGTATTCCAGATCAAGCGGGTTATAGAGAATCTGAATACGTGCCGGGTCAATGCCGCGCGCGATAAAATTGTCGCGCATAAAATTCGAAATGACAATGAAGCGCTGGGCTAAGCGTGGAATGAAGTAGTGAGTGGCGGGACGCAGGGGGTAATCCATATGTTTAAACAGCGCCAACTTAACTCCGCGAAGGCGCGCAATAATTGCCAGCGGCCAATATTCTTTGCTGAAGCTGCCAACTATCCAGTCGGGTCTAAATTCGCCGCAAGCCCGCCAGACAGCGCGGATGCCGCGCGGGTCGAACGCATTGCGGAATACGCCAAAATATAGCTGTACTCCGCTATCCTTCAAGCCGTGATGAATCGGTGTGTCCGGGCGAATGACGGCGGCAACTTCATGTCCCGCAGCATGCATCGCTTTTGCCAAAGTAACAAAGTGACTCTCAGTACCGCCGCCGCCAAAATGTGTGCCAACGAAGAGTAATTTCATATCTAAATCAAATTAGAAATATTGTAGGGTGCATTCCATGCACCAAAGACGATGGTGCATGAAATGCACCCTTGGTTATTGTTGTTTTGAACAGTAGATCGAATCATCCGCGCTTATCCTCGTAGCCAGTCAATAACTTGAGCAGAAAAAGATGCGGAAAGGTGCTTCCGCTGACCAGAATGCGGCGAAAGAGTAGCGGATTATCGCCCACTCGCACACGACCACGCCGAGTCGTCGTGGCAGCATCGAACCCCGCTTGCTGAACAGCGTTAGATACACGCTCATCCAGATCGCCATAGGGATAGCAAAATTGCGTGACCGCACTTTCAGTCAATGCCTCCAAATCGGCCTTGCTACCCGCGATCTCATTTTGTAATTCTGCATCATTACAATTGGACAAACGAGGGTGCGTGCGTGAATGTGCGCCAACCTCCATGCCGGCAGTATGCCAAGTGCGCACCTGTTCATCATTCATCAGCGGCTTGCGTACATTTAATGCAGCAGCATCCCAGTCGTTGTATAGCCCGCTGCGTTGGCTGATGAAATAGCACGTCGCGCTAAAACCATTCTTTTGCAAAACCGGTAAAGCATTTTCAAGCGTGTCCACATAACCATCGTCAAATGTGATGACCGCCACACGCCCTTGCTTCTCGCCGCGCAGATAAGGCATGGCAGCAGACATGGAAAGCCCCTGATAGCCGAGCAGACGCAATAAAAACATCTGCCGCGCAAACGCGCCAGTGCGCACATAAAGACCGCGCAACTTCGCCCCCTGCGGCGGGTTGTCGATGTTGTGATACATGAGGATGGGGATGATGGGCATGGTTTGGTAAAGTTGTTACCGAGCTTGATCGTCTGCGGCAAGTTTTATAATTAATTGCTCGGAAATCCACAGCCCGGAGTCTTGCAATTGCCGCAGTGCAAATTCAGTTGAGTCGATCAGCCCGCGTCGTCTGGCGAGTACCACGACACCTGCCGTGCCGATGAGTGGGATATTCAAAACACTAGCGCATCGTCGAGCTTCACGATCATCAACAATGGCTGTGTAGTCGCGATGGTATTGGACGTAAGAGAGAACGGCTGTTTCTCCCGCGCCAAGCCCCCATTCCAAGACATCCGGGCTGATAGGGGTTGTTAATTTTTTAGCCCAGTTCATTTCAGGTAAGCCGCGCGTTGCGGGGTCATCGTGGGTAGCGTTGACAACTTCTGCCCAGACAGCATCGGGAACCGCAAGATCAGGAAAGAGTTGGGGTAACAGCGGGTGAAGACCAGCACGAAATAGCGTGATTAGAGGAGAGGCATTGATAACTACCTGCTCAATCCGCATTAGCCAAATCCTCTAGCACTTCTTCGGCGGTGTACTGAAACGGACTGACTTTGTATTGCCCCAGAGCGGTGATAAATTCAGCGCGAGTTAGCCCGGCGATTTCTGCCGCCTTGCCTTGCGAGAGAAGTTCCAATTCGTACCATTTAACCGCAGCGGCAACGCGCAATTCGCGGGTGAATTCCGCAGGTGTTTTATGCAGGGTGGCAAAAGCCGTCTCCGGCATTTCCAGCGTTAATTGTGTCATGTGGAACTCCTAATCAATGTCGCGTGGTGGCGAATAATGCCACAGCAAGCGGGTCGGGTGGAACCCTTCGGTAAACTTAGGACGGACATGAAATTGAAAAAGCGATGGGTGCGCGTTGCTTAGCGCATTCTACGTGGGTAGCGTTTAACCGGACTCAGCATCCTTAGTGGATAGTATCTATGCTTTTGAAAACAGATTTATCGTTCGGAAAATATCCGTCCGATCGTTTTGAACAGTTCTCGCTTTTCCATTCTCATCTTACGAAAATAGCGCAGCAGCGTTTGCTCCTCTTCCTCACTTTGGCTCATCTCAGGTGTTTTTGAAGTTAATTTATCAATCTCCGAAAGTGCAACCAACTCAGATACCTTGAGTCCGAATTCCTGTGCAATAAGTTGTTTTAACTGATCGCTGGCACCGTGCTTGCCAGTTTCAATTCGAGAAATACTAGGTGTTGTTGTCCCAACACGATGTGCTAATTCCTCTTGGCTCCAGCCTTTATTTAGCCGCAACCCTTTGATAGTTTTTCCGATACTCATAGTGCGAGAGTGTCGGGGTAGCTTACTCATTACGCAATAACTCGCGACGCAATGTTATTGACACAAATATTACCCATAGGGCAATATGTGGGCTTGCTTAATTGTTGTTACGTTAACTTTTTTCCGAAAGGATGTTCGCTATGGCAGTTTACTCATCGTATGCCGAAGTTCCGTGGTTCCGCAAAAGCTGGTTCATAGTGGTCGGATTTCTTGTGTTTGCTCCAGTAACGCTTTATTCATTGTTCACTGGTGATGTTTATTACGAAAAGAAAGGGGAGTTAGTCACCTACTCCAAAATCGTAAAAATTGTCACTATAGTTCTCTGTTCTATGTCATCCATTTTTGTAATAGGAAAAATCTTAGGCATAAAGTGATCGGGGCGAAAATATTATGGCAAACGTAGACAATGCAGCAACAATTAGTGATGAATGGCATTACGAGCTAAACGGTGCTAGGTTAGGGCCGGTAAGCCATTCGGAAATACTGTCTCTTATTTCAAACAGTAAATTAGTTCGTGGGTCATTTGTCTGGAAAAAAGGAATGTCAGACTGGGCTGCATTGGATTCCACCGAATTTTTATCGCAGTTTTCGGATTCGCCACCACCATTAACTGGAGAGGCTATTAGCAACACTCTTGTATGGTGGTTGGCATTTGCTCCATTAGTGGGTGTATTTATCGCCGGGCTTCTATCGGGAATAACTCATAAAAGTATTGGTGACTTTTGGTGGACGACGCTTGTTTTAAACATTTCCCTATCCTTGCTGGATGAGAAGAAATTAAAGAAAGCAGGCCACAACACTGAAAAAATGGGCTCTGCTTGGATAGTTCCGTTGTATCTGTTTAACCGTGCCAAAGTACTTAAACAAAACAACGCCTATTTTATCGTCTGGGTTGTTTTATTTTGCTTGTCGTTATTTTCTGACATGTAACTGCGAATTGAACTTACCAACAATCGGCTCATTTTATTTCAGAGCCAATCTGAAAGATTCCATTAACCTTGGACAACCCTATGAATAATGCATTGAAATTTTGTTTGCTCGTTACATTGCCGTTGCTTCTGACGGCTTGTTTTGATTCGACTGAAGTTAAGCAGGTCAAAGGTGGTGTCATGCAGTTATGTCCCAATCACACCGTAGATCAAATGGTCAAAGGGTTTATGGGGGCGCCATCTTGGAAGTCAGGAAAAAGTAATGACGGCAAGGTGTTTGTGAATGTCGAAGGCGACATCACCTTCCAAGAAAAGCCAGTGAGGGCAATGGTTCAGTTTGCTGTTGAAGGTGAAAGTTTTTCATTTAATGCTTTTGAAATGAATGGCGTGCCTTCGGCCAATTTAATTGCTATTGGGTTGTTAAATAAAATGTGTGCCAGCGCCGAAGGCAGCGTTGCAGAAAAGACGGCCGAAAAAACACCCGAAGTGGCGGCACCACTTCCCGTCGCCGTAGAACCCACCCCAGTAACAACAGAGCAGGCTAATGCCACAGAGCAAACCGGTATCTGCAAAGGCCTTAACTTGGAGAACACTGCCGAGCAAGGCGAGTGCCTAGACAGAAAATTCGCTCAATCTGACCAGCAGTTGAATGAAACCTACAAGCAGTTGATGGCAGGACTAGATGATGTGCGAAAAGTTGCGCTTAAAAAAGAGCAAATCGCATGGATTAAGGACAAAGAAACGAAGTGCGCTCAGGCGGGTAAAGAAGTTGAAGGCGGCACTCTTGAACCAGTTGTGATTGCAGATTGCAAGGTGCAAACAACCGAACAACGATTGGCATATTTGAAGGCTTTTAAATAACCCCACCTAACCATTTTGTTTGGGAGGGCATCGCGAATAAAACCTCGCGATGCGCCAGCGCTAAGGCTAGTTATTCACCAATAAGGACATCATGAGTTATTACGCACGCTTTGAAACTATTGCCGACTACATGTTTAGATTCGATACTCGCATTTACCTTGGAAAGCATAGCGCCGATGAGGATGGAGAATGTGTTGGCGCAATTATCGGTAAAAACCCGGGATCGGCAAAGCCAACACAATTTGGTGTATTAGCATCTTTGAACTTAGACGGCGACAAGATGCTTCCTAGCGTTCGAAATCGCTTTTTATCGGCATACCAACAGGCGGGGAAAGTGATACCAGAGAACGCGTTTGTTCAGGTTTGGAATCTGTTCTATCACTGCAACCCAGATTTAGGGGCGGCTTGTTCTGCCATGAGCCGCTTGAATGATCTGCCGCTGTGTCCTTCGGAAAGTGGAAAACAGAAGGTCGTCTGGTTTGCTTGGGGTGGTAGCGATAATCGTTTGAATCCGTTTAAACAGCGTTTTCTTTCAGACTCCCAATGTGGTTTTTATTACAACCACCAGTCTGGGATGATCGTTTCACGCTCCCCCTGCGCAGCCGATTTTGCCAAGCACCCGCAAGGCTTGCCTGCGCTACCTATCGTCAATCATTTAGCTGGTTTGTTGTAACAGATAGCCAACCAAACGCCAAAGGAATAATGATGAACTTTTTAGAAAAAATGAGCATATCTACATTTGCGGCCAGTACTCTTTTGTTGCTATCTTTCTCTGCATTTTCGGCAGGTATCGACGACATCACGAATTATCAATCTCCACCACCTCAAGTTGAGGAAAAGACGGTTCAGCCGTATACAATACAAGACATCATTAATAAATTACCCAGTTTGATTGACGATGATGGAGTTTATATAGGAAGGGTAGGAGGGCGGGGAAGTGAAGTTGATCTAACTCATGATCCTAGAATGCATGCCTTCGATGAAGAAAAATTTGAGAGATGTAATGATTTATATATTGGGGACTACGGCTCTCGTGGGGGCAGTATCTTTGATAGCACCCTATATTTTTTGTTTCCGCGTAAAGGGGAACATGGGTCTTCGCAGGAAGAATATAAAGCAATGTCAGGCCGATCCTTGAAGTCTGATTTGAAATATATCGAAGATACTAGAAACTATCATTATGGTGACAAACGCTGCGAAGACCGAGCTAAATATGTAGCCCAGATAAAAGAAATAGTTGACGCAATTATCAAAGCTGCACCCACAATCCTTCCGGAAAAACAACGTTTGGCTGAAGCCTCACGGACTGCGGCATTGAAAAGTCAAAAAGAGGCGCAGGAAAGAGCCAACGCTGAGCAGCAAACAAGAGAAAAAGCTGCGGCTGACAGGCGGGCAATGGAGCTTGCTGAAAGTAAAGGGCGTGAGGAACGAGCCAATAAACTTAAAGCTTGTCAGGCTACCAACGAATACAAATTGTATGAAATATCAGCGACCATTGAATATAACCAGGCAATTGCCAGAAATGCCGCGCTGGAAATACAACGTCAAAAAGAAGCTGCAAAAATTTCAGGGTACATTGATAAGCCGGTCATGATTGAGATGGGCAATCGAGTAGCAGGGGCAAATAGACTGAATAAGGAAAATTTCGAGGCGTATAGGAAGCTAGGCGGCTCTGCGAGAAACTTGGAGGCAGTGAAGACGCTGCCTAATCCTTGTCCGCAATAAATAAGCTGACGTGACCAAAGAAATAGCCCGCACAGCGGGCTATTTCTTTATATATTTCGCACAAGTTTGATTTTAGCAATTGGTTAAGCTGAGTGATCAATTCATTGGCTCCTCAATAAAATATACCAAAATAATCCATTCGGCTAAACAACAGTCATACCGGCGCAGGCCCATAAGCGCTAACTTAACAT
>PLYB01000027.1 GCA_003151655.1 Gallionellaceae bacterium | reverse complement strand
TAAATTTATTGGAGGTAGTCTTGTCGGAGCTTCAATTCGAGAATGCGAGTTAGATAGATGTTTTTTTCGCGGCACCAACCTGTCCCAGGCCGATTTCTCTTTATCTACCTTGGATCACATTGATATCCAGTCTTGTACTTTGGAGGGGGCAACGTTTTACCATACGAAACTAAAATCACTGTATTTAAATCGAATTAATATCGAGTTCTGTGATTTTTCCGGTGCCGAGTTTGACGATGTTTCTCTCGCTTTATTCCAATTCCCTTATGTTTTTGGCATAACCGCTCAAGACTTTATTGAAGGCCGTTTAAAAGTCTCCACCAGCAACCCAAAATTCAAAAATGGGGTGGTTCCGTGGGAAGACCTTTTGGGGATGACTGACCAACTGACAGAGTTCTATCAGAACAACTTGGATTATTTTCCGATCGCCAATCTGCACCTTGCTTCTGGAAGTAAGCAAGGGTTTCAAGACAATCTTGCGATTGGATTTAGATTGGCGGCTCATAATGGCGATTATCGAAACCTGAAATATTTGGCAAAGTTGGCTGATCTGTCAGGCCAACTTACCTCTGTCGATAAGTTAGAGCTATATCAATTTGTTGAGCGAAGTGTTCAAAACGCTAAAGATGTAGACAGAGCTATAAGGAGTTTTACCAATCATGCGGGAGAAATTCGGCGTTCGTTACTCTCTACAGAAAATGTCGGAAAGATATCGGTAGAGGCGATTGTTCACATCAATGATATTGATGCACAACGGATCATTGCCGGAATTTTGAATGGACTGGAAGAAATTAGTTCGAGGTTAGATGTTAAATTTCCAATCACGCAATTCCATATAGAAAAGTACAATCCGTTTCATTTCTGCTTAAAATTTAAGCGCGCAGAAATATCTTATAAATCTAACTCAGCGCCTTCAAAGAAAGGGAAATCAGAAGACCGCGCCCTCCTGATTTTAGGTGTCCTTTTCGCGGGCATTTCAGCGGCAGCAGATATCAAACAACAGTTTCCTACGCTACCGAAACAGGAAGTAATATACATACGAGAAGTATGCGATCAAGTGAGATCAAGCTTCCTAAACGAGATGCGAACACAATCTTGCCGGATTGTAGTGGATAAAGAACCCTTTCTTTTAATGTCGGAAAACGGAGCGATTACATTTTATCCACAAAACAAGTTAAAGGAAGACTAAATCTATACTCTCTGCGGCATTGAAAGCGTGTTGTTCTGGCATGGCAAACAGGCCGGGCCAAGACTCATTCCAAAAGACTCGCAAATTTTTTGACTTTGCTGCCAAGTCTCAAAAAGTTTTTTAACAGTCGGCGCTGGAAAAAAAGCGGCACTGGTGTTTTGAATTGGGGTGAACGGCGACAAAATGGGCATGACGTTGCGGCGACACAACTCGTATACGCCCTGTAAAGTTGACTCAACCGGCTCCAAGCCTGCAATTAAGATGCTTCGTACTGCCCCATTACCGCCCCAAATGGATACTGCTAATTCGAGAGCATCAAGATAGTGTTTACGAGATAATTTCCCCTTTCCCGGCATATGACGAACAGCCCAGTTCTGATCGAAGACTTCCATGTTGAGTCCAAGTTCATCGACTCCAGCAGCTTTTAAATCTGCGATTCTATCCAGGTTTTGGGGTGGCGTTGTCATCAGATACATTGGATATTCAGACGCTTGTTTAATCGTCGTTATGATTTCAACATATCGGTTCCATTGAGATTTTGAAGGCGTTCCTCCGCTAATTAGGAGATGTGTGATGCCCGGTTCATTCTCCCGACAGTAGGCCAGCAGTTCGAGCATATCTGCCAATGATCGTTCGGTTGCGGGCCC
Source organism: Gallionellaceae bacterium (assembly GCA_003151655.1). Classification (GTDB taxonomy): domain Bacteria; phylum Pseudomonadota; class Gammaproteobacteria; order Burkholderiales; family Gallionellaceae; genus PALSA-1006. The sequence goes on along the minus strand of PLYB01000027.1, from coordinate 1,777 downwards.
AACAACCCCGATTTCACAGTAGCCGCAGGCCTGTTTTCCGCTAAACCGACACCCCACAAACGGAGCGAGACCAAGCCTGTCGGTGAAAGCCTGCCCAACATCTTCCATGGCAACCCCGCTCTGTGTGAGACGGCCTGTAAAACTTGGAATCGGAATTAGCGAAATTTTACAAACCTGCGCCTCATTCTGTTTTAACTCGAAATCAACGCCATTGAAATCGATCTCGAACATGCTAAGTAATGCCCCGAAATCCTTGATCGGGACATTCACGTACAGATTCTTGAACATTCGAATTTGCAGCCCGCCCGCAATTCCGTCACGAATGGTAAGGTACTTTGAGCTTGCTAACAGTTTCGCTTTAGCTTGTTCACTGACCCTTGCACCATGTACCAAGAGAGAAAATTTTAATTTCGCCAGTCGCTCCATGGGGTCTTGCTCATTTAGCCCCACGAACTCATGGTCACGCTGAAATAATGATTGAGGTATGGAAGGAAAAAGTTGAATTTCCCCATAAGGATTTTTTCCGCAAATAGGCTGGTTAAACATCATCCGGCCCACTTGCGCGCCAGGCTCAAATGCCTTAACGTGGCTTGCTCCATCAAAATGCAGAGAATAACTCACCTCGGTGGCATTGAATTTTGATTCACGAGGATCAGGGGAGCGCAATCGTTTTGAGTCATCTGCGATCTTTACCAGATCGGCTTCACCAATAGAAGGTGAGAAGAAACTCTGGTCACAGGTCACATGCGCAATATCTGCTGCCAGCCTCTCCCCCCGGAAACATTGAAGGTGTAATTGCTGCAAACTTGGCTGGTTTGCTTTAAGCAGAGCTTGGTTCAAGGTCATACTAGAACCTTGAAAGCGAGGATTTATTTCGACAAATAAAAGGCGTTCATCGGCAGTCAGCAGGAAATCGACACCTGCAATACCGCGATATCCGATGTCAGCCATTGTCTTGCCGATTTCAACTGCCTTTGTTCTCAAGAGCTGAAGAGATTTTCTTGGCAAATGTTGTGCTGCGGCGTAGTCTCCGCCTACGTATTCTAGTTTTTTAGCCGATTGGTCGATGATCTGGATTGACGGTGCCAAAGCCACTGCCCCATCCTTCTCGACCAGCAGATGAATATTGATCGGCCATGCGTCAGCAACATAGGGGGACGCTAAACAAGTAAATCCGCTTAACCCTTCAAGCAAGTAATCATCTTCTGGACTATCCATTAGATAGGTGGTAAATCCACCTGAGCCCTCCAACCCTTGTACTACGAACCTTTCGTGACCGGGCATGCGCTTAATCAGGTTTTCATAGGTGCATTTGTTTTTGAGTGCTAACGGAGGGATTTGCATAGACGGCAGCGTCTCATACCCTTCGCTGGCCATAATCATTCGACATTGAAGCTTATTGGAAAAAAGCTTCATCAACGATGTCGATATGTTAAAGGGGCTGCGCTGAAGAATGGAGTCATTGATCCCAACGGGGAATCTAGAGTACCAAAGAAAACGAACATCTCGTTTTGATGTTGAAAGGATTTTAGTCAAACGACGATCATAAAACTCAGCCACTTTGAAATAATTGGCTTCATCGTTGTGATTGATTCTAATTTTTTGGACACTTTCTAAGCTATGGAATGTCGGTGATTTTATATTTTCCTCGCCCATGATTACGACAGCACCAGCAAATTCATGTTCAATTCCATAGAGATCTGATCTTCTCGGCCCTACCCAGTACAGGTCAACGTTATTTAGTCCAAACATGCGCATAATTCCTAGTTATCATCCG
>PLYB01000286.1 GCA_003151655.1 Gallionellaceae bacterium | reverse complement strand
CCGGTAAGCTGCACGAACACCTGATTCACATCCGAGCAAACATCTTCGTTGCAGGTAAATAAGCCGAAATCCGTATACAGTTTTGCCGTGCGCGGATGATAGTTCCCGGTGCCAAGGTGCACATAGCGCCGCAACTTGCCATCTTCACGGCGTATCACCATCAGCATTTTGGCATGCGTCTTGTGCGCGACTACGCCATAGACCACATGCGCTCCGGCTTGCTCAAGCCGGCTGGCCCAATTGATATTGGCCTCTTCGTCGAAGCGCGCCAGCAACTCCACCACAACGGTGACTTCTTTGCCGCCTTGCGCCGCAGCAATAAGCGCTTCCATCAGGGCGGAATCGGCACCCGTGCGGTAAACCGTTTGCTTGATCGAGACAACCTTGGGATCGGATGCAGCTTGCTGGATGAAATCGATCACCGGACGGAAAGACTGGTAGGGGTGATGCAATAGCACATCACCTTTGCGAATAAGCTTGAACATATCCGCGCCCTTTTTTTGCAGAGCCAGCGGCATGCCGGGCACAAAAGGTGGGAATTTCAAATCGTCACGATCAACTTCGTCCGGTATGCGCATCATGCGCACCAGATTAACGGGGCCGTGAACGCGATACAGATCATCGGGCTTAAGGTCGAACTGTTGCAGCAGGAACTCAGCCATTTCCGGTGAACAGTTGTCGGCGACTTCAAGACGCACGGCATCGCCAAAGTGACGCTGCGGTAATTCGCCTTGCAGAGTGATGCGCAGATTTTTTACTTCTTCTTCGTCCACGAACAAATCGCTGTTGCGGGTGACGCGGAATTGATAACAACCCAGCACTTCCATACCTGAAAACAGCTCTCCAACATGCGCATGCAAGATGGAAGATAAAAACACGAAACCGTATTCGCAACCGGAGAGCTCGGAGGGCATCTTGATGGCGCGCGGCAAAATACGCGGCGCTTGCACGATGGCTTTGGCTGAGTTGCGCCCGAACGCATCTTTACCATTGAGCTCGACCGCGAAATTTAAACTCTTGTTGAGTACGCGCGGAAACGGATGCGAAGGGTCCAAACCGATCGGGGTCAATATCGGCATCACTTCGCGCAGGAAAAAATCCTTTACCCAAGCACTTTGCGCTTCGTTCCAATGAGTGCGGCGTATGAAACGGACCCCCTGGGTTGCCAGCGTGGGCACCAGATCCTGGTTGAATATCGTATATTGCTTTTCGATAATCTGGTGCGCCTGATCGCGCACCCGTTTCAAAATCTGTGTCGCATCGAGACCATCCGGGCCGGAGGAAACAACCCCCAACTTGACTTGCTCTTTGAGACCGGCCACGCGAATCTCAAAAAACTCATCGAGATTGCTGCTGACGATACACAGATACTTGAGGCGCTCCAGCGGCGGGATAGTCGGATTTTCAGCCTGAGCCAACACGCGGCGATTGAATTCCAGTAACCCAAGCTCACGATTGAGAAACTGTTGCGGGGGATATTTTTTTGCCACTTTAGCTACCTGTTTTAATGCGCCGGAGGTACGTAGCCCTGCGGCATTTGGGTGTCCGCGCCAAAGAAATAATTCTCCATCTGTTCCGCCAGATATTTGCGCGCTTTCGCGTCCGCCAGATTGAGCCGGTTTTCGTTTACCAGCATGGTTTGAAATTTGATCCAGCCCTGCCACGCTTCTTTCGACACGTTCTCGTATATTCGTTGCCCCAGTGGGCCCGGATACGTCGGGCGATCCAAGCCCTCCGCTTCGCGACCGAGTTTCACGCACTGTACTAGTCTTGCCATTTTTTGACTCCATATCGGATTGAAGAATAAACGTCGATTATGACGCTGTGATGACATGTTGCAATATACCCGGATTGTGCCTTAACACGTAGGTCTGGTTGAAACCCGACCTATAAACCCAACCTATTTTAGTGTTTTCATAAAAACTTTCGAACGGCGTTGATAGTTATATAGCGCCTTTTTCTCTTCCGGCAGTTGGTTCGGGTCAACCTCGTTGAAACCGCGCTCGACAAACCAATGTGCGGTGCGCGTGGTTAACACGAATAATTTCTTAAAGCGTTGTGCCAAAGCTTCGGTACTCATGTGTTTAAGCAATGCATCTCCGTAGCCGTGGCTGCGGTAATTTGAATGCACCGCCATACAAGCCAGCTCGGCGGCTTTCGCATCGGGGAACGGGTATAAGGCGGCGCAGCCGATGATGCGGTGATCGTGTTCCATCACCACGAAACGCTCAATCTCGCGTTCCAGCAGTTCACGCGAACGCCGCACCAAAATTCCTTCCGCTTCCAGCGGTTGAAGCAGCTTGAGGATGCCGCCAACATCGTCGATGGTCGCGTCGCGTATTGTGTTCAAAGTGCTTTCCACAATCATGCTGCCGATGCCGACATCGGAAAATAATTCCTGTAACAATGCGCCGTCATGATGGCGACTGATGAGGTGAGTACGGGCAACGCCCGCCTCGCATGCGCGCACCGCGCACGGCAAAAACAGCCCCACATCGTCTGGCAATTTGCGCTTGCTCGACAATACCGAATTGGCGATAGCGACGGTCAACTCGCGCAGCAGTGCGCCCTGTTTGTCCATTACGCCATCGGTATCCATCAGGAAGATCAACTTGTCCGC
>PLYB01000141.1 GCA_003151655.1 Gallionellaceae bacterium | reverse complement strand
CGGCGGCACGCCGGAAAAACCGGTCGGCACGGTGTGGTTTGCCTGGGGTGTCAAGGGCAGGACATGTGTGGCGCATCTGCACTATCTTGCCGGTAGCCGTGGGGAAATTCGCGCCCAGTCGGTGCGCATCGCCTTGCAGGGCGTGGTGGATTTGCTGAATCAATTGACCGAGACGGCTTAGTAGCTGTTTAAACCCTGCTTTGTCGGTCAGTGCGGCAGCGCACGGATAACATTTTGTTTAGTAATTTATATTCCAAAATTGATTCCAATGGGAATTGGCTCGCTCAAATAAAGTGGAAGACAGGCGGCCATATTAAATCAACAGGTTACGAAATCAATAATTCATCCACAAGGGCCTTAAAGTTGGAGACAAATGGACTTCTACTATAGAAGTGTAGCCTGCCACTGTGAATTCTTATTGTGTGTCGGGTACCCCATAATTGCGCTGCCTTGATGTAGCAGGCCAACTTAATTGCAGCGGACCCATACTTAGTATGCACAACTATTCAGAAAACTGGCAACACCTCGAATCCATCCTAAAAGGATAAAGCCGGATTCCTTCAAAGTCAACGCAACCCGTGCCACTGCCTGTGCATTCAGCAGTCCAGCCTCGGTATCGACGAGATAATGGTGCAGGTTCTGTGTGATCCCACGGTGTGGCTTGTAGGCGATTTTATTAACGCCGGGCAAGTCCGCATCCGTGCGTTGGGTGATAAATACGACCTGATTTCCCTCAATCGCACCCAAGTGGCGCGCCAAGTGCAGATATTGTCCGGGGAAGTTTTGATGGACGAAAAGGATTTTCATAGGATGAACTGAATGAGTGGAATTATAAAGAAGTTGTTTCATACCATAGTTTCAAACGAAAAAAACCTATCACAGTAGATAGGTTGCGGCTTGCGTTATTTGGGTTATAGTCAAAACCATAATATAAAAATAGTTTTTTGTAATTTTGTAATTTGTTGAATTAAAGGGATAACAACAACGCTCTAAAGTTAGTCAAAAAGCGGTTCAGTCATATTTCGAGACCGAATTAAAAACCAATAAGATGGGCATGTTGCTGCAGGCGTGAGGCGGTTATTGCAGTAACCTCTATTCGTAATAGAAGAATTTGTGGAGCACCATCGCATGCCACGCAGGATTTTGAAATTAGTTTCCAAAAACCTGTCGCGGGAATCTTCCACGCATTCGCCTATTCACACCTTTGCCGTTGCAGACATTATCTGGGCCATGGGCAGCTTCTGCGCCCTGAACCGCAAGCCATTCGACGCCGAGCTGCTGGCCAAGCAATTCCCGCCGCCCTATACCACTGACTCCTTTATCCATGCCGCCCGCGCCTTGGGATTCCGCATCAAGCGCCGTGATTGCGAGAGTGCCGAGCTAAGCAAATTCAACCTGCCGTGCCTGGTCGTGCTCTTTGATCCCGAACCGATCAAGCAGGACGTCGGACAACCGGATGCCAAGGCAGAGACTGAATATATCAGCGCGCAGCAAATTGATGCCGAAGCAGGTACTGCGAAGGCTGCGGCAGACGAGGCCATATCGTCCAGGAGATACTGGTCAAGGAAGGCGAATCCGTCAAGGTTGGGCAAGTGCTGATGCGCATGGATGCCAAACTTGCCGAAGCCGATTCGAAGACCATTGGAAATGATCTGTCTATGCGGTCGCTCCAGTTGCGCCGCATTGATGCCGAACTGGCGGGAAAACCTTTAGTCAGGAGATCCGATGATCCGGGCGATCTATTTCGTCAAATCGAATCGCAGTACCGCGACCACCGGACATCCTACATGGACTCGCTGGGGCAGGCGCAGGAAGCCCTTAAAAAAGCACAGCGCGAATACGATGCAGGAAGAGAAGTGCTAACCAAGCTCAAGGAGATCACCCCTATTCTCAAGCAGCAGGCCGATGCCTATGTAGACATGGGTAAGGATGGTTATGCGCCGCAGATTACTGTGCGAGACAAACAGCGGGAGTATATGGAAAAGGCTCAGGACTTACGCGCGCAGGAATCGACTGTCGCCAGCCTTGATGCTGCGGTTAACCAAGCCAAAAAGCAGATCGACCAGATTTCCTCAAAAAACCGTAGCGACCTTCAGAATGAGCGGGTGGATGCGGTGGGGCAGCACAGTAAACTACAGCAGGACTGGATCAAGCAGGAGCATAAAACGGGGTTGCTAGAGTTGAGAGCCCCGCAAGCCGGTATCGTGAAGGATCTTGCGACACACACGGTAGGAACGGTGGTCTCGCCCGGTACCGTACTCCTGTCGATTGTTCCGGAGAATGAATCGCTGGTGGCCGAAGTCATGGTCAAGAACGACGATGTCGGGTTCGTCTATCCCCAGCAGAAGGTCAAGGTGAAGCTCGCACCCTATCCGTTCGAGGAATACGGCATGCTGGACGGCGAGGTGACCCGCGTCAATGCGGACAGCGACAGCGATAACCAGTCATCCCAGTCGAAGGATCAGTCCCAGTCCAAGGATAAGCAGCAAGCTCAGCCATCGGTGTATAAGGCCATCATCTCTTTTAACAGCCAGATTCTCATAGCGGAAGGTAAGCAGCTGAAACTTGTCCCAGGCATGCAGGTCGTGGCCGAGATCAATCAGGGCAGCCGTACCGTCATGCAGTATCTACTTTCTCCAGTAAGCAAGACTCTTGTTGAAAGCGGTCACGAAAGATGAAGATAGTAAATCGATTTTCAGGATCGCAGAAGTTCACGCAGTGCGTAGTTGGTGTGCTGGTGCTGGTCGGTAGTCTGTCTGCGCGGGGTGCAGATTTACTGGAGGTCTATCATCAAGCCCAGAGTAACGATCCGACCTTCGAGGCGGCGCGTTATGCATATGAAGCTGCCCAGGAAAAAATCCCCTAGGCGAGAGCAGGCCTCCTGCCGGTGGTAAACCTGAACGGCAACGATAATGGCACCCGGGCATCAACCCTGTTCACCGGTACGCCGGTGATTAACCGCGATGTGAACGCCTGGACTTGGACGCTGCAACTGACGCAACCCCTTTTTCGTGCGCAGAACTACTTTGCCTACGGCGAATCGAAATCGCTGGTCGAAGCGGCGCACGCGCAATATTCCCAGGCCGAGCAAGACTTGATTTTGCGAGTGACGCAAGCCTATTTCGATGTTCTGGTCACACAGGAAAGTATTGCAGTCACTGAAGCCCAACTCAAGGCCGCAGGGGAGCAGCTGGCGCTGGTCACTCACGGTTTCG
>PLYB01000194.1 GCA_003151655.1 Gallionellaceae bacterium | reverse complement strand
GTCTGTCCGGTGTACGGTAACACACACAGAATCCTCCAAAGCAAGTACCGCCCGCTTAGTTCCCGGCTGAGATACGATAACCTCCGTACCTTTAACGTCTCTCACGCCTGTGTCTGTGGTAACGCGCACACACCCGCTTGCCACGATGTAAAAATGTTCTTTTAAGTGAACTTTGCCAACAATCAAAACGCCAGCACGCCTCCATAATCTCCGGCAGTACATACCATCAGCAAAGTAATGGGATGTTACCATATCCTCACCCGTGGCTTGAGGCATGGTACTCATTGCACGTTGCAATGATTCAATCTTTTCTCTGCTTGGAATATCAATAACCGTTAGGTCGTTCACTGCGCCCCTCCCTCAACTTCCGCCCCTGTGATCTTAATCTGTATTGCGTCCGTTCCGCTGATCTCGAATATTCTATCCATGCCACCCCCGATTGAAGTTGAACCCAGTCTATTCATAATCACGCGCCAAGTCGTCAAGCCTAATTGCCCCATCGACAATTGATAATAGTTTGTCCACGTATAACCCCCGTCATTCGACCATCGCAACATCATTTGCGGATTAGTCCCGGGCGCAACCGTTATCCCTGTTTCCATTAATATTTGAAGCGAGTCAAACGACATTTCAGGAACCATGTTAACGGTTGAAGGTAAAGCCCGCCATGCCCGTACCCATTTTCTTGGTACGCCGTTATCGGTTAATGCCGCGTCAGTCAGTGAGTAAATGTTGGCAGACTGATAATCCCCAACAATATTCACCCCGTTGAACGAGGCAAAGCAATTCGCCCAGTCTCGCGTTAACTGACCATTCGTAAATCCTGCCCGCTGATGCCATTTCCCGGTAGCGAGGTCGTAGCAATATGAAACTCCCTGAGATGGGAATGTAAGCACATAAAAGAAGTGTCCATCTGACTGATAACCCCACCCGATTGCGTCCGAGATAATGGGGAATGTTTGGAACAATGCGGTCAGCGCCAACGTGGTAATTGGTTTTGCATCGTAACCTTGTGATAAATAAACCACACCGTAACCCGTATCGCTACCGCCCATCCATGCGATACTATTACCGAGTTGACACACTGAAGCTGTGGCCGCGCATCCATAAGGAATAGACACGCCAACAAGTGGGGTAAAAGCGAAGCCCGCTGATCCTTGGTTAATCCATACCTCAGTCGTTTTGTCCTTAAATATCCATACCTCTTCTTTTAAGTCGAATATGGTAATAACAGGTTTTGAGTTTTGCTGAATGTAAGCATTGTTCGCGGTCGGGCCAACACCTGAAGCGTAAGTGGCAAGGTCGTTATAGTTCGACTGGTAAACAAGGTTCGAGCCTACTTGGTTGACGATTGCGAACCCATCTTGATAAACCGCTACCGATGGATTAGTTAAGCTAGTTGATGAATTGGGTATCACTTGCGAGAAAGACTGGCCGGAAGCGTGGCATACAGACTGTCCAGATGTTGACCCGGTGAAATTAATCGCTGGGCCGTTTGGAGCTAATGCTACTGAAAAAGAGGTAGATGTCCATCCGGTAGTCAGTACATAGTAAAAAACACCAGATGTTAAGCCTGTCGGCAATGCACCCGCTGTTGTAAATGATACACGACTGCCAGCCGCGAACGGGTTAGCTGTTACACCAACCACACCGGGAGACGCCACCGCCGTTGTAACATTCTGCGTTACCGCCCCCGAATAATCCCACACCCACCCACCTGTACCGTCAACAACCAATATCTGAGTAGGACTGTTGACGATTGATACGGGGCCGTTATTGCTTCCGATTGTACCTAGTGAGGTAGTAACATAACTTGCAGTTACAGACCATAGCGTATTACCGCTTACCACATACATCAATCCGTTATTGGCTACGCAAAACCCGCGTATTGGCCCAGTTCCGATAGTGGCAAGCAATGTTTTGCCGGGCACGGATAGTAACGAGCTAATTTCTGGGCCTTTCGGGCCATCCTGGTGTTCGGGGTACAGGTTTACGCAAATATCCGTTGAACCAGACTTTGATCTATCCTCAAAAAACGCTGCAAATATCGGGCTTTCCATTATCTTGAGTTAACGCCGTCAGTGTAAATATTATAGCTCGCTTGTGCCTTGCTCACTACGGCATTATCATATGTCGAAGGGCTGAGTTTAATATTTGTACGTTTAATCGCAGCCAAAGACTTGCTTGCCATCTCAGCACGAATAACAGGAGGGTCACCCTGCTTGTAGTCATTCCATAACCTCAGAAACAAGCCGTCTTTGATCGCGGCCTGATAACCGGGAGGTAGTGAAAACACTTGAAACAATGTCATATCTGACAATTGGAGCCGTGAATCAAAATAAACGGTATACGCCGCTGACGGCATAGGGAATATGTTAATTATTCCTAATGGAAATTGAGGGTCGTAAAATAGAATGTTGGGGAGTTGCGATTGCTCGGTAAGTAATCCGATCTGATTCCATTGATCCTGCTCAAATACATTGATGCCATACCGATTGGAGTTTGAGTCATTCAAATACGCCGCGCCAGGCCCAGTCAATATTGATAATGGACGGGATCCAGCGATACCAATTATCAGCCCTGTGGCTGTTGCGCCAACAATGCCACCGGACGGGAACGAAAATACAGGAGCCGACGTGTACGATTGCCCGCCGGACGTGATATTGATTGATGCGAGTTTGCCGCTTGCTGCGATGGTGTAAGTGCCAGCCGCTCCGGTACCGCCGCCACCAGCAAGGCCAAGCGCATATGTTCCGGCTGCGCCACCTGATCCAGTAGAGCCGATAAACGTAGTCGTACTCAAATATCCCGCCGTTGGCCCGATTGGATACTGATTAACCCCTGGCACAAGAGCGAACGATTGCTCAAGATTGGCAAAGCACACCAAAGATTCATTTGACCATAAATCCAGCATATCGTTAAGCGCGGTCAGGCACCACGCAGAATCAACCGCATTAATCGCCTGACCCGGCGCGTAACGCTTCATTTTTACCAAAACGTCTGTGATCAAATCGTTTGCGGTTGTCATACTTACCTCGTGCCGTCATCTCGACGGGATATTTTATGCCACGCTATTGTCGGCTTCGTTTGTCCTGTTTGCCAGGCTTTAGTCCGTGCCGATCAACTCCGGTTTGTGGAACTTGTGAATTATGCTCTGATTGTTGTCCTATTTGCGATTTCTCTTTTTCCGCTAAGAATGCAGCTTTTTCAGCTTCAAACGCGGCACGTTCGGCGGCCAGTTTAGATGCTTCATCATCCGGCTTTTGCTCATTTACTTCCGGCTTGATCTCTTCCGGCTGGTATTTCAGCAAATCGGCTTCTGTTGCTTCCACCGGATAATCAAACCATCCTTCGCCAAGCTCTAAATCATCTTGTTCGCTTTTGATGATACGCGCCGGAAATACAGGATGATACTTCCATTTTGGGTACGCTTCAAACACATAACCATCTGGGTGTGACTGCTCAAGCATGGCGGCCTCATACTCATCGGCATTAGCCATATTTGTTGGACGATACCCGCGAGCGGCGTAGCGTTTTTCATCATCCAGATTGCCCACGGTAATATCAGGCAAAATCTCAGGGCGAGTCATCACTGCTTCCGGTGCGTTAATTCCCTTGCCTTCGCCGTAGGTCTTCCATTCTGGCGGCTGATGGTCTTTGTGTTTCATTACTTTTGGATAAGATGCAAAGCTCATTTTATACTCTCCTTTGAATAAGTCCCGCGCCATCAAGCAACGCTGTGGAGAGGAGAGGAGGAGAAACCACCTCGTCGCCTGCGTCGCGGGATTCGTTAGCCATGAGGTTCAATCTTTTCAAAACCCCGTCACTCGGCTGTTGTTTGAATGCAAACGCAAATAGGTTGTTTGAACCATGTACACCTAAGTATACATCACTAAACCCCGCCTCGTGTAGCGCGTTTCCAAGGCTCTTTGGAGTGAATGACTGGCGATGACACATAAACTCGTTTCCGCTGCGCTCAATCATTCCGGCATGGCCATAAATCATGTCCGCAAAGGTGATCTGCCCCGCTGGTGAAGAATACGCGAAGTCGTTAATATCTGAACCGCTCGCCAGCTTGTTGAACACCCATTGCATGTGCGGCACGATGATATAGGCGAAGCCATCATCTTTAAGCACGTAATGGAAGCCTTCCAACACCTTTGGCATGTCTTGCACGAAATAATGCTCTAGGTTATGCGAACAGTACACAGAGTCAATATCCCCAACAAGCCGCGACTGTTGCGGCAATGCCACGGCGTTGCAGATAATATCAGCCTCAGACTTCGGGTCAATGTCCAGCATGAGATTCTCCCATCCGTCATAGATAGCGGGTATGGGGATTAGTTTTGATGCGCCTCCGACATTTAAGAGTTTCATTCCGTCTCCAATTCATACCTAACCGCCTTCACGCCTTCACGGTCTTTCAATATCGCCTCCAACTCTTCCGGTGATTTGAGTAGGGAGTCGTTGTAGTTTCCGGTGTAGGTCTTCACTCCGGTGTGCCCAAATGTGATATTCGGATCGCACCAAAGCGTTTCGCCCATCTCGCGCATGCGGCGGCAGAATGTAGCATCTTCGCCGAATCTCACATAGTCGTGAATCATGCACTCAAAGAAGGCTGTATACACGCGGTCAGGCTTGCTAGGGTCTGCACAAGGGTCTTGGTATACCAATTCAGGGTAATGATCTGCAAAGCGTTCCAATACATCGCGCTTGATGCGCAAGAATCCACCTGGCAGCAAGTGAGCTTTGAACAGGCAGGAACCATCCCATAGTTCGATTGCTGTCTTGATGTCGGGGATATTTCCATCTTCGTCGGGGAGTAATGCGCCAGCGAATGTTCCCCATGCGTTTTTCATGCAAAAGAACCCGGCGACTATTTCTTGAGGATGCCGAATCATTCTTGCTACTGCGTCCGGTGCAAAATCCATATCGCTATCCACCATTAATATGGACTCGCAATCAGATTCTAGGAAGTTTGCAAGGATTGAATTTTTTGCGCGGTCAATATATGAATCACCTCGAATTGTCTGCTTTTGCCAAGGTATTCCGGCCTTATCAAGCATTCGTACAGTTTCCAACATGCTATCGCCATAAGTTGAGAATTCCTGACTCATGTACACTGGCGTGGCAATCATCAATTTGCCTGGAATTATTTTACCCTCTTGGCCTTCGCGCCGTGCGGCACGATCTAACTTTCCTTGTTCTGGTACGCTTATTTCATTATTCAATTTTCTCTCCTTTTTTATTAAAAATCGCACAATAATTATATACAATTTCTAACAAAAAAGGGCGGGATTTTAACCCCGCCCGATTTATTACACGTTGTTGTACAAGCCCAAAGTATTCAGGGCTTTGATAATTGCATTGTTGCTTGCGTCTCCACCGTTAAACCCTACGGCTATTGAGTTAGTGGTAGAGCCTGCTGTGGTTACAGCACCTGGGCCTTGCAATGGCACCGCCGCGATGACGTAAGTTTCAGCAGGTGGGATAACCGCAGTAGTTTGGCTGTTCTGGTAGGTAATCGCCAGAGTAGAAGCCGCTGACACGCGGGCACCAACAACATGCAGTCCAGGTGTAAACGAAGGCTTACTTACCAGTACAGAAGTCGAGGCATTCAGCAAGTTGACGGTGAATGTTTGCTCGGCGGTTGTACCAGCAGCTACAGATACCGGAACCAACGCTTGCGAAGTAACTACAAACGGAGACTTGGCAATACGGCGGGCTACAGTGATACCGTAAGACTCAAGAGTCGTTGTAACCGCGCCTGAGCTTTGGCTGATATAGGTGATGCCAATCTGCCCGGCCGCGCTCACGCGATACCCTGAAATACCGATTCCGGCTTGATACGAAGGTTTAGATACGCCTCCGATAATATCATCGGCTAGCAACCCAACGACCGCAGTAGTCTGGTCTGTTGTGGTTGTAGCAAGTACCGAAGTTGTAACCGGAGTAAACTTATAAGCCAGCATACGGTCACTATTCTGCAATGTTGGCAGGAAGGCGAACGAATACGACTCAGCGGCGGTCGGCGTAATAGCACCGGAACTATTGTTCAGGAACGTGATGGCCACCTGATCTTGTGCCGTTACACGGACGTTTGTAATGCCAAGACCGGCCTGATTGGTCGGTTTATTGACAATCGGGAAGGTACCCAATGCAGCGCCAGGAACNNAGGTCGGGGTGATAGCGCCTGAACTGATGTTGGTATAGTTAATGCCCATCGTGTTTGCAGCAGATACGCGATAACCTGCAATACCTAAGCCAGCTTGTGCCGCTGGTTTATTGACTGCAATCACCTCACCTACAGAAAGACCGGTTACAGTCGAGGTCGTTTCCAGTGTGGTAGTGGCAGCAACAGAAGCCACGGAAGCAGTCACTTGGTACTTTGTCAGCGTTCCGTTATCGAGTGAGGCCGTATTGAATACAGCGTTCATCCCGGCTGATTGTTGGGCAACAGGAGTTGCGCCGTAAAAACCGATCAAGTCAGTTGCGCTTGCCCCCAGTTCGGAACCTTGCGAGTTCTGATCTGACAGTTGACGCGGTGCAGTAAAAGCTACCGTAGTAGCCGAAGGGTTTGATGCGATATTAAGCATGATTATTTCCTTTCAAATGTTGTTTAAAGATTGACATGCAAGAGGACTTGCGGGTTAGAAAATCTCTTTTCCTTGCCCGCTGAAATCATCAATCGAACCTCATCCGCCCACTGGTCGGCCACTTCCCGAACCGCACGGGGAAAGAACGGACAAGGGATTAATTCCCCTGTCTTTGTGTCCTCTACCCATACTTGGTAAAAATCGGCTTTCTTGATGATTGGCTCTTCCATGTTTCAATCCTTTATGTGTTTCTGCGCTACCGGTCAATGCTTAATTGGTCAACCTGCACGCCAATTCTGGGTAGTATGTTGCCGAACCCCAGAGCACATCTATGCGGGTCGGCAACACGTCATTATTAATATCGAAAGCACGTATCACCCGCAACGAAATACCCTTGTAAACTTCCTGAGACTTGAAGTCCACGCCATCAGGCATAATCAGCGGAACAGTAACGAGGCCGAAAGCATCTTTGCAGAAGCCAATGTTCTTAGCCAAGTTCGCGTTTGCCGCACCAGAGATGACAGTGATTGCCGCGCCGGAGATAGGCGAAGAGTCAACAGTCTGGTATGCGCCGGTTGTGGTGATCGCTGGGTAGATACCGATTGACGAAGATCCTGCGCTGTTGCTGTTCGCTGTAGAAGTCACAACGAAGTTACGCAGATTGCCGGTCGAAGCCAAAGATTCAGGGTTAACCGCATTGACACCAGCGATGGTAAACACGTCGCCAACGTTCAGTAGTCCAGCTACAGATGCAGTCCATCCGCCCGTTACCAGAGTAGAGCCGGTTTGACCGGAACCGGTAACAGTTGGCGAACCAGAATAGTTACCCGTCAATTGGGTAGGAATATTCTGACCTTCGTAAATTTCAAGGTTGGCGATGTTCGGCACAAAACCCTTGAATGCAGGCTCGGCAACAGACTGAACGTAAACAGTCGAGATTCCCACAACCACGCCCCAATATGCTTTAGGGTTAAGCACTAAAGTACGATCATTCTGTGGTGCAGCCTCTTCATC
>PLYB01000057.1 GCA_003151655.1 Gallionellaceae bacterium | reverse complement strand
CCTGCAAAAACAGATCGCCGAACGCCATGCACTGCACCCCGTCGCTTTGGGCGCTTGCCACAAAGTCCGTCATTGCTGCAGCATATTGCTCATCGGAGCAAGGGTAGGGTATCTCGATCAGGTGCAAGGGCAGGCCCACCGCCAACGCCTGCTCACGCAACAACGCCACGCGGACCGCATGCATCGCGACGCGGTCGAATGCCGAGTTGATCGTGGTGAACAGTCCCGTTACCTCATGTTTATCGGACTGGCGCAACACATGCAAAGCCCATGCACTATCTTTTCCGCTGCTCCAACTAAGCCAGGTTTTCTTATGCATCGTAACCAATCGAACCATTCATTGATGATGCAGGTGCAACAACGATTGCGCCCTGCGAAAATTATTTCCAGCGTGCCAACCGCCACGCCTGTTGCTGCTTTTCGTCGAAAAAAGTCCAGGCCACGATACGGCTCTTCTTCTGCCCCTGCGCCATCTCTATTGTCTTGTTAGCCAGCGCACCCGCATATTTGATCGCGCGGTAAACGCCGGGCAGGCTGGCCGATTTCGAAATCAGCGTGGTGAACCACATGCAGCTGCCGGGAATCCGCGCACTCTCTTCTACCATGCGGCACACAAAAGCCTCCTCCCCACCCTCGCAGCACAGCTCCATACTCTGCCCGCCGAAATTCAGCACGGGTATTTTTTTCTTGTTGGCTTCTACACCCAGATTTTTCCATTTGCGCTGCGTGCCCGACCTCGCCTCGGCCAACGACGCATGGAAAGGCGGGTTGCACATGCTGAGGTCGAACACTTCATCCGGCTTCACCACACCGTTGAAGATCGCCGCAGATGAGCCTTGCAAACGCAGCGTGATCGCATCGCTCAAGCCGTTCGCATCCACAATCTTTTGCGCGTTGGCGATGGCAGCCGCATCGATATCAGTCCCGACGAACTGCCAGCCATACACACGGTGACCGATCAGCGGATAGACACAGTTCGCACCCACACCGATGTCGAGCACCCGTATCGAGTCACCGCGCGGGATTAAGCCGCCGTTGCTGCCAGCCAGCAGGTCGGCGAGGAAATGCAGATGATCCGCCCGGCCGGGGATAGGCGGGCAAAGGTACTGCGCCGGGACATCCCACTCCTTGATGCCATACACCACATTCAGCAACGCACGGTTCAAGGCCTTGACGCCAGCGGGATCGGTGAAGTTAATAGACTCGTCGCCATACTCATTCGGCGACACGAACGCCGCCAGCTCCGGACTGCCTGCGATGAGCTGCTTGAAGTCGTAACGGCCACGATGCGGATTGCGCGGATGCAGATTGGCTTTTTCGGCAGGGGCAGTCTTGGCTTTCGCAGTGATTGCACCGCGCGATTTATTTGTCATATTTGATGCCTGTTTGACCTGTTCGGATAAACAGGAGTATTTCGAGCCGGGCGCCTTTAATTACTGCGCATGGCACTGGTTGTAGATACCATCGTCGGTGACAAATGGTGGTTTGATCGTGATGTATTGCGCGGCAGATTGCCTGAATAGTATTAGCTCAACTTGAGCTGACACGCGTAAAAATTCACGCGATCAATGGAGTCTGACCCTGTCGATTTTTATTTCGATCCATGACCCCATTGATCTGATTTAAGCTACGAGTATATGTGATAATAAATATGCAACGCACCCGATTTGGGTTTAACTGGTTGCATATTTGAATCGCAACTATAACTAGCAGAGGAAATATCATGTCTGGTTTACTCCCCAACGTAGATCCCGATGGATTGCTTGAGTTTTCGGTTGTATATACCGATCGATCCCTGAACCACATGTCAAAACAATTTCAGCAAATTGTTAAAGACATATCTGCTGTTCTCAAAGAGACTTACAACGCTCACTCGGCGATCATTGTTCCCGGCAGCGGTACATTTGGCATGGAATCGGTTGCGCGCCAATTCGCGCAAAAACAAAAATGCCTGATCGTTCGTAATGGTTGGTTTAGTTATCGCTGGACCCAAATCCTGGAAATGGGAAACATTACACAGGATGTCCATGTACTTAAAGCAAGGCAGGTCGACAACTCCACCACAGGCTACTTTGCGCCGCCTCCCATCGAGGAAGTTGTCGCCTTCATAAAAAAAGAAAAACCGGCGGTTGTATTTGCTCCTCATGTTGAAACGTCCTCCGGGATCATCCTGCCGGACGACTATGTGCAGGCAATCGGCGCAGCAGTTGAATCTGTCAACGGAATATTTGTTTTGGACTGCATCGCCTCGGGAGCAATGTGGATAGACATGAAAAAATGCGAAGTCGACGTGCTGATTTCGGCTCCGCAAAAGGGATGGAGCAGTTCACCGTGCTGCGCAATGATAGCCCTGGGCGAACGCGCGCGCGAGAAAATCAATCATACGCAAAGCAGCAGCTTTGCTCTGGATTTGAAAAAGTGGTTGCAGGTTATTGAGGTTTATGAAAATGGTGGCCATCTTTATCATGCGACCATGCCGACAGATGCTTTAAAAACCTTGCGCAACAACATGAAAGAAACACAAGCGCTCGGTTTCACGGCAACCAAGGCAAGACAGATCGATCTGGGCATGAAAGTGCGTGCTTTGCTTGAATCGAAAAACTTCATGTCCGTTGCAGCGCCGGGCTTTCAATCACCCGGGGTAGTGGTGAGCTACACCTCTGACCCTGACATTCAGAACGGGAAAAAATTTCTTCAAGAGGGATTGCAAATCGCTGCGGGAGTGCCGCTTCAATGCGATGAAAGAGCCGACTTCCGGACATTCAGGTTGGGTTTGTTTGGCCTTGAAAAATTGCTGAATGTTGATCAAACCGTTGCTCATTTAAAAAATGCGCTTGACCGTATGCACCAGCCTTGATTTTACCGAATAGCCAAATAGATTCAGGTGATGACGAACAATTAAACGATAGAAATCTCACCTTCACCTGATTTAGACGACGCTTGCAAACGACTGTTTTTGGCATATACCGGCATGTCATTTTGCAAAACAACATAGGGATGGTGCCTCTTTCTTTTAAATTAATTGGGCTCCGTCCCCATATCGTCAGTCCCCATATCGTCATTATCAAATAAACGATTCCACTCCGTATTTATCGTCGCTGTTCAGGCTTTGAATTTGAAACCGGCGTCAGTCCCTGATAGCTAATAGTAGATTCGGGTCAAATTCGAGACGGGCCACTTCGATCCCTATTTAGGCCACAATATTGCATGCCGAATATTCCACCCCG
>PLYB01000190.1 GCA_003151655.1 Gallionellaceae bacterium | reverse complement strand
TCGGTGAGCAATACCGTCTTGCCAACGCCGGCACCGCCGAACAAACCAGCTTTGCCGCCGCGCTCCAGCGGAGACAGCACATCAATGACCTTGATACCGGTTTCAAATACTTCGGATTTCGTGGAGCGCCGCGCCAGTGCCGGAGGAGCGTTATGCACGCTGCGCCATTCGATGCATGACGGCGCGGGCTGGCGATCAATGACATTGCCGAACACGTCGAACATGCGGGAGAGTATTGATTTGCCGACGGGTGCCTTTAACGGTCCGCCGCTATCCTGCACTACCGTGCCGCGCGCAAGGCCTTGCGTGGGAGTCAGCGCAATACCGCGCACTCGGTGCGCATCGAGTTGGGAAAGCACTTCGATGGCGATTTGATTATCCGCTCCGGCATGCAGCAAGGAGTAGACCGGCGGCAAACGATTTGCAAAACGCATATCCGCGACACTGCCGCGTACTGAGACAACCACACCCTGATTCGATACACCGGTCTTGTCTTCCATATAAGTGCGCATCCAGTTCCAGTTGTACAATTATTTGAGATGTCATTTTTAACTCAAGGATGTTGATCGATCCCACATGACGAAGCTATTTGTTTTGGCTGCTGCGGAAAGCAGATCAATCAGAGGCTGCATACGATGAGCCGTGCTCACCACCGGCTCGTCTGCATTTTTATTCACCGTTGGAGTCAGAGTGTTTCCAGATTCAGTTGCGGCTTTCAACCGGCTCAAGGCCCCAGGAACATCCTCCGCCTTGATCGCACCGGGAACCGTGGTGCTGTGTCCCATCATTTTCAGCGCGTCAAGCGCGTTATCGCCAAACATGGCGATATTGGCAAAGGCATCTGTTGTAAACGTCACCAGCATATAGTTTCCTTAATTTGTAGTAATTGAATTGCGCGATTGCTCAAATCATTCGCGTATATAGCCTTTCATAACGGGTATTTACTGCTTTGTAGGTCAAGTGAACCGTGCGTCCGCGTACATTCAGTCAAAGCCTTTCTGCCTTAGCGTGGCGGACATTCCGTTGAGTGACGTAACGGCGATGATTAATTCCCAGAATAAACCGGTACTCATTGAGTTTTTCCTGAATCTGGAGGAAGCAAATCTGATCATGGCATTCAAGAACAACTACACGATTAAATGAAGCGAAACAACTAAAAGGAGAATACAAAATGAACAAATTACTTCCACCGCGCGATCTCATTGAGGCAATGGGCGAATCTTATGAATTGTTGCTGGAGAGCGCGCTCAAGAAAGCACATCAAAGCAATACGGCTGTCCACGAGGTGATCGACGAGTGCCGAGACGAAGTCGTAGCAATAAAAAAACTTGGAGGCGATGAAGTTACCAAGTTGGAAAATTATTTGAAACGTGATTTGATTGATGCAGCGCAGTATAAGGATAAGACCGGTAAGGATTTAAAGTTTTGGCTGGGTTTTGATATCGCTCTTGTGAAGCAGAAATTCTGGGGGCTTTTTTCAGAAGCGGCAGACCAAACCACGGTTGCACTAAATCAATTAAAAGTACCTGCAGAAAGCGCCAAATATCACAGCGGGGAAGTCGTTGGTTTAGGAGTGTTGGTGTGCGATCAGTGCGGGGAAGAATTACACTTTCATAAACCTACTCTTATTCCTCATTGTCCAAAATGTGGTCAAACCCACTTTCATCGGCAAAATTCTCAATAGTCAAAAAAATACTAAGGCGGATTCAAACATACAATGCGTTCACTAAACAATTCGCTACAGCGCTGGCGTATGCGCAGGGTTATCAAATACCATCCGATACCCCACAATATCTGGCAAAGCGTGACTCGGCGCTTGCCTGTATTAAAAGGGCTGGATGCTGTGCAAATGGCGCACTTACGCGAGATGACGACATGGTTTTTGAATCGGAAAATGTTTTCCGGTGCTCAAGGTGTGGAGGTGACGACTTCAATGAAGGTGGTCGTGGCCGTTCAGGCCTGTTTGCTCATTCTGAATCTGGGTGTGGAATGTTTCGATGGTTGGGTAGAGGTCATACTTTATCCGGGGGCATTTCGAGTTCATCATGAACAGACCGATGCTATTGGACTTGTTCATAACGAAGCCAGCGATTTAAGCGGTGAGTCATGGTTGTGCGGCCCGGTAATTTTATCCTGGGATAATGTGGAGCGCGACGCTTATGCTGTCCATGCCGGTCACAATGTTGTACTGCACGAGTTTGCGCATAAGCTGGATGGTCTCAATGGAGTAATGAATGGCATGCCGCCATTGCATCGCGGCATGAGCCGAAAAAGATGGGCCGATGCCATGAGTGACACCTACGAAAAACTGTGCCGCCATGTTGCGGCAGGAAAATCAACTTTTATCAACCCTTATGCGGCGACTAGCCCGGCTGAGTTTTTTGCCGTAGTGACCGAGTATTTTTTTACTGCACCGGATATATTGAAAAAACACTGCCCGAATGTTTGCAAACAGTTGGCGCTGTTTTACCGACCTGTAGCAACTCTGTGATTCATGTTCAATACCACGCTCACTCCTGAACTGCTCCGCAAGATGGATGCCTACTGGCG
>PLYB01000018.1 GCA_003151655.1 Gallionellaceae bacterium | reverse complement strand
GATTGGCTTAATGTTGCATCAATTCCATTTGTGTAATCGTGTCTTGCAGTGCAGTCAAAAGCCAAGTATCTGCAAAGCGACTGAGAATCAATGCTTCCTGACGGGCACGTTCCGAATTGCTCCTGTCATCAATAATCACTCGAATGGGGGTGTCTACTTGAGATGGAATGCCTCGTATATCAGCCAACTTTCTTATCTCTGACGCAGTTGACTGAGGTGCCGACGAAACGACATCGATTAACTCGCCATCAATTAAAAAAGAAAAAGAATGTGCGCGACCCGAAATGCCTGCAAGAGGTTGATCATATAAGAACTCATGCTGGGGTTTCCATTCTCTCAAATAGATTTCCACTTCACTGGCAAGACTCGTTACATCTGTCGAGATTCCAGTATTCTCCGCTTCCCATCCAGCTATATTCAAAATCGCTGTAAGCGTCTTTCTAAATCCGTCTTTGCTATCTTCTGATGTGGCAAGGGTCGAAATTTCACCCTCCTCAGAAAGCTGCGCACCTGCTTCTTCAACTAATTTCTGGATTGGCTTGATTGAGCGCTTGTCTCTAAATTTTATGCCCGATCCGGCAACATGAAACAGCGTGTCCCCGGCATCGAAAAAACGCATGAATCCGCCCAACTCTTCCGCATACACATGAATTCCGTCACCATCGAAATACTCGAATGGCGTACTGATGCAATGAATGGGTTTCCCATCAGACGACGGAAGAATTTTGCAATTCAAGCCAAGAGATTTAAGAATTTCTGTACAGTTCATTATGTCGGCCTTAATTTGAAGTCAAACGGAGAGTCAATTTGTTCTTCGAACTCGACGTTGGTTTCTTTGCAAAAGTATGCAACAGATTCAGCAAAATTGACAGGGTAAGAAGAGCCAAACCCAACACGATCTTGTCCGATGTGCTGATGAGGCCAACCATGTTCACCCTCGTCGCAAATCGGCGTACTTGTGGTGTCGAGTTGATAGACGCGCTGCATGCGCCCATGCTCAGACAGAAAAAGGCTGAATTTAAAGTTTGTTCGGTAGGGCTTTAACGTTTGCTGGCACATGAGTTCAATGGTAAGAGACTTTTTGTACAAACCTTTTTCTGTGGTCACTCCAACTGCAAGTTCCCAACTCCCACGCTGACCTATTGCAGAGAGTCGAAACTCAGCGTGTGGCGCAACCTTTTTGGATGACAGAATCTCGTCTGCCTCTGCCCGAGGAACGTCTAAATGATTAGCCATAGCACTTCCGCCGCCACCGGTTCAGGCGCTGATCAAGTTGTTGAAGCTGTTTATGTGTCATCATGGCTTTCCTCTGCAATTTCATCTTCGCACGGTTCGGTGCGGGCGGCAAGGACGAGTTGCAGTTCGGTTTTAGTCAAATCTTCCAAGTCGTCGATTCCAAAGTGGCATGAATTGATCCGGTGAAACTTTTTGCGTGATGAGATTAGATTTTATTTGCATGTTTTTCTAAATCACTTAAGGTGATGTGATTTTCATCAAGAAGAGATTTTAATCCATGTTGATCGACAAGCTCGACACCGTTCAATCCGGCCATGCGGTGCGTATTTTCATTAAAAAACTGGTTTGTTATACAGACCAATTTGAATTGTGTACCGGGGAAGCGTGCCTTGTAAGCGGCATGACCCGCAACGACTTCCGTGACCGCATCCGAGTTAAGCTCAGCCCCTGGAACCGACGAGCTTTTGCATTGGATCAACTCACCAATCTTCTGCGTTTTTGCGACGACATCAACACCATCATCTCCTTTACCCCCCACACGGATGACAGTCTTAAACCCACGCTTCCCCCATAGCGCAGCAATCAACGCTTCGAAATAATCCGGTTGAAATCTGATGGCATCATTGATTGTCAGTCGTTCATTGAATACGTCGCCGCCAACACCAATAACGTCATCAAACTCGCTTGGCAGAACATTACCGGTGCCGTTGAGCATGTTCTTGGATATACCCCTCTTATACTCAAGAAGCTCATGAAGCTTTTCATCAAAGGTCTTAAAGCCATCAGCATAGACTACAGGATAATAGACATAGACAGGCTTGGCTTGGCCGATGCGGTAAGCGCGGTCAGTTGCTTGGTCTTCTTTTGCTGGATTCCAAGTTCTGGAATAATGAAACACATGGTTTGCAGCCTGTATGTTAACGCCAAAGCCAACGGCTATAGGTGATAAAACAATGACACCGAAACCATGTGCTTTCTGAAATGCCTCGATTCGCTTCTGTCTGCTTTGTGCATGCCGAACCGAAGTTGTCGTGTCTCCATTGATGACATCGGGACGATAACCAAATACTTCTTCAATGTAATGAACAAGCATCCGTTGCATCGGGCGGAATTCCCCAAACACTATGGCTTTCTCACCCTTTTGACGAACCGTCTCAAGACAGTCGAGAAGCCAATCCAGCTTGGGTGATTTCTTCCGGTAGTTCGAAAGCGGCTCTGGGGTGAAAACCTCGCCTATCTCTTGTGGATCTGTACAAACTTGGCGGAGATAGTGCAGAAGCCCGAGGTGGTTGGAAAACGGCCCTGAATATTCAGGCTCGCGACGGCGTTTAAAAAGTTCCAATGCATCGGCATACAGCTTTCGCTGGAAAGATGACATCGGAAGAAATACTGCCTTGGATACTTCGGTGGCAATCGGCTGCGAGACGTGTTTTTTGGGCAAGTCCACGATATTCTTTGCAGGTAAGTCCTTTGCGACATCAACCTTGAGCCTACGGAGAATTTGTGGATCAATGATGGCAGCCAGCTCTGTGATACGATTTTCTGCCTCAGGATCACCGTGGCATTCGATAGGTCGGCGATAGGTATCACCAAATTCATTGAGAGCGCCCAGAAGTCCCGGCTGCATAAAATCGAACAGGCACCATAAATCTGCCAGTGAGTTTTCGACCGGTGTACCTGTGCAGGCAATCTTGAATGCAACATTCTGCTTTTTGGCTGCCCGAGTAACCAT
>PLYB01000246.1 GCA_003151655.1 Gallionellaceae bacterium | reverse complement strand
TCGTGACCCGGAGTATCCAGGAAAGTAATCATGCCGCGCGGGGTATCCACGTGATACGCACCGATGTGCTGCGTGATACCGCCTGCTTCACCGCTTGCCACGCGAGTACGACGAATGTAATCCAGCAAAGAAGTTTTACCATGGTCGACGTGACCCATCACGGTAACTACCGGTGCACGCGATTCCAGTACGAGATCTTTGTGATCAGCCGCATCCATCAGATAGGCATCGGGATCGTCCGCTTTGGCTGGTTTGGCAATGTGACCAAACTCCTCCACCACAATCATTGCCGTCTCTTGATCAAGAACTTGATTGATGGTGACCATGCTGCCCATCTTCATCAGAGCCTTGATAATTTCGACGGCTTTGATCGACATCTTTTGCGCCAATTCGGACACGCTGATGGTTTCTGGAACCATCACCTCTTGCACGATAGGTTCGGTCGGCAGGGAGAATGCATGTTGACCCGCTGGTGCGACTTCCTGCTTGGCATGTTTATCATGTCGACCGGCACGTAACGATCCACCAGAACGTACGCCCACACCGGCGCGCGCATCCACGTTGCGTGATGGCGGACGTTTCTTGTGTCCGGCTTGATCCCATGGACTATCTTTATCGGGAGCTTTTTCGGCCTTCTTGGGCTTGGCAACTTTGTCGCCCGGCTTCATCGTCGGCTTGTGCAGCGTTCCATCCGGCTTCGCAGCCTCAGCCGCCGGAGCTGCTACTTTCACTTCAGCTACCGGAGCCGCAACGGGCTCTGGAACAACAGCTGGAGCTGGCTCAACTGGCGTAGGAGCAACGATCTTACGTTTGCTGTTGCGGTCATTTTTGGCTTGCACTTCAGCAGCTTGGCGAGCGGCCAATTCTGCTTGGGCACGCGCTTCCGCGCTACGTGCTTGCATTTCATGGTCGTCCACAACTTTAGCACCGGGTGTCGCGACAACAACCGGGGCAGCAACGGGTGCCGATACTGGAACAACCTCTTTGGACTCATCCGCAGCGGCAGGAGCAAGCGTACGTTTTTTGCGCACCTCGACCTGAATAGTCCGGGACTTGCCAGTGCTATCGGCTTTTTTAATCGCTGTTTTTTCACTACGAACCAGCGTGATCTTGTTTTTGCTGCTGCCGTGCGCGTTACGCAAGTGATCCAACAGTTGTGATTTATCCTGTTCAGAGACGGAGTCGTCTTCCTGCTTTTTAGCCACTCCGGCCGCCTGCAGTTGTTCCAGCAACAGCTCAACCGGCAGCCCTAGCTCCCCGGCGAATTGCGCCACGTTCATTTTTCCCATCACGACCCCTTAAACCCAAAACCAGACGAATCCGTCTATGATATTTCTCGTTCCAATCAAGCCAAAACTATCAAGCAAACCAAGGAGCGCGCGCAGTCATAATCAATTGATTGGCACGCTCACTATCCATGCCCGTCATCTCAATCAATTCATCGCCGTCCAGATCCGCCAGTTGCTCTTGCGTACCGACACCCTTGGAAGCCAAAGTACGTGCGGTATCTTCGTCCATGCCGTCGATCTTCAGCAAGTCTTCGATGCCGTGTTCGACCAGCTCTTCGTTGACAATAGCCGATGTCAACAATGAGTTACGCGCACGGCTGCGTAATTCATTTACCGTAGCCTCATCGAACGACTCAATTGCCAGCATCTCATCCAGAGGCACATACGCCACCTCTTCCAAGGTATTGAAACCTTCCTGCACCAGAATGTCGGCAACCTCTTCGTCCACATCCAACTTGGCCACGAACAGGTCGCGTATTTTAGAGAATTCCTGCTCGTTCTTTTCAGTGGATTGCTCCACTGTCATCAGATTGATTTCCCAGCCGGTCAATTCGCTGGCAAGGCGCACGTTCTGTCCGCCACGCCCAATAGCTTGTGCCAGGTTTTCCTCTTCGACCACCACGTCCATGCTGTGGCGATCTTCATCCACCACGATACTGGTTACTTCCGCCGGAGCCAAAGCATTGATGACGCTGGTGGCAGGATCTTCCGACCAGAGGATGATATCCACGCGCTCGCCGGCCAACTCATTGGTGACAGCCTGAACACGGGAACCGCGCATACCGACACAAGTACCGATAGGATCAAGACGTTGATCATGCGTGCGCACTGCGATCTTGGCGCGGGAACCCGGATCACGCGACGCACTCACGATTTCCAGCAAGCCCTCTTCTATTTCCGGCACTTCCAACTCAAACAACTTGGTCAAAAATTCAGGCGTAATGCGCGACAAAATAATCTGTGGTCCGCGCACAGTGCGGTCAACCCGCAACAAATAAGCACGCACCCGGTCACCAACCCGCAGATTTTCCTTGGGGATCATTTGATCGCGCGGCAACAAGGCTTCAATTTTGCCGAACTCGACGATGGCGCTGCCGCGTTCGATACGTTTGATCGTGCCGGAGATCAGATGCTCCTCACGCTCCATGAAGTCCGCCAGAATCTGCTCGCGCTCCGCATCGCGAATCTTTTGGAAGATCACTTGCTTGGCCGCTTGCGCACCGATGCGCCCGAAGTCGATAGACTCAAGCGGCTCTTCGATAAACTCATCCAGTTGAATGTCGGGTATCTGTTTTTGTGCTTCAACCTGCTTGATGTGCAAATCAGGAGTCTCGAAAGTCTCGTCGTCGGTCACCTGCCAGCGACGGAAAGACTCATACTCGCCCGTTTGGCGATCAATGCTGACACGAACGTCCGCCTCGTCGACAAAACGCTTCTTGGTCGCGGAAGCCAAAGCAGACTCCAAAGCACCAAACACAATTTCCTTGTCCACGTTCTTCTCACGCGCCAAGGCATCCACTAACAACAAGACTTCACGACTCATTACCGTCTCCAACCGTTCGAGTCACTCGCAATATGCATAATGACTGGGTTATTTAAAATTAAAACACGGGCACCAAACGCGCCTTATCCAAATTGGACAAATCAATTGCAACCAAACTACCATCCACATCCAACTGCAACATTCCATCCTGAAGCTCGCCCAGGATACCTACAAAATTCTTGCGCCCGTTCAGCGGCACCCGCAATTTTAGCTGCGCTTGCTGTCCGCGAAACCGCACAAAATCAGCCGGTTTTTTAAGCGGCCGGTCCAAACCCGGCGAGGAAATTTCGAGTCTTTCGAAATTAACCCCTTCCACAGTAAACAAACGCGTCAACTGATGGCTGACCCGCTCGCAGTCTTGTAAAGAAATCCCCTCGGGCTTATCTATAAACACGCGTGTCATTCCACGCGCAGATACTTCGAGGTCAACCAGCTCATAACCCAAGCCGGTTAGCGTCGTTTCCACAAGCTTTGCAACATCCATAATCCGCACCTACAAATAAAAAACGGGCCGAGGCCCATCACAAATCGGGGCGGATTGTATCAAAAGTCCGGCCTGTTGAAAACAATTCAGTAAAAATTCAATGAATAATGTTAATCCGGCGTGGGTTTATCGTGCTGTAAAACCTAAAAAACCTTCAAATCGACTAAAGTTAGCAATCTTTTCCGATCAACTCGCGCCGCATCATTATCTGCGCACCAGCATTGCTCAAGTTACAAATTATCGAAAAGTTCAGGCAGATTTGTTCATCATCGACATCCATTTCTATTGCAGAATAGTCCCGCGCAATGCAGAATGCGATAACGCTTCAGAAAATAAACACCAAATAGATTTTAATGTTAACCCTTATTTCATTGTGCAAACGATCCGGCAAATCGAAAACTATTCCGGCAATTTCTTTTTCCGCTAACTCGCTTCACACTTCACCAGCATGACCATCATC
This sequence comes from Gallionellaceae bacterium, assembly GCA_003151655.1. Taxonomy (GTDB): domain Bacteria; phylum Pseudomonadota; class Gammaproteobacteria; order Burkholderiales; family Gallionellaceae; genus PALSA-1006. The sequence goes on along the minus strand of PLYB01000246.1, from coordinate 2,068 downwards.
GCCGTATTCAATCAAAAAGGTGGCGTGGGAAAAACCACGACTGCGCATAATCTTGCCGCAGCACTGATACGCAAAGGTCGCGACACTTATGGTATCGATCTCGATCCGCAGGCGCATCTGAGTTCAATTACCGGCATCACGGCGCACTCCGGCCAAGAGACGATATTGAGCCTATTTCAACATAACCGCCCATTGCGCGAACTGGTTCAGGAAACGAGCAGTCGTATAAAAATCATTCCGTCGCATACCGAGTTATCTAAAGTTGATGCGCTATACGGCAAGGGTTACAACGTGGTCAACCGACTCAATGCCAGCCTGCAATCTGAAAATTTCGGCAAAAAAGACACCCCGATTGTCATCGATTGCAACCCGATTATCGGCGTGTTGTCTCTGAATGCTATTTTCGCCTGTCAGGGATTGATCGTGCCGATTTCAGCCGATCATCTTTCGACCAAGGGCGCGATACAAATCGCGAAGGCGTTAGATGCACTGGAGAAAGTGGTGAAACGCCGTATCCCGAGGCGATATTTGCTTACCCGTTTCGACGGGCGCCGCCGCATGGCATGGGACGTATTGCATTTAGTGGAAGAGCGTTTCGGCGCAGAGGTCTGTCGCACCCGCATCGCCGAAAATGTGAGCTTGGCCGAAAGCCCTGCCCTTAACATGACCGTGTTTGAACATGCCCCAAACAGCCGGGGAGCGAGCGATTATAACGACCTATTGGAAGAATTGCTGACTGACGGATTTATTGAATAGCCGTCATTTTGAAATCAATGTGAGAATATCTTCTACCGACAATGACTGCAATGTCCTGCTTCCAACAGCCTCATCCTTGGGTACGCAACGTACGATTTCACAGTAGCGATACATTTGATTTAATTTTCGCTCTGCTTCGGCCTGATCCACCCCGGAGATAATTATCTTCTCGATTGGCTGCCGGTCTTTTGTCAATATAGAAAAATCAAATTTCAGCACAAGCCCCCCTCTACTTTTTATTGCCCTTCTGGCAATCAGTGCGAATATAGTAACCTATTTGACAGCCGCACGCTGTCTTCTCGCTTCATACAAACAGATACCGGTACTCACCGATACGTTCAAGCTTTCCACACTACCCAGCATCGGGATACGCACCAATTGATCGCAAGTCTCGCGCGTCAGACGACGCAAACCCTCGCCTTCTGCCCCCAGTACCCAAGCAATAGCGCCTGCGTGTTTAAAACCGTTCAGATCTGTTTCGGCTTCGCCATCCGCGCCGACCACCCAGATTTCACGTTCTTTCAATTCACGCAGCGTGCGTGAAATATTGGTGACGGTGATGTAAGGCACGGTCTCCGCCGCACCGCAGGCCACTTTCTCCACCGTAGCATTGATGCCCACCGCACGATCTTTCGGCGCGATCACCGCATGCACCCCGAAAGCATCCGCGCTGCGTAAGCAAGCCCCCAAATTATGCGGGTCTTGCACCCCATCCAAGACCAGCAACAACGCGGGTTCAGTTAATGTATCCAGCACATCATCCAGATGTTGTACTCGCTGCGCAGCATCTACTTTCGCCACTACTCCCTGATGGCGTGTATTGCCCGCCAACCCATCCAATCGCTTACCATCAACTGGCACAACCCGCACGCCATGAGCCTCTGCCAACTTCAATAAATCACGGGCGCGGGGATCACGGCGCTGCGAATCGACATAGATCTCCGACACACCCTCTGCATTCTGCCTAATTCGACCGATGACTGCATGGAAACCGTGAATAATACGTGTCTCAGCCATGCTTCTTACCCGCTTTTGCCGTGCCAGTTTTTTTTGCTTTCTTCGGAGCCTTATCACCCCATGCGCCGAGGTTTAAAGCAGGTGCGTCACTTTTTTCGCCCCTCTCACTTTTTTCAGTTTTATCACCTTCCAGAGTGAAATCAATCTTGGTGCTTTCCATATCTACACGCACCACTTTGACCTTTACCCGATCACCCAAACGATAACGCTTGCCGGTACGCTCACCCAGCATCTGGTGCTTGGCCGCATCAAAGTGATAATAGTCGGCACCGAGTTCTGAGACGTGAACCAGTCC
>PLYB01000116.1 GCA_003151655.1 Gallionellaceae bacterium | reverse complement strand
CTTATTGCCGATGTGCTCGATGCGCCGAATGATGAAACCGTAATCGCGCGCGTGATTGGCGAAGTGAAAAAGCTGACGACGCAGTTTCCGGTTTATGGAGATTAGTTACTGAACATTAGTCGTTAGTAATTAGTTGGTTTTGTCGCCACTTTGCGGCGGATTTTAACTAACGACTAGCGACTAAAAACTAATGACTACACTTAAATGAAATGTCCTTTCTGTAAACATCCAGACACCCAAGTGGTGGACACTCGCGAGAACGAGGAAGGCGACAGCATCCGTCGTCGCCGTCGTTGCTTGTCCTGTGACAAACGTTTTACCACCCACGAAACAGTGGAATTGCGGATGCCGCAGTTGGTTAAGCAGAATGGGATGCGTAGTGAATTCGATGCGGATAAATTGCGCACAAGTTTTACCCGTGCGTTGCACAAGCGCCCGGTTTCCACCGAGTTGGTGGATGCAGCTATGGATAATGTAACGCAAAAAGTGTTTGCTCTCGGCGAGCGTGAAATCGGTTCACGCCAGATCGGTGAGATGGTGATGAAAGAATTGTTCAAACTGGACAAGGTCGCCTATATTCGTTTTGCCTCGGTCTATAAGAGCTTTCAGGACGTTGGTGACTTTTCCGAAGCTATCGATGCGGTCAATAAACCAACCGCAAAACGTCGTCAGATAAAGCCGGTATGAACGCCGCCGATAGTCAGTGGATGGCTCAAGCACTACACTTGGCCGAGCGTGGCTTGTTTACCGCGACACCGAATCCGCGTGTCGGTTGCGTGCTAGTCAAAGAGGGTGCGGTGCTCGGCGAAGGTTGGCACGAACGGACTGGCGAGTCACATGCCGAACCTTTGGCTTTGCGTATGGCTGGTGATAAAACTCATGGCGCGACGGCCTACGTCACGCTGGAGCCGTGTAGCCACCAAGGGCGTACACCGCCTTGTGCCGATGCGCTGATTGCGGCGGGTGTGGCGCGCGTCGTGGTTGCCATGCAAGATCCCAATCCGCTGGTGTCCGGGCAAGGCATCGCCAAGTTGCGTGCTGCAGGAATCGAAGTGGAATGCGGCTTGATGGAAGCGGAAGCAAGTACTCTCAATATCGGTTTTGTGAAGCGCATGACCTTGGGTTTACCTTGGGTGCGCAGCAAGATCGCCGCGAGTCTGGATGGACGTACCGCGTTGGCGAACGGAGAAAGTCAATGGATCACGAGCGAAGCTGCTCGACGCGACGTACATGAGTGGCGTGCGCGCTCCTGTGCGGTGATGACGGGTGTCGACACCGTGCTGAAAGACGATGCGCAACTTTCGGTGCGTCATATTACAACAACGCGGCAACCGTTGCGGGTGGTGTTGGATAGTCACTTGCGCATTTCGAGCAATGCAAAGATATTCCATGGCGGGCAAGTGTTGGTCGTCACCGCAGCAGCGGATTTGAAAAAGATCGCCGTTTTGGAGCAAGCAGGAGCAAAGGTAGCCGTGCTGGCGGATGAAAGCGGGCGGGTTGATTTGCTCGCCACCTTGCGGCACTTGGCAGCTATCGGCTGCAACGAAGTGTTGGTGGAGGCGGGCAGCACCTTGAACGGCGCGCTGTTGAAAGCCGGGTTGGTGGATGAGTTGGTGTTATATTTCGCGCCGCAGTTGCTGGGCGATATGGCACGCGGAATGGCGCAGTTGGGAGAGTTGGACGAACTCGAACAGCGCGTGGAATTAACATGGCAGGATGTGCGGCAGGTAGGTAACGATCTGCGCATGCTGGTGAAAGTGAAAAAAGGATAAATATGTTCAGTGGAATCATTGCCGATGTCGGCACTATCAGCAGTGCACAGGATCGTGAAGGCGGTTTGCGGTTGTGCGTAAGCACCGAAGACCTCGGTATGGCTGACGTGTCGCTCGGTGACAGTATCGCGGTGAGCGGTATCTGTCTGACCGTGGTGAAGATCGAAGGCAAGATGTTCACCGTGGACGTTTCGCGCGAAACCCTGGATTGTACGGTCGGGTTGGATAGACAAGGTAAGCTGGTCAATCTGGAAAAAGCACTGCGACTGTCTGATCGTTTGGGCGGCCACATGGTCAGCGGCCATGTGGATGGCGTGGGCGAAGTGGTGGCCTTCAATGACATCGGCGAAAGCTGGCGCTTGATCGTGCGTGCCCCGAAAGCATTGGCAAAGTATATTGCAGTGAAGGGTTCCATTACTATCGACGGTGTGAGCCTGACGGTGAATCATGTTGCCGGAGCCGAATTTGAAGTGAACCTCATACCGCATACCCTGGCTGTTACCACGCTGAATCAATTAAGTGCGGGGGCAAAAGTTAATTTGGAAATAGACCTTATCGCGCGCTATGTCGAGCGCATGATGCAAGCAGAGAAAGAATAATCACAATGACTGATGTAGCTCCAATAAAAGAAATCATCGAGGAAATTCGTGCTGGACGGATGGTGGTGCTGGTGGATGAAGAAGATCGCGAGAACGAAGGCGATCTAGTGTTTGCCGCCGAATTCGTAACGCCGGAAAAAATTAATTTCATGGCCAAGCACGGGCGCGGATTGATCTGCCTGACACTGACCCAAGCGCATTGCGAACAGCTCAATTTGCCGTTAATGGTACGCGACAACGGGCTGGCGTTGGCGACCAACTTCACCATGTCGATTGAGGCTGCGACCGGCGTGACGACAGGTATCTCGGCCGCAGATCGTTCGCGCACCATACAAGTAGCGGCAGATAAAAATGCGAAGCCGACGGACATCGTGCAGCCCGGACATATCTTTCCGTTGCGTGCGCAGAATGGCGGCGTATTGGTGCGCGCCGGACATACCGAGGCGGGGTGTGATCTGGCGCAGTTGGCCGGGTTGACTCCCGCATCGGTGATTTGCGAAATACTCAAGGAGGATGGCGAGATGGCACGCTTGCCTGACTTGATTCCTTTTGCCAAGCAACACGGATTGAAGATCGGTTCTATCGCCTCTCTGATCGAGTATCGCAGCCATAACGAAAAACTGGTCGAGCGTGTCGCGCAGCGTAAAGTGCAAACATCGTATGGAGAATTCGATCTGTACTCCTATACCGACAAGACTACGCTGCAAACTCATCTGGCTTTGGTTAAGGGAGATATTCTGCCGCAGAACGAGACGCTGGTGCGAGTGCATGAACCCTTGTCGGTGATGGATTTTCTTGAGCAAGCGAGTTATCCCAATTCCACCAGCGTACATGAGGCACTACAGAAGATCAGCAAATCGTCTGCGGGAGTGTTGGTGTTGATGCACCACGCGGAGACATCCGCCAGTCTATTGACCCGCGCAGCAGCCAAGCCGGAAGCACATCACGCGCAATGGGATCCGCGCAGCTACGGTATCGGTGCGCAGATATTGCGCGATCTTAACGTTGGCAAGATGTGCCTGTTGGCTACGCCGCGCAAGATTCCGAGCATGGCCGGATTCGGTCTGGAAGTGGTGGGTTATTGTCAGGCGAAGCAGTGAAGGCGTGAAACGTGAAGATGATGCTGTGAAATGTGAAACGAAGTAGCGATTCTACGTTTCACGTTTCCCTTCTGCACAAAGTCAAAATAAAAGGAAAAGATATGAAAGAAATCGAAATAAATTTGAACGGCACAGGAATGCGCGTTGGCATTGTGCAGAGTCGCTTCAATGCTCCTGTATGTGAGGGCCTGCTGGGTGCGTGTCGTGCACAGCTTGCCAAGCAAGGCGTGCGTGATGACGACATTACGCTGACGACAGTGCCGGGCGCATTGGAGATTCCACTGGTGTTGCAGCACATGGCGCAGACGAAAAGGTTTGATGCGCTGATTGCTTTGGGTGCAGTCATTCGTGGCGATACCTATCATTTTGAGGTGGTGTCGAATGAATCGGCTCGCGGTGTGGGCGAAGTGCAATTGCATGCCGGCGTTCCTATTGCCAATGCTATTCTTACCACCGACACCGATGAACAGGCCGAAGTGCGCATGAACGTAAAAGGTGCGGAAGCTGCACTGGTTGCCATCGAGATGGCGAATTTATTGAAAGCAATCGTATGAGCGAAAAAACGGGTGGCACGCCAGCCAAGAGTGCGCGCCATCGAGCACGCGAACTGGCATTGCAGGGTATCTACCAGTGGCGCATGGCGGGTTCCGATATCGCTGTCATAGACAAGACGACCCGCGACGAAAAGAGCCTAGGCCGTTACGACGTGGAGTTGTTCAGTCAGTTGTTGCGCGGTGCAGTGGCACAGCACGAGGCGCTGTCTGAGAAAATCGCTCCGCATCTTGACCGTGCGCTGAATGAGCTCAGCCCCATCGAATTTTCGGTGCTGCTGCTGGGTGCTTTCGAATTAGCCAACCTTCCCGAAGTCCCTTATCGCGTTGTGATCAACGAAGGTGTGGAATTGGCGAAGACCTTCGGCGGCAGCGACGGTCATAAATTCGTCAATGGCGTGCTGGATAAATTGGCGGCACAATTGCGTGCGGTTGAAGTAAAAGCCAAATAAAAAATGTACCACAGAGACACAGAGACACAGAGAAAGACAAACCAGACTTGTTTTTTGGTTAAGGGGTGTCTCTGTGTCTCTGTGTCTCTGTGGTGAAGATTTTGTTCCGTGTCCGAATTCGATCTCATTCAACGCTATTTCACCCGTGCTACACCAAGTGCGATCTTGGGCGTGGGCGATGATGCGGCGTTATTAAAAGTGCGCGATGGCATGGAACTGGCGGTTTCTACCGACATGCTGGTGAGCGGTACGCATTTCTTTCCCGATGCAGATCCTCTGTTGCTCGGACATAAAACGCTGGCAGTTAACCTTTCCGATTTGGCCGCGATGGGCGCTACGCCGCGCTGGGCGACATTAGCTTTGTCATTGCCGTCGGTTGATGCGGTGTGGTTGGAACAATTTAGTCGCGGCTTCTTTTTGCTGGCAGAGCAACATGGTGTCGAATTGATCGGCGGTGATACTACACACGGCCCGCTCAACTTAAGTGTCACCATCATGGGCGAGGTGCCCAAGGGCAGAGCGTTGCGACGCGATGGCGCAAGCATGGATGATGATATCTGGGTGTCGGGGATGCTGGGTGAGGCCGCCTTGGCCTTGGCTCATCAGCAAGGGCGCATCGTGTTGCCGCAGCATATATTCGCCGCATGTGCCACGCACTTGCATCAGCCGCAACCGCGAGTCGCCTTGGGCTTGGCGCTACGCGGCATTGCCAATAGTGCGATTGATATTTCCGATGGATTGCTGGCCGATCTCGGACATATTTTTGGTCGGTCACGGGTAGGGGCAGAGATAGATTACATCGCTATTCCCGCTGTCGGATTCAATGAGGGCAAAGGTGATGTCGTACAACATTGCGTGCTGGCAGGTGGCGACGATTACGAATTGTGTTTCACTGCGCCCGCCACATGTCGCGGTGAAATTGAAAAAATTTCTGTTACGCTGGCGTTGCCGCTGACGCGCATTGGCAAGATTGTAGAAGGTAACGGATGTACGGTGCGTGCCGCCGATGGCGGCATAATGCAGATCAAGGAGCAGGGCTATGACCACTTCGCATGATGAATTGAAACTGCGACCGGACTGGAATTTTGTCTTCAGCCACCCGGCACACTTTTTTTCTTTCGGTTTCGGTGCCGGATTGTTTCCGCGTTCCCCCGGTACGGCTGGCACACTGGTGGCTTTCCCTCTCTATTGGTATATCGCCCCGCGCTTGTCGGATGCATTATTTATTCTGCTGCTGGTCATCGCTTTCGCTATCGGTGTGTGGATGTGTGACAAGACCGGGCGCGAGCTGGGAGTGTCCGATTACGGCGGTATCGTCTGGGATGAGATTGTTGCTTTCATGCTGGTGCTGTTTTTTACGCCTGCCGGATTCGTCTGGCAGGTGTTGGCATTTTCGCTGTTCCGTTTTTTTGATATTTGGAAACCGGAACCGATACGTCACTATGACAAGACCTGGCACGGAGGTCTCGGGGTAATGTTCGACGATATTCTTGCGGCAGGATACGCGCTGCTGAGTCTGGCTATCATTAAAAGTGTTCTTACGTGAAAAGTATCTTTGCATTATTTATTGCCTTGCTATGGATAAATATTGCAGATGCAGAAGAATACGACGCTAAAGTTATCGTGGTGATAGATGGTGATACGCTGGTTGTGTTGCACAACGGTGCGAAAGAAAAAATACGTTTGGCGAATATAGATGCCCCCGAAAAGGATCAGCCTTACGGCATGGATGCACGCCAAGCCATGATCGGGATGGTGTTAAAAAAGCAGGTTCTTATTGACACCAAAGCTATCGATAAATACGGACGGACAGTAGCGCTGGTCTCAGTGGACGGGAGCAGCGTCAATGAAGCGATGGTAAAACGCGGCATGGCGTGGGAATACTCTCATTACAAACCCGGTCGTGTGTACATGGCATTGCAAAGCGAGGCACAGCAGGCGCATCGGGGTCTTTGGTCACAACGAAACCCGATAGCGCCGTGGGTGTGGCGCAAGACGCATCCACCCGTTAAATGGAGCTCTCCGAAAAAAAGAATAAACCGGCAACATCATCACTTGCCAAGAGAGTCCCCTTACTGACCGTCGTCAGGAAATATTTCCCAAGTGGTCGTGTCGGCATCGCAACGTAACGCGTTGGCGTATTTATCCCAGTCCCCCAAAACCCAGCGGTCACAGGTGTGCCCGTCAAGGTGATGCAGGTGATGTGCCGGGCGATGGGTGTGGCCGTGAATCAATCTGGGATAATAGTACTCGTGCAATAATTCGTTCACGGCCTGTAGATTTACATCCATGATGCTTTGCGCTTTATTTTGTTTTTCAGATTCACTTTTTGCGCGCAACTGTTCGATCCGGGCTTTGCGTTCTCCCAGCGGCAAGGCGAGGAACAGTTGTTGCCAGCCCGTGTTGCGCACTTGCTGGCGAAAAGCCTGATAGTCGGTATCGTCGGTGCATAACGCATCGCCGTGGGTAAGCACGGTAGGCGTGCCATACAGATCAAGCAATATCGGATCGGAAAGTAAAGTGGCGTGACAAGCTTCCGCCAATTGTTTATTCATTAGGAAATCGCGATTGCCATGCATGATGTAGATGTCGGTGCCTTGCTTGCTCAGCGCCCGCAATGCACCGGTGATTTCCTGATGGAATGGTGAATTCAGATCATCGTCACCTGCCCAGTATTCGAACAGGTCGCCCAGAATGTAAAGCGCCTCGGCTTGCGGGGCGATTTCTTTGATGAAGTGATGGAACAGCCGCGAGGTGTTCGGGGTACTCGCACACAGGTGGAGATCGGAGATAAATAAAGTGTGTGGCATTGCAAATGAAAACGGCGCTTATCGCGCCGTTTTTCTATTATTGTGTGACGACTTCCGCTTGAGTGATGACGACATCCTCAGTTGGCACATCCTGATGGAACCCCTTGGTGCCGGTTGCTACTTTTCTGATCGCATCGACAACTTCGGTGCCTTCCACGACTTTACCGAATACACAATAGCCCCAGCCTTGACTGTTCTCGGCAGTGAAATTGAGGAAGCTATTGTTCTTTACGTTGATAAAAAATTGCGCGGTGGCGGAGTGCGGATCGCTGGTGCGAGCCATGGCTACGGTATAAGCATCGTTGGTCAAGCCATTGTTGGCTTCGTTTTTGATGGGCGCGTTGACCGGTTTCTGTTTCATGCCGGGTTCAAATCCGCCGCCTTGAATCATGAAGCCATCGATCACGCGGTGAAAAATAGTATTGCTGTAGAAGCCACTATTTACATACTCAAGAAAATTCTTGACGGTATTCGGCGCTTTTTCAGCGTCCAATTTGATGGTGATGATGCCGAGGTTGGTGTGAAGTTTGACCATTGTTGATTTTCCTTTTTGTGCGGGGGTTGGAGCTGCATGCGCAGGCAGGACGCACACGCCGGCGAGCAGTAAAGCGAAAAGAGTTTTAATAAGTTTCATCATGCCGATCCCTCATATACGATTTGCCATTTATTGTTGCGCTTCATCCAATACTGACGCTTGAGCATGCGGTTGGAAAGATTGTTGCTGCCATAATCCTGTTCGAAGTTGACCACCACCAAGCCGGGTTGGCCGGGATAAGGAAAGGCGCTCAGCTTGGACAGTGTCACCTTGATCCAAGTTTTGCCCGAGTTAACCAAGCGCTTTTGCTGCGAGAAAGCGGCAAGTTTGACTTCGCCCGTGGAGAAGTCTTGTGCGTAATGTGACAAGTAAGCGTCTGAGTCGCGGCTGGCCCAGTCGTTGCGCCACTTTTCGATTTCGGCAAGCAGGGAGCTGCGCTCGGTGCGGTCGCTTTCATCGCTCCAATCCATCTGGCCGGTGATGATGACCGGGGTGTGCCCGACTTGCACCAGCTTGCCGAGCTGAAGGAGGTCGTCGTTGGCCAGTACCACGCAGCCGCTGCTGGCGCGCGGCGGGCGGCTGTATGTATCACTTGGTGTGCCATGCAACCAGATGCCGTGCCCGTCGCGTCCATGCCGACGATCCCATTCATTGGGGTAGCTCAGCGGGAACGCTTCCGATCCGTAAAAATCGGTGAGTTTGTCTTTGGTCAGTTTGGAGTTGATGAAGTACACGCCGAGAGGTGTTCTATGGTCGCCTTCGGAAACTTTGTCGGCCCCATTTTTACCAACGCTGATGTAATAGTCTGCGACGTAATGCGGTTCACCGTTTACATTCTCATACAAGTACAGCGTGGCCTTGCTGGTGTCCACCACAATAGCGTAGTGTTGCTCAGCATCGAGTTGCCAAAGGTACTTCGGAGTTGCTTTGAAGGGTTGCTGTTGCTGCACGCGCTGTAGTCTTACGCGAGCTTCATCCCGCAAATCCTCAATGCGGTCTTGCGGCGCGTTCGGCGCATTGCCAAAATTATTGAGTGCTTGCGAATGTGCCAGCAGTAAGTCGCCTTTGACGAGTTGCGCCAGTTTGAAGTTGGGATTTACTTTGAGCAGCGAATCCACCTCATTCAGCGCGACATCCAGCTTATTGTTGCCGATGGAATGCAAGCTCTGAGCCAGCAATATTTCCATGTCGCGCGAATCTCTCTCCCCGGCCTGCGCGGGCGCGGAGAAAAGTGCGGCGATTAACAGTAACGTTGTGTAACGCATAAATTACTTACCCGTGTGTTCTTCTACGATCAACCATTTATCATTGCTCTTGATCAATGTTAATGTTTTGCTGGACGCGGTGTGCAAATGGCTGGCACGGTAAAATTGTCTGAAACTTACGATGGCGTGATTGGCATCAGCTATTTTCACTTTGGCCTCTTTCACTTCCACATGAATGGACTTGGGGGCAGCGATGCGTTCTTGACGATGCTTCTCCCATGCGCCACGACTTTCTCCATCCGGTGTTTTAAATTCCTTGGCGTAAAACGCCAGATATTTTTTGGAATTTTTGGATGACCATGCCGCCGCCCAGTCCTGAACAGTTTTGAGCGGATCTTCACTCGTATTCAGGGATGGCTTGGTCGAGATGGCCGGTTTTGGCACTTCAGGTGCAACGGCGATCACTACTGACTTAGTGTTGTCGGAGGGGGGTAAAGTTCCGCTACCGGATATGATCGTGGGCGACGTTGGTGATGCATTGGCTGATTTGTGTGCATTGCCGCCGAATAGCTCCTTAATCATTTCCAATTTGGTGGCGGTGCTGGTGTTGCTCTTGTCTAATTGCAGTGCGCGGTCATAGGCTTGGCTGGCCATTTTTGCATAGATGTCGCCCAAGTTTTCATGGGCAGTGGCGTAGCTCGGATGCGTGCGTATGGCCATCTCCAGAGCAACTTTGGCTTTTTCATATTGGCCTTGCCCTGCGTACAACACGGCAAGGTTGTTATAAGGCTCCGGCAGTTCTGGATAGTCTTCGGTGAGCGAGGTGAATACCTTGATTGCTTCGGCAGTTTTGCCCTGTTCGGTGAGAGTCAGACCTTGCTTGAATAAGCGGTTGGCATCCTGAATGTCTGCGGCGACAGCCAGATTGCAACACAACAGCAACACACTAAGCGCGATACCGGGGCTAAATCGTTTGATCTTATTCATCGAAATGTTTTTCCAGAAAATAGCATAAATTCGGGTCTCAACGGGATACCCCGCCGGAGAGGGCGGATTCTACCAAATATGCGCATATCTTTCACGGCTTATTGACCTGAGGCACTACCGCTGGCACAGGTTTGCGGATAGATGCTTTAAGGCGTTCTCGCTACAGCTTAATAGCCGGACGCAAATTCGGGTAAAATCTGCCATCTTTTGTCATAGGCTTTTTAAAATCCATGAGTAGCAATACACCCGCTTCATCTGCCCCTGTCTCCAATTTCATTCGCACGATCATCGATGGCGACCTGGCTAGCGGCAAGCACCAGAGCATTGTTACCCGCTTTCCGCCGGAGCCGAACGGCTATCTGCATGTCGGTCACGCCAAATCGATTTGCCTGAATTTCGGGCTGGCAAAAGATTACCAGGGTAAATGCAATCTGCGTTTCGATGACACCAATCCGGAGAAAGAGAGCGAAGAATACGCGCAATCCATTCAGGATGATGTGCGCTGGCTGGGTTTTCAGTGGAACGGCGAAGTACGTTGGGCATCGGATTATTTCGATGCATTGTATGGCTTCGCCGTGGAGCTCATCAACAAAGGCTTGGCCTATGTGGACGATCTCACGCCGGAACAGATGCGCGAATATCGCGGCACGCTGACCCAAGCGGGCAAGAACAGCCCGAACCGTGACCGTTCACCGGCAGAAAATCTCGATTTGTTTACGCGCATGAAGAACGGTGAATTTGCCGATGGTGCGATGGTGCTGCGCGCCAAGATCGACATGAGCTCTCCCAATATCAACATGCGCGATCCGGCCATCTACCGCATCCGCCGCGTGCATCACATCCGCACCGGCGACAAATGGTGCATCTATCCGATGTACGATTACACCCATTGCATCTCGGATGCGCTGGAAGGCATCACCCATTCCATTTGCACGCTGGAGTTTGAAGATCATCGCCCCTTGTATGACTGGGTGCTGGATAACATCACCATTCCCTGCCATCCGCGCCAATATGAATTTTCGCGCCTGGAGTTGCACTACACCATCACCAGCAAACGCAAGCTGCTGCAACTGGTGAACGAAAAACACGTGAGCGGTTGGGACGACCCGCGCATGCCTACCATCAGCGGCATGCGTAGACGCGGCTACACACCGGAAGGCATCCGCGAATTCGCCAAACGCATCGGCGTATCCAAGAGCGAAAACAGCGTGGATATCGCGGTGATGGAAGGCGCGATCCGTGAAGATCTCGAATTGCGCGCACCGCGCGTGATGGCCGTGATCAATCCGTTGAAAGTGACCATCACCAACTTCGATGGCGCGCAAACACGCGAAGCCGACTTCCATCCCAATCAACCCGAGCTGGGCAAACGCGTCGTCCCGTTCAGTGACTCTTTGTTCATCGAAGCGGATGACTTCGCCGAAGTGCCTCCTTCCGGTTGGAAGCGCCTCACCCTCGGCGGCGAGATTCGCTTGCGCCATAGCTATGTGATACGTTGTGACGAAGCTGTGAAGGATGCAACAGGCAAAGTGATCGAGTTGCGTTGCAGCATCGACCACGCCACACTGGGTAAAAATCCGGAAGGACGCAAAGTCAAAGGCGTGATTCACTTTCTGTCTTGTGAGCATGCACTGCCTGCCGAGATTCGTTTGTATGACCGTTTGTTCACTGTGGCGGAACCGGACGGCGATAAGGACGTGGATTTCTGCAAGTATCTGAACCCGACATCGCTCACCGTGGTGCAAGGCTGGGTGGAAAACTGTGTGAAAGATGCCCCGCCGGAAACTCGCTACCAGTTTGAGCGCTTGGGATATTTTGTGACTGACCGCAGAGATCATCAAACTGGGGGCAAGTTGGTGTTCAATCGCACCGTGACGCTTAAGGATTCCTGGGCGAAAGAACAAGGCTAAAACATTCACCACAGAGACACAGAGAAAAGCAAAACGAAGATTTAGAGTCGGATATTGTCAGGGGCTTTACCCGATTGTGTTTTTGACTTCCTCTGTGTCTCTGTGCCTCTGTGGTAAAAGATTTTCAAGGTTTCCAAATGCTAAAAATATACAACACTCTCGTCCGCGATAAGCAGGAATTCAAACCCATCGACGCGAATAAAGTCCGCATGTACGTGTGCGGCATGACGGTGTACGACTNNTGTTCGACATGGTGTATCGCTGGTTGAAGGCTTCCGGTTACGACGTGAACTACGTGCGCAATATCACCGATATCGACGACAAAATTATCAAGCGTGCGGCGGAGAATAAAGAATCCATCCATGCGCTGACGCAACGCTTTATCGACGCGATGCATGAAGATGCCGATGCGCTGGGCGTGCAACGTCCTGACCACGAACCGCGTGCCACGCAGTATGTGCCGCAGATGCTGGAAATGATTGAGCGACTGGAACAGAACGGCTTGGCTTATCAGGCAGCGGATGGTGACGTGAATTACGCGGTGCGCAAGTTTGATGGTTACGGCAAGCTTTCCGGCAAGTCGCTGGAAGACTTGCGTGCGGGTGAGCGTGTCGAAGTGGCTTCCAATAAAAATGATCCGCTTGATTTCGTGCTGTGGAAACACGCTAAGGACAGCGAAGCCGAGGAAGTGAAATGGGATTCGAAGTGGGGCAAAGGCCGTCCAGGTTGGCACATCGAATGTTCCGCTATGGGGTCTGAATTACTCGGAAAACATTTCGATATTCACGGCGGCGGTGCGGACTTGCAGTTTCCACATCACGAGAACGAGATTGCGCAAAGCGAAGGCGCGCAGATTCGTGAAAATGGAAATCGGGGCCAATATGTGAACTACTGGATGCATAACGGCTTCGTGCGTGTGGACAACGAAAAGATGTCCAAGAGTCTGGGCAATTTTTTCACTATTCGCGAAGTACTGAAAAAATATGATGCCGAAGTGGTGAGATTTTTTATTCTGCGCGCGCATTACCGCAGCCCGTTGAACTATTCGGATGCACATCTGGATGATGCGAAGGGTGCGTTGACTCGGCTTTATACGGCGCTCAAAAGCGTTCCTTCTGCTGCGGTGGGTGGAGTGAGCACTCTTGACTGGAACACCCCTTACACCAACAAATTCAAAGCCGCCATGGACGACGACTTCAACACGCCGGAAGCCGTTGCCGTACTATTCGATCTTGCCAACGAAGTGAACCGCAGTCAGTCAGTAGCAGCAGCACAACAACTTAAAAATTTGGCTGGAGTACTCGGTTTGTTACAGCGTGACGCACAAGAATTCTTACAAGGGAGAGGAAAGGATATTTCCCCTGAATCTGGTCACATTACAATAACAGGCCATGCTCCAACTATAACTGTTGGGCCAAGTCCGGAGAAAATCGATGAGATGATCGAAGCCCGCATCGCTGCCAAAAAGTCCAAAAACTTCGCCGAAGCCGACCGCATTCGCAAAGTATTGTTAGATGCCGGAATCGTGTTGGAAGACACCCCGCAAGGCACAACTTGGCGCAGAGCTTAAGGTAGCTTCCCCGCCATCACCATGCGGTTGAGTAAAATATTCGGCGATATCCAAACCACGAGGTCGTCAAAGCTGGTGGTGAAATCGTGACTGACGAAGTTGTTGTCATTGTCGGCGTTATCTCCTTGGTCTGTGCTGGCTACTGGAATCGGCTGGATTTGTTGACCGGTGGGCGTAAATGCACCCAACCCGTCTGTGCCATGGGCAACGATTATGGCTGGAATATCGGTTGCGACATTGGTCGCCCCCGCAGTTAATCCTATATTCAAATTACCCTTGGAACACAGTGCAAAAGACGATTGCGAGGGAGTCGGGCTGGGCGTGCAACCTGCATAAGTGTTGGTGTTAACGGCATCGGCAAAATCGGGGGTAACGCGATAAGTAAAGCGCCGACCCCAGGCATCCGTTTCGCTAACGCCTAATGTTACCCAAGGCAATACCCCGCCATTCGCACCTGCGGCACAACTTGTTTTTTCCTGACCCGCACCATTCTCTAATCCGGCAATGGTTGGAATGGTGCCGTCAGCGGGGCAGGGAAGACGGCCATTGCTAATGGCAAAACCAAACAAGGCTTGCTGAATGTCATCCAGTTGTTTGCGCGTTTCGCTTCTGTGTTGCTGTTCGATTTGGCCGGTGATGGATGGAATCAATCCGGCCATCAGCAAGCCGACGATGGTCAGCACAATCGCCATCTCCAGCAGGCTGAAGCCCTCTTGTCTGTTTATATAATTAACTTTTGCGGTCATGGAATGCAGGCCAATATATCGGTTGAAGGATTAGCGCTTGTGTACGCGCTGGCACCTGAGAACGTAGTTGTGCCTGTAGTGAAGGCGGTAAGATTGGCGGCGGGAGTGTTCTCCAAATAATTTCCCCAGTTGTTTTTGTCGGTGTTGCCGATTCTGGATTGAGATGCGTTTCGTTCTCCCGAAAAGATAAGCACACCATGACAAGCATTACCATTCACAGTTAGGCAGTTGCCGGATACGCATCTGGCATACAGCAGATGGTCTTGCCAATTGTTCAGAGCGGAAGTGAGGCAGGCTTTCGGCACTCTGCCTGTTTTAAGGTTGGCAACTGATCCGACTACCGTTGTTTCAGTTGGCGGCGTGTTGTTGAAATTTATCGTTACCGGCGAGGGGAGTGCCGCCATGCATGCTGAGGTGGCTGTGCTCGTTAGCGCGTTGGATATGAATGAGCCGAAATCGTTACGTTTTTTGATTGCGTTCCAAATATCTTGCCGTGTGATGAAAATAATCTGGTCGTTGATGTTGCTCGTGGCTCCGGCAGTAAAAAATTGACCAATGGCATTGGGCAAGTTTGCAGGAACAGCGTTATTGGCACCGATGCTGGTGTCACGATCGAGATAGTTACTGGCAATGTGATTGCCGCCGCAAATGGGCGCACTGCCGTCGGGCAAGCGACTCTGGCTTTGACTTATAAGCGTATCGCCGGGGGCAAAGATTGCCGCGACCGCGTAGGAGTCAGATGTTGCTCCGGTAAGGGGGATGCCACTAGCTGCTAGTATCTGATGCTGGCCGTTATTGTCCCAGTTCATCATGTTGTAAGAGGCGGGATTATTTTTATAGCTCCCCGCCACGGCGTACCAAAGACACTCGCCATGCCCATCGCGCAGGGGAGATATTCCAAGCGTTTTCCATGGCAGTCTGCCGACGGTACTGATATTTTGATTGCCGCAAGTTTCGGAAGAGCCCTCGCCATTATTACCGGAGATGCCATTCCGATCCGGACATGGCAGATAGCCCGCTGCTTGCCCGCTATGCGTTTCAGCGTAAGTGACGGCATAAGCGATTAAGGCATCTTTAGCTTGTGCCAAAGCCGCTGCGCTTATTTGGTTGCGAGAATTATTGAGTGCCGTGCTATTGAGTGAACTCGCCCAAAACGCTAGCGTGCCCATCACTAAAATTACCAACATCACCATGAGTGCTGCACCTTGTTGCTGCCGAAATAGATGCTGATTTTTGCCGGAAAGAATCATTGCTCATCACCTTTTTTGGAAGTGCTCTGTGTCTCAGTCTTTGAGGGAGGCAAGTTGTCGAGCAGCAAGCGTTGCCCTACTTTGACTTCGATGGGCTCGGTTTTTCCCGGTACGGTTACGGGCACGGCGCTGGTGTTTTTGCCGGGAGCGTTGGCTTGTGCTTTGCCGTTGATCCAGACGGTGCGTGCCCCATCGCTACGCTGAATAAGGCCATTCACGATGATGCCTGATTGATCGTTTATGCTGGTATGGCGGGCGTATTGTCGATCAAGTTGCAGGCGTTCATCCGGAGTGAAAAATAAACGGCCAAGCTCATCTGCTTGCCCCCCCGGTGTAAAGCCGAGGGCGAGGATTACGGCACAGCGCATTGCGCTATTCATGGTGTGCCCTTTATCTTCATGGTGATCCAGCCACCCGCACATTCCGCTTTAAGTCTGGCAAGGGATGACGGGGTGGCCGTGCTTCGTTCCAGCGTGCAGTGGTCGATGATGAATCCGCCTTTGATGTTCGAGCGTAATGCGTGCAACATTCTGAGCAACTGCATTTCATGCAGCAGGTCTAGTTGCAGATTTAGCCCGCTCAGTTGCAGGTCGAAATTACCGGTGTTCAGCGCCGGGCTCGGGATATAAGGCTGTTGTGGTGCAATGGTGTATTTGAAATCGACAACGAGGTGGCGTTGCTGCAATTTTTCCAAGCCTTCCATCCAGTCGAGACGTTGCTCACCGCCGATGATTTTGTTATCTAGCAGTGAGGCATATTCTCGGGCATAGATAGACATGTTCGCCAGATCGCTATGTGCATCGCCAATTTTTATCCGCGCGGCGATGAGTTGGCGTTGCGCTTGTTGCCGTTCTTTGCGTGCGTGATCAACGTATTTCGCGCTCAACAGGATGACTGTGCTACCAATCAGCAAGCTCAAAGTGAAAGCAAGCAGGCTCCATTTTATGTGGGGCAGGTCAGCTTTTGAGAAATTCACTTCGGTTGTCTCCAGATGAGTTTCAGCGTGAATTGCGCCGATTTATCCGGCCTCAATTGCTGGTCTCCGCTGACGCTTCCTTTGGGGCTAATGTCCAAAGGTAAGGTTTTTGCGGTGACGGTATAACCGTGCTGGATTAGTGCTTGTTGAAAGTTATCCAGATACGCGAGGGCGCTGCGGTAATTGTTGCCGAAATCGAGTAGCTCGCCGTCGAGGGTGATGACCTGTGCCGGGTAAGCAGAGGGCGGGGCATCGGCAGCACTGGTTTGCCAGGAAAGCTTGTGCAGAAGAACACGCTGGTATTGATCGAGCACACTGCTTAGCTTTGACAATATCGCTTCGGGTGCGGGCGAGTAGTTGCCGAGTTTTCGTGCTAGGGCAACGGCTGTTTTCATATCTGTAGCAGGTAGGGCGGTGGCAGGAAAATTATGGGTGATGTCTGCTGCCTGATCTGAAAGTTGCGCGGCCTGCGTAAGTATCGGTTCGGTTTGGGATACAAAATCACGCCCTTGCCAGACGAAGTGAACGCTCCAAAGAATGCTTGCCAATGTTGTTGCCGTAGCGAGTCCGTATAGTAGCCAGCGTAACTGCCAAAGCAGGTAGAAATGGGTGTGTGTCGAATTGGCGTAATTGCTGGAGGGCGGCTTTGTCGCCAGCAAATGCAGAAATAAGGTGGTGGCATCCGAGTCCGGATAACTAGCATTCGCTTTGATGCCGGTGGCGAGTGTTTGCACGTCCAGATAGGAGTAGCGCAACTCTGGTGTGTCTTGCAATTGGGATTGCAGCGCAAGTTTGTCGTTTTCATGGCAAATGATGTACACGTGCAATATTTCACCGGGCAGTGGCAGACTTAAACTCTTTAAGTATTGTTGAGTGCGCGGCGTTTCTGTTGCGACAGCTTCGCTAAAAGAGCTATTGCTATCGATCGGTGTCAGGCGGGAGAAGTGCAGGCGTTTTTGCTGGAAATAGGTTTGACGCAGACCCGCATATTTTTCCCACGACAGCAGTAACACATGTTTGGATGCAATGCTTTTCAGTAACGGAGTGCCGGTGTTGGGCAGGGAATGAATGCCGATAATCGGAATGCTGTTGCTGAGCAGAGTATCCAGCCAGGGCAGGATGCGCTGCGGATTGGTTAACGCGGAGAACAGCATTTCGTCATCGTGCCGACCTTGAGTTTGACGGTGCAGAACCTTGGCTTGGCGGAACGGAGTGTTACGGTAGTACTGCTCGAACTTGCGCGCGATTAGATCGCGCCGATTTCTACCGGTTAAATGCGGAACGGACTCCAGTCGGAAGTCTTCTTCGATCACATCGACCAGTAGATAGGCCGGATTACGACGCTGTTTTAGATAAGCTGAAAATTGTTCGCGCCCGGCCAGATCATTGCTGAAGTGCTGAGCTTCCGCTAGATTGCCATTGTCCCAGGAGTAAGCTTGAAAATGTGCCGCGCTCATAAAAAGTAAAGTTTTGCATGATAGGCTCACGGGTAACTCACACTTTCATCTTACTGATGATGTCGTAGATTGGCGACAGCACCGACAACATGACCCAACCTAGTAAAGCGCCGAGAATGATGGTCATGGTTGGTTCGATCATGACCTGCACTTTTTTGATGGAATCTTTCACGTCGCGGTCGTAGAAGTAACTGACATTGAGCAGGGCTTGATCGAGTTGTCCGGTGGCTTCGCCTACCTTGAGCATGCGTACAACCAGCGGCGGAAAGATGCCGGTGTGCTCGAAACTTTGAGTGAGATTTTTGCCGGACTCGATCTCGTGCATGACGGTGTCGAGGCTTTTTGCGATGACCTGATTGTTAGCCAGATCGCGCGAGTTGGCGATGCAATCAAGAATGGTGATGCCGGAGCTGTACATCATGGCGAAGGTATTGGCGAAACGTGCCAGAATTATTTTGCGCAACACCGGCCCCGTCGGCCAGATATGCAGCTTGAGATTGTCAACGTGGTAGCGCAGCCCCGGGCGGAGAATGAGTGCGCCCTGGTATGTGCCGAACAGGATGAAAGGGAGCGCGAGCAGGATATACCAGTAATGCACAAAGATAGCAGAGGTGGCCAACAGCATGCGCGTTTGCAATGGAATTTCCTGTCCCATGCCTTTGATGAAGCCGACCAGTTGCGGCACGAGATAGATCATCAGGAAAAAGGTAACGGCGAGTACCACGCTGCCGACAAACACCGGATACAGCATCATGTTTTTGGTTTGCGATACCAGCTCGTCTTGCCATTTTAACGATTCGGTGATGTGTCTGAATATGTCGGGCAGCTTGCCGCTTTTTTCTCCCGCGAGGGTTAGGTTGACGGTGATCTTGTCGAATGCATTGGGATGTTGTGCCATCGCCTGCGAGAGAGTTTTCCCGTTTTCGATGGATTCCACCAAGCTGGCGATGATCTCGCGGAAGGCGGGCTCCTCCATGCTGTCGCGCAGATCGGCCAGGCATTCCAGCAGTGGCACGCCCGCGCGGGTGAGTTGATCGAGGTTGAAGAAAAACGTGATGAGCTCGATACGCTTGATTTTTGTGCTGCCGAACGATGATGAGTTCTCTTTTTCTTTGGCATTGATGAGATCAAGTCCGTCACGCTTCAAGTGCAATTCGAGATCAATCAGATTGGCCGCATCCAGTATTCCTTTGCTGGATTTGCCTTCGGCGTTGATCGCTTGGTAGGAATACATCGTCATGTTGAGTTGGTCTACGTGCGGTCGGTCAGATCAACTACGCGGGAGATCTCTGCAATGGAAGTATCTCCTTGGATAACGCGACGGATGCCGTCTTGTGCCAGCGGGCGGAAACCTTTTTCCAGTGCGCATCGTTTCAAATCGCGCATGCTGGCGCGGCGTGAAATGAGATCGTCAATGTCGCTGTCGATTTTAAATATTTCCATGATCGCGCGTCGCCCTTGGTAGCCTTGGCGGTGGCACAAGTCGCATCCGACCGCACGATATAGCGTCGTGTCATCGTTACGCGCCAAGCCGAGTATTTTTCGTTCGGTGTCGTCGGGACGGTAGCTGGCTTTGCAATGCGGACACAGGATGCGGATCAGCCGCTGGGCAACGATGCCGATGATGTTGCCCGCCAAGATGTCAGGCAAGATGCCAATATCGAGCAGACGTGGAATTGCGCCGATGGCCGAGTTGGTGTGCAGCGTAGAATAAACCTGGTGACCGGTCATAGCAGCGCGGAACGCCATCTCGGCAGTGGGGTGGTCGCGAATCTCCCCGACCAGAATGATGTCCGGGTCTTGGCGCATCATGGAACGAATGCCGTTGACGAAATCCAGTTTTGCGGCATCGTTCACCGAGCTTTGGCGGATCAGTGCAATGGGATATTCCACCGGGTCTTCCAGCGTCATGATATTGACCGACTCAGTGTTGACGTGATTCAGTATCGAATACAACGTCGTTGTTTTGCCGCTGCCCGTCGGCCCCGTCACCAGTACGATGCCCTCCGGTTTGGCGATGATGTTTCTGAGTGTGTTGAGCGCAATATCATCAAGCCCGATCTGCTCGATAGCCACGATTCCTTTTTGTCGATCCAAAATGCGCAGCACGAGATTTTCGCCATGCGTGGTGGGGTGTGAGGCGACGCGAAAATCAATAGGGCGACCGGACAAACGCAACGAGATACGTCCATCCTGCGGCGCGCGCGTTTCGGCGATATTCATCCCGCTCATTACCTTCATGCGCACCACCATCGCAGGCCAGAAACTTTTGTGCAGGCTGCGCACCTGGCGCAGTACACCGTCAACCCGGTAACGGATACGCAGGAAGCTACTCTCCGGTTCAAAGTGAATATCCGATGCGCTTTGTTGCACGGCCTCGGTGAGCAATGCGTCGATCAAGCGCACCACGGGTTGGCTAAATTCGGTTACTCCTTGTTGCAGGTTTTGATAGTCCATCTCGCCCGGCTCAATCTCATGCAAGATGCCGTCAATGGAAAGCTCGAAGCCGTAATATTGGTCGATAGCGCGCAGGATGTCGGACTCACTGGCGAGTTGGGTGACGAGGCGATATTCGTCTTTAAGCAGCGCGCGCACTTGGTCGAGTGCAATGATGTTGTCGGGATCGGCAACCGCAATAGTCAGAATTTTACTGGACGAGTCCACCGACAACGGCAGTAATTGGTAACGTCGTGCGACATCCTGAGGGATCAGAGCCACGGCGGCAGCGTCGATAATGACAGCGGTAAGATCGACACTGATCTGCCCCAGATTTTCCGACAGCACATCGCGGATGGTGGCTTCGGAGAGAAACCCCAGCCGTACTAATAATCGTCCCAAGGGCTGTGGCGTATTGCTTTGTTCCTGAGCGGCGATGCGCAACTGATCTTCGCTGATGACGCCTTTGTCGAGCAGTAACTGACCAATGGGTTGCTGGGTTGGATGTTGGGGCGCGTCCATGTCGTTCCTTATTTCAACCCGCTGAATGAAGCTGCCAGCCAAATTAATGTTCCACCTGACTGCGGTGGCAAGTGGCTAGTTATAGCAAGTTGACTAAAGGTGAACCGTGCGCTAACCAACGTGCCGGGCAAGTGCCTCGCGCAAATAGTTGATATAGAATGGCACGAGAGTATTCAAGGCGGCGACATGCGGCGCATCATCGATGCTGCGGAAATTGAAATTGAGCGGCTTTGCCGCGAATGACACTCAACTGAGTCCAGTCTGGCCTTTCATCACTGGCCGTTAACGGGAAGACTAATTTTTAGCTCAGCTTTAATTTAGTTACTCGAAAGTGGCACTTGGCGACGGACTCCTGTCGAGACTGCTACCCGTTCACAAGGCAATGGCGTTTAGCACAGCTTCAGTAGCGCCTCAAACTGCTCAATCGGAACGGGTTTGCCAAACAGATATCCTTGGTAGTGAGCGCAACCCGTGTCTAGCAGAATTTTTCGCTGATCCTCCGCCTCCACTCCTTCGGCAATGACATCCAATCCAAGGCTATGTGCCATGGCGACGATTGTACTCACGATGGCTTTATCGCTGCTATCGACGGCAATGTCGCGTACGAAAGACTGGTCGATCTTGAGCTGATTGAGCGGTAACCGTTTGAGGTATTGCAAGGATGAATAGCCGGTACCGAAATCGTCGAGCGAGAACCTGACACCAATTTCTTTCAATGCATTCATAGTAACAATAATGTTTTCGATGTTCTCAAACAACATGCTTTCGGTGAGTTCCATCTTGAGCATTTTCGGGTTGATAGCATGGCGTAGCACTAGAGCTTGTACTTGTGCCACGAAATCAGTCTGGCGGAACTGATTGGCACTTACGTTCACCGCCAGAGCAAGGTCGCGGGTAAGCTCTTCTTGCTGCCATGCCTTGAGTTGGANNTTTCTTCCGCCACCGGAATGAATTGCGCGGGGGATATTAGGCCGCGTACAGGATGGTTCCAGCGGATCAATGCCTCCGCGCCAAAAGCACGGCATAAACTGTCTACTTGAATTTGGTAATACAACTGGAATTGTTGGTTCTCAAGTGCTTTGCGCAATTCACTTTCGAGGGAAGCACGGATATTGACGGCATCCTGCATCTGCGAGTCGAAGAAACGCAAGGCATTGCGGCCAGCCTTCTTGGCCTGATACATGGCGATGTCTGCCTGCTTTAAGAGTTCCTCTATCCCCAATTGGTGGTCGATAAACAGTGTGGCACCAATGCTGGGAGTGCTATGGTATTCGTGCGAAGCAAGCTGGTAAGGTTGGTTAAGTGAAGCGAGTATTTTCACGCCAACAGCCTCGGTTTGCTCTGCGGCCTCAGAAGCATTTCCGCTCAGCTCTTCCAGCATTACCACGAATTCATCACCGCCCAAACGGGCCACCGTATCGCCTTCGCGCACACAGGACTCCAGACGTTGCGCAACATTTTGCAAGAGCAGATCACCGATATCATGACCGAGGGTATCGTTGAGAGTCTTGAAATTGTCCAGATCAATAAATAGCAGCGCACCTGATCGGGCGGTACGCGTGCTGGAAGCCAGAGCGTGCTGGAGCCGGTCTAGCAAAAGTCGCCGGTTGGGCAGCCGGGTGAGGGGGTCGTAGAATGCCAGATTCTTGATTTTCTCTTCCGACACCTTGCGTTCGGTAATGTCGATGTGTGATCCGACATAATGGGTGACGATACCGTCACTTCCTTTGACCTCAGTGATGGTAAGCCACTTGGGATATACCTCACCATTTTTACGCCGATCCCAGATTTCTCCCTGCCATGTTCCCGTGCGATTGATAGACTCCCACATCGCACGATAGAAGCTTGCGTTGTGGCGGCCTGACTTGAGCAGGCTCGGTGTTTTGCCAACGGTCTCTTCGGCTGTATACCCGGAGGTCTCGGTAAAAGCCTGATTGACCCTTAGAATCGTACCATTGGCATCGGTAACCAGCATGCCCTCCTTGGACTCAAACGCGACTGCGGCGATGCGAAGTTCGGCCTCAGTCAGTTTGCGCCGGGTAGTGTCACGCAGGATCGCCGTGTAAATTGCTCTTCCGGCGACGCTGACTCTTGATATGGTGGCCTCAAAAGGAAACTCCTCTCCGTTGGCACGCAAGCCGTAGGATTGTCCCGGCTGGTTCATGGTGCGTGTAGTAATCCCCGTTTTGCCATACTCATCGACATGCTTGCTATGTGTTTTCCGGTATCTGATTGGAATGAGCAGGTCAAGATGTTGGCCGATGATGTCGGCGGCACGGTAACCGAACATCCGCTCGGCACCGTGGTTGAAAATGATGATGTTTTGGTTCTCATCGGTTGACACGATAGCGTCCATCGCAGCATCAACAAGGCCATTGATGCGAGCCTGCTGATCTTGTATTTCTTGTTCGGCGCTCTTGCGCTCGGAGATGTCGCGGCTGGCGGCAAAAATAAAATGCTGCCCTTCGAACTCCATACCGGAGGTCGTGATCTCGACATCTATCAGTGTCCCGTCCTTGCGGCGGTGTACCGTCTCAAACCGAGTGTCTTTGCCGATGAGCGACTTGAAGCGTTCCCGCAGTTCTTCTGCTGACCATTGCGCATCCCAATCAGCCACATTAAGGCTGGCCATTTCTTCCTTGGTGTAACCCAACATATGACAGAAAGAATCATTGGCCTCCACGATATTGCCCTGCATATCCATCACATGGATGCCATCCATGGCGTTTTGCATCAGGGTCTGATTGCGGCGCAGCAGTGCCTCGGTTTTCTGCTGCAACTGCCGGTTTTGTTCACGTTGCGCATGAATCGCCATGACGCGTCCAATTACTCCCGGCAACTGCTTCAAATATCGGCCCTCGGTGTCTTTGGCCAGATAGTCGTCGGCACCATGTTTCATCACCTCGACGGCGACCTCCGCGCTGCCTCCTCCGGTCAGCATGATGACGGGAATGTGGATGCCCGAATACTCGGCCAGCTTCTTGACGAAGCTGAGTCCGTCCATATCCGGCAGGTTGTAATCGAGCAGGATCAGGTCTGGCCTCAAATCCGCCAGACGCGCCAGACCTGCCTGCGCCGACAATGCAGGAACCAGCGCATGATCAAAATCCTTGAGCGCGTGTCGGTATAGGAATTGGTCGTCTTCGTTGTCGTCGATGACAAGAATGGTTGCGCTCATTTATTGTTCCCGCCCCAAAGTGAAATAAAACACCGTCCCTTCGCCCGGCACGGATTCGAGCCAGATGCGCCCACCGTGTCGCTCGATAATCTTTTTGACGATAGTAAGGCCGGCACCGGTTCCCCCGCCATATTTGTTAACCTCATGCAGCCGTTTGAATATTCGAAAAACGTTTTCGTGGTGTTGCGGCGCAATGCCGATGCCGTTATCGCGCACATAAAAAATCGGGGGAGTGCCGCTATGATTGCAGCCGACCTCTATCCATTTCGATGGCTTGTCGTTATATTTTGCCGCATTTGAAATAAGGTTCTGAAATATTTCCCCGACACGGGTGGCATCGCCTGTTATCGTACCGAGGCGGCCATTGCGACGCAGTTCGATGCCCTCCTTTGTCCATAAACGGTTCAGGTCTTCCGCCACTTCGTCAACGACGGCATCCACATCAATCTGAACATGGACAAGCTCCGTGCTGCCCACGCGGGAGTAAGCCAGCAGACGGTCAATCAGGAACGACAGACGTTCGGCCAGCCGCTGTATGCTGTTAACATATTGCCGGGCACCCTCATCCATCTGCCCGGCGTAGTCTTCCTTCAGTATACCTGCATAGTTGTGTATGCCACGCAAAGGCTCCTTGAGATCGTGCGCGGCAATGTAAGTAAAATCGTCCAACTCCTTGTTGACGGCGATCAGGTACGCCTCATTTATTTTGGCCATTTTTAACTCCTCGGCTTTTAGCTCTGCCAGCTTCTGCTCGGCGTCGGCCTTTTGGCGTTGCAGATCCGAAAAATATAAAGTTCGTATACTGAAGTAGCTCAAGGCAAAGAATATCGCGATATTTATAACCACAGAAAGTGCGTGATCAAGTGCCGGGTCAATGAGTTTTGCATTCAGGACGGCAAGGGTAATCCACCCCACCAGAAACGGAACGATGAGCGTTGCGGGCAACAGAATAGGGGCAATCTTACCCGCAGAGCCACCACTGGTAAAAACACGCATGAATCCATCATGCGGATAAGTAAACAAAATAGCCGCAATAAGAAATAGAAAGGCAATCGCGGTATTGAACGCCATGGGAATGTAGGAACCCAATCCATAGAAACTTTCGGTGCCATAGATGTAACCAACAATTGCCAGCGGTATGAACAGCGCAGGGATCATCGTGAGCGCTTGAGCGGTGGAAATTGCTGCTTTTGATCGGCTGCGCAGGGATAGCATGGCCCAGCCAAGCAGAAAAAAGCAAAGGGTAGTGTTGGGTGCCATTCTGTTAGGATGAGTCAAGTATTTATCCAACTGCGCGGCAAAAAGTAGCTGGTCGATACCGAATGAGGTACCCAGCACAAGATCGCCAAGTTTCATGGCAGAGGCGATGATAACCATCCATATTGCCAGTTGACCGATTCTGCTGGCCAATGGATTATTAATCCTTGCATGCAAGCGAAAAACTTCCAACCCCAGCAGAATGAATCCCAGCGCGGTTGCGGGGTTCATGGCAACACCTGAAGCAATGCCTTGTTTAAGTGATGCGATATCCAGAGTCCAGCCGAGCAGCGCCAGAGTCCCTAAAATAATGGGTAGAGCCGGAAGTAGAAATCGTAAATATTTCTTGTAGGGTCTCATTTATCTGAACCATCGCAAAGAATGCCAAATAAACTATTCCAGCATCGTGTTATGGACGAAAATGAATAGCCATCAGGAGTCCACTTCTTTTAGTGAAAGTCCCCTCGTGCAGGCTCATCGGACGATTTCAAATCATTCTTGGTTGTACAACAGGCTTCGTATCTTGCCCGCAATTCCTGAGTTTTTGGAGACGATGGAACAGATGAACTGCTGGGCAACCTGTAGGGTGGGCTGCTCTGAGTGACGCTATCGGCGGAAAAAACTTCTGGAGTTGGTTTTACGGGTGACACAGCGCTCCCCTTCTTGAGTTAAACTAGAAGAGCAACCAGTAACAATTCCGGCGGCTCCGCTATCATAGGTTTTACCGCTTAGATCGGAAACTTTGCGTCCCTGCTTTTCAACAGGCTTGCTTTTATAAATGAACAATTGCACAAAATCGGCTTCCCCACAGAGAGGTTGCATACTCGAAGAGAATACAGTAATTATTTTGGATGTCTATAGGACAAACACCGATGGGCTTTTAAAGGATTTTCTTATTGCACATATGCAAGAAGGAAAATGAAATCTTCAGATAGAATGTTTCCAGCCCGCCAGGATTAGAGACACATCACTCAAGGAAATAGAGCATGAGAAAATCTAAACTGCGCCACTTGTTCTTCATCATCATGGTGGTAGTCTTTCTTGTTGCTATTCCACACCATTCTCAAGCCGCAACAAAAATCAAGCACAAGGCTTCCAATCGTGTAGAAATGGAGCGTCTCGTTCTAATGCCACTGCGTGTGCCGGAAGAAGACATGAATCTAACGGGTGCAATGGAGACTGCATTGGTAGAATGGCTACAGCAGAAGTATGACGTATTTTCAGGTGAACAAGTCTCACAGAAAGCACACCAGATATTCTTAAAAGAGTCTCAGAATACAGCCCATAAAGAATGCGATGAGACACGATGCATGCAAAATATCGCAGAGGCATTTCAAGCAGAATTGATCGCAACAGCCAATGTCACCAAGCAAGATGGAATCTACTTCTTGGCGTTGAGCATTCAGAATATTTTTGATAACAAGGTTGTGTACTCGAAATCGTCTCCTTGTGAAAAATGTAGTGCGGCACAAGTTGTGAATAAATTAAAAGAACTTAGCGGAGCAATCGCCCTTTCAGAAGAGTCACAAACAAAAATAAATCAAAATGATCCAGATGCTGTTCTATGGGCTGAAGCACAAAAGGGAAATACGGTAGATGATTATCAAGTTTATCTCGATACCTATCCCAAGGGGAAATACCGTCCTTTGGCTAAAGCTCGTATCAAGAAACTCAAAGATGCAGCTCAGACTGCATCTGATCAGCTGGAGCAACAAACATGGGAAAAAGCACAGCAAGATAACACTGAAGGCAGCTTCGGTATCTACCTAAAAGATTATCACAATGGACGCTTTGCCGCTTTAGCCTCTGTCCGCATGAACAAGCTACAAAATGACCGTGCAGCAAAAGAAGAACAGGATCTGTGGCAAAAAGTTCAGACGAGTGAAGATTTGAAAGTCCCTCAAAGCTATTTAGATAAATATCCAAATGGAAGCCATCGCCTAGCGGTACAAGAAAAAATTGCGGCCATTCAAAGCGCAATGGAAATGGATGCTCAATTAAACCTTGCGGATAAATATTATTATGGGAGCGTAGGATTTTCTAAAGATTATGCCAAGGTATTTGAAATAGTTAGTCCTCTCGCAAATCAAGGAAATGCAAGGGCGCAAAGCAGACTGGGAACTTTATATATGTTTGGCTTAGGCATCGAAAAGGACTATGTAAAAGGGATGGAGCTAATTCAAAAATCGGCTGACCAAAATAATGCTTATGGACAAAATGCCCTTGGTAGCATGTATAAGAGTGGGCTTGGGGTTAATAAAGACGATCATAAAGCATTTGAATTATTTCAAAAATCAGCCACACAGGACAACGAATTGGCGCAACTCAATCTTGGTACCATGTATGCGAGTGGGCTGGGCGTTTCTAAAGACAACGAAGCCGCTGTGGAGTGGTATCAGAAATCAGCTAACCAAGGAGAGGCTGGTGCCCAATACCGTCTGGGTTACATGTATGCGAATGGGCTAGGTGTTTCTAAAGACGATAAAACAGCAGTGGAATGGTACCGGAAAGCCGCTGACCAAGGAGATGCTGCCGCACAACACGCTCTAGGCTACATGTATGCGAGCGGACTTGGTGTGTCTAAAGACGCTGAAACTGCGGTGATATGGTTTCGGAAATCTGCGGTTCAGGGAAATGCTCTTGCACAATTCAATCTTGGTATCGCGTATGCGAGTGGGCTGGGTGTTTCTAAAGATACTGAAGCAGCCGTGGAGTGGTATCAGAAATCAGCTGCCCAAGGATTTGCAAGCGCTCAATTGAATCTTGGCTTGGTATATGCAAACGGGCTGGGCGTTAAAAAAGACGATAAAACAGCAGTGAAATGGTATCGAAAAGCAGCCGAGCAAGGAGATGCTGCTGCACAATTCGGTCTGGGCAATATGTATGCGAGCGGACTTGGTGTGTCTAAAGACGATGAATCAGCTGTGGAGTGGTTTCGAAAAGCAGCAATTCAAGGATATGCTGATGCTCAAACCAATCTTGGTGGCATGTATGCGATGGGGCTTGGTGTTTCTAAAGACGATGAAACCGCGGTGGAGTGGTATCGGAAAGCTGCGGTTCAAGGAAATGCTCTTGCACAAAACCGTTTGGGCTACATGTATTTGAACGGGTTTGGCGTTTCTAAAAACGTTGAAATGGCAGTAGAGTGGTTTCGGAAAGCGTCCGCTCAAGGATACGTAACAGCTCAGGAGAATCTGAAGGCTATTGGGCGTTGAGATTTCGCTTACAACAATTAAGTTATAGTCCCCGCAATATTATTACCGTCTCGAAACCTGCACTTGGCGAGCGTCCGGTATTGGGCAATTAATCCGAGTAGCTCAATGGCAAATTTGGTTAAAAGTGTTCGAAAATATCAGAACCGGATATTAAAACCAGCTTAGTTCCAAAAATTCCCAATGTGTTCTAAGGCCGAGAACTGGTCACTTTGGATTGTCTTGATAACCGGCGATTCGGCGATGATCAGTATTTTTGTGCGTGGAGTTTATTACGCGCAACCGAAGTGCCGGTCACTTCAATTGCTCCTTTGTCTCGCAAATTACTTCGCCTTCAATTATCAATTCGTCTTGTGGTGATTGTTGAGGTGGAGCACTTCGCATTTTCTTTCTCAGGTTTCGGGTTTTCCACCAGAAATACCCGAACACGAACGCAGCGCCTATTGCGATGTAAATAAATAGCACTGCCGCAAGAACTAGAATCAAACCGACTACGATTAAGGTCAATAATATTGTAATGACCTTCATCGGCAGGCTTGTTGGCTTCCTGTTTGAATTGGCTGCGTGATGTAAAAACTTTAGTAGCATTTCATTTAGTTAAACATCAATGCAAGTCAGTTGATGCACCGCAACACTTCTTGAATTTTCTTCCGCTGCCGCAAGAACAAGGCGCATTACGGCTAATTTTTGGAGTTTCATGTTCAGAGGTTTTGCCCATGGTGCGTTCTGCTGCGGCACGACGTTGCGGCGCCCAGAATTTATATATCCAGGCAACGCTTGCCGGAATTGGTTTAGACAACTCTTCGCGCTGAGCAGGCGTATTTATAAGCTCTTCCTCTTCTGGACTAACCTCTGCTGAACCGAGTAAGCGAATTGGCTGCAATATTTCAACCCCGTGCTTGGATTCAAATAAAGCCTTCCAGCCGTCTCGCTGCATATTGATGCCGGTCATGTATCCATGTGCCCACATTTCGCCATCGACATATTCACGCTCATCGTCTACATAGACTTGGAGGTCAAATACTGGCTCAAAGTGGTCGGGTTCTTGTTGTAAATTCCAAATAATGGCATTCAAGTGTCGCGTGATCAGGCCAATTACTCTTTCCGATTGGGCATTGCTATCAAAAGTCGGGGCATCTTCATCGGTTGGCCCCCACACTCTCGGCAGCCACTCGCTTGGCTTTAATATCACGGGACTGGAAGCGATGGCAGTTAGAAATCCGTCCAGACAATCCAGCATCATTACTTCATTGGATGTGGCATCGGACATCAAAAAGCTGTCGAGCTCATCCATCTCCTTGTCAGAGAGTGCTGGCATTACTTCCATCGGGTTTAAATCTTGATCAGGCATGATTACACACTTTCTTGTTTTTCAGTATCCGGGTTGCGAGGAAAATCCTTTAAACAACAACGTCCAGACGGGTTGCTGGTTTCGCACGAGCAAAGCCCTCGCTTTGTTTCTGTGGCAACGAAATTTTTGATGCCAGGATTGCTCATCAGATCAGCTTTGGAGACTCCGAAACAATAACAAAGCGGAGCATCCTCGCCTGCCTCCTTAAGTCCCACCTTGGTTCTAAGCTGCGACTTGAGGATAACGGATTCGTCCTCACCAAAGTAGACGACATCACAATTAGGATCTTCGCAGAAAAAATAACGCTGATCCTTGTTGTCCCACGCCCAGGATTTTTGGATGTGATGGGCAATGGTTTTAGCTGAAACCTCGGAGCATTCAATTCCACTGGCCGGGCATCTATGCTTTTTCGGGTTCGTAGCCTTGCAGTCAGAAGCAGTGCAACAATCGAACATGCTGTTAATCACTAATCATTAGTGCCTATTGGGAAGAGCGCGTATTTTACAGTATGGCCTTAACATTACCCATTAGCTTACGGATATGTTCAGTGACTGGTGAGTTGGTCGAGACGTTGTTGGGCTTGTTCGTGCGTGAAGCCGGAATGGCCGGAAATATCCAGTTGCAAGGCTTGCCGGTAATACTGAGCAGCGGTATTGCGTTGGCCGAGATGATCGAGGCTGATCGCCAAGTTGAAGGCAAACAGTGCGTTGTTCGGTTCTGCTGCGAGGGCATTAAAATAAGCTTGCTGCGCTTCTGCCCAGCGCGATTGATCGGCATACTGATTGCCCAATGCAAAATGCAAAGCTGCAGAATCCGGTTGTTGCGCGATGAGTTGATTGAGTCGGCTTTCTTTGCTGGTCGGGTCGCTGTGGTCAAATGCGGCCATCGCGGCTTGAGCAGCGGGGTCGCGCGGATCGAGTAACAATACGCGACGGTAATATTGCAAGGCAGTTTCATCCTGTCCTTGCTGTTGGGCGATGGCCGCCAAGCCAAGCAGGGCATCGCGGTTATTTTTGTCTTGGGCGAGAGCATTACGGTAGTGTTGTTCGGCGGTCACGTAATTACCATTCTGATAAGCCTGATATGCGCTGGTCAAAATCGGATCGATGGAATCGGACTCCGGTTGATGGTGAATGTTCAGCGTCGGTGCCTTGGCTTTTACGATTTTTGTGGCTGGCAATGGGCTGGGGGGCTCCTCGGTCACTATGTCTGCTGGCGCAATCTCCGCTGTCGGAATCAATGGCAGCAACGCTGTCGCCGTAACGACGGGTGGTGAAGTGGCGATGGGCGCGGCAATATTTTGCGTCGGTGGCGAGGTGTGTGCGGGCGACGTGATTTGATGATAAACGTAAAGGCTACCGGCTACCGCGAATATGCCCCCGCCGATGAGTGCGATAGGAATGATCCCCAGTTTCAGTCGCTTAATAGGCGCAATGTTTTTTGCGGAAAACAAGTTTTTTTCCTGCGCCCGTGTCGAGCTAATTTTGTTTAAGCTGGATGGAGACTGGGAGGTGTTTTGACTATTCCCAAGATTGGGTAAGGGGGCAATTTTAGTGCCGGGTTGGCACGAAGGGGGTGTCGGAATCTCTTCCAATTGCAGTTCCGCAAGGCCGCGTTCTTCAGCTCCGATCTCTTCGGATTTTTTTAGCGCGGCGAGCAAGAGGCTCATAGTCTATGTTTGTCCGGCTGCGCACTCTTGCTGTTTTTGTCGGCAAAGAAATTAGCGTCGGGCAGATTGCTGCGAAATTGGCTAAAGTCACCTTCAATGCTGGCTTGTTTGATGACGATAGGGCGGATGAAAATTACCAGTTCGGATTTGATATTGGTGTCATTGCGATATTTGAACAGATTACCCAAAAAGGGGATGCGCCCCAGAAACGGAACTTCATCCGACAAGTTGTGGATTTCATCTTGCATCAAACCGCCCATTACGGCGATCTGATTGTTTTCGATCCGCAATACCGATTCCATTTCACGCGTTTGCGTTTCGGGAATCTGGCTAACCACTCCGGCTTTGGCAAGATCTGGATTGGGATCGTTGACATAACCGAACAAACGCGTGATGGAGGGGCGCAGATTCAGCAACACGCTATCGTTGTCGTTGATCTGCGGCGTTACGCTCATGGTGAAACCGATGGGAACGCTATTGGATGTCGTGGTATAGGTTGTCAGTGTGGAGGTCTGATTGGTCGTGGTGGTAGCCTGAATGGTGAAGTAGACATAGTTGTCCACCACGCGCAGCATCGCAGTCTGATTGTTCATCACACTTAATTTAGGGCTGGACAAAACTTTGACGGTGCCGAAGGATTCCATCAGCTTTACCGAGGCGGCAAGCGCGCCGATCCCGGAGATGGGGCTGGCATAGTCCAGCGTAAATATACTGCCGGTATTGGTAGAGGGCAAGGTGCCGCTCCCTATTTGGGTGGCTTGAAAGCCGCTGCTGCCAGAACGCAGGCTCGACCAATTGACACCCTGTTGATATTGTTTGCTGAGCCGGACTTCGACGATGGTGGCTTCGATCAATACCTGACGATGCGCATTGGTCATGATCTGGGCAACAAATTCCTGAATCTTCTCGTGCTGCTTTGCCGTCGCGCGCACCGTGATGATGCCATTTTCCGGATTGGAAATAACCGAGGCGGCTTCGCGGAAAGTGTTACGTTGCGTGACCGTCGTGCCTTCGTCGGCTATCGCAGCGGCATTGGGGCTATTCTCGATGCCGCCTTTGGCGACGACTTGTCTTCTGCTATTGCTGGTAGCAGGCTGCACGCCCGTACCGGTGGTGCTGACGTTAGAGCTATGTTGCACAGATGTCTCGCTGGAGCCGTCCGGCAGAATCTTGTCGGTCTCGCGCAGGATGTCTTTGATGTTCGATTCCAGTCGCTCCCAGAAGTGATTCTTCGACGAGTTGATGATTGATACTTTTGAACTGTTACCGGCGACACCCGCGCTCGCGGTTGTTCCCGTAGTACTACCGCTGCCGACTTGTGTTGAATTGGAGATACCGCCGTCAGCGTCCCGTATCATGTTGACGTAATCAATCTTGTAGGTTTTTAGATAAGGCGAGTCGGGCATGACAATGAGGTTGCCATTGTCCAACTCGTAACGCATTTCGACTTGCTTGGAAATACGATTGAGAATTTGCGGCAAGGTTTGATTGATCGCGTTGATTGTGACATTGCCTTGAATGCCGGGGGCGATATCGAGGTTGATCTTTGCATCGCGCGCCAGCGCAAACAATATTTCCTGTGCAGAAACATCGGTTACGACGACATTGTACGTTTCAATTTTGCTGGTGGGTTTGGGCGGCTGAAGTGGAATGGTGTGTTTGTTCGTCTGGGGTATTTCGCCGATGTTCTGCGCAGACTCAACATCGTTTGTCTGCAAGTGTCGATCAGAGAGTGGCTGCGTATCGACGAATTTTGTCTCACTACAGGCGGATATGAACGAGAGGTTTAAAGCCAGCAGTACGCAGCGCAATTTCATTTTCAGCCCTCTGAGCGAGGGCAAAATGCAACACCTCTAAAACGCTTGTAGCACCTTTACGAACTCGGACAATGTGCTCTTGCGCATAGAGAGTTGCGCGTTCAAGTGCTTATGCGCCAGAAAAGCCTAGACTTAACGTGTTCATTTTAGCCCGCATGGCGCTAACGAAAGAGTCGTCGGGAGAAAGATTTTGCAGGTTAACCTCAACGTTTTCCTTTGAGGCTTTGTATCCGGCAATGAGCAAATGTCGCCCGACCAATACGTCGCTTAAAACATTCGGGTTGCCGATTTTCTCTAATTGATCTGCCAAGGGCGCGGCGCGAACGGCCAAGGCCATAAGCCGAAACGGCGGCTCTGCGGCTTCTCGGGTGGCTTTTGCCAAGGCTGTCTTCTTGCTTGATTTCTGTTCGTCCGTTGCGGCGGATAGTTGATATGCCGTCATCACGGCATTAAAGGCTTGCATGTCGGCTTCGGCTTCGGCTAACGCCTCAACACGCATGGCGGAGACTTGTGCAAGAATTTCTTGCACCTGACTCTCGACCATGCTGAATTTTTTCTTGCCGATGGTCAAGTTGCAAACCATCGAAAGCAGCGCCAAGCCTTGCGCTACAGTCACGGCTGCCGCAGCACCGCCACCGGGCGCAGGAGAGGCGCTGGCGAGATCATCCAGATAGGGTTTAAGGCTATCAAGCAACAAGTTTTTCTACCTTGCCAAGTTTTACCACTTCACCGTATCGCTGCCATTCCAGTTTGCTGGCCTGATCGTAGGAGCTCTTGTTGTTTTCATAAAGACGCACAACATTTTTAAGGCACATGGCAATAGTCATCGGGCCCACGCGCGGGATGTAAATGCCCGCCTTTTCCTTTGCGCTTTCTTCGAAATTCTGAACAAACGAAAAGTTGAGGCAGGTCGCGTTTTCTTTAATTTCTTCGCCGCGAATCTTTTCAAAGGCTCTGGATGGAACGCCTGTAACGACAACGTCGGCTTGGCGCAAAGCTTCTTCCCGGGTAATCGGCTGCTCTTTCCCGTTCTTGTGCATCATTACGCCACCATCGATATCGAACGAATAGACCGTGGCGCCATCATTCTTGAGCATGTAAGCCAGAGGGCGGCCAACCACATCGGAGCGATTGAAAATCGCTATTTTCTTTCCGGCAAAAGTTTTTCCTGCACGCTCGTCCAAAAGATCCACGTAGGCAAGTGTTTTGAGAATTCCCAGCGAAGTGCAGGGTAAAATCGCCTTTTTCGTTTTTGCTTCATCGACGAAGCGCTCGTCTAAATATAGTTTTTTCGACCAATAGCCGGACAGACCCTCGATGTCTTTGGCGTGATCAATCATTTCTTTGATTTGTTGATCTTTCGCATCTTTGAAAATCGGGTAAAAGACAAAAATTCCGTGAATCGCCGGATCCTTATTGGCCTGCAGAATTCTGGCCTCAACTTTATCCGGGGCGGAGCGCACCAGCCCCAAGTTAAAGCCAATAAATTCGCAGGCTTTTTGCAATGTGCTCGCATAGACCATTGACGCTGCATCGCCGGTATCCAGCGCAAGAATACCCAATATATTCAGCTTGCTTTTGTAGCCTCTTCTTTCGACTGCAATTTGCTGCGCCAGACGGTGGAGATGCGCCAACTCGTCGGGATTAAATTCCTTGTAGTGGCGCCGCTTGACGACCCTTTCCGGCAACCAGTAATTATCGCCCACCTGCTTACATTCGAGCTTGCCCAATTTACACTGGCGCGACACATGGCCTGGGCTCAGTTTCATTATCTCGGCGGCTTCCACGGTAGAGTACCAAGGGCCGATAGTGGGGAAAATAACAGGCATGCAAAACTCCATCGGGAAATTCAGAGAATGTTATCAAACTAACGCGACGTTAGCAAGATAGCATTTGGCGGTTGGCTATTGGGCTTGAATATTGCGTTAATAGCCGCTTAGTGAGTCGACTGACGGTGCAAACGCATCCTTGTAACGTTGGGGGAGATTTTGTATTCCAATAAGTGCGGCAGCGTTATCAGGATAGATGCCGTAGAGAATGCGGAAAGCTGCCCTGCCATTTATTTTAATTGGCACTATATATATATCAGACAGAACCCCCAGATTTTTCGCACGGCTTAAAAAACCTTCCATGCGCATCGGTCTGGTATCCTGGGTGTGGAACAACTGGATGCTGACGCTGCTTTTGTTGACGTGAATGAGCATGTCTTTGGCGGCATCCATTCTTTGTTGCAATAACGAAGCGGGAATAGCCATGTTTTTATTGCCCGCATTGGTATTGGCCGCTGTAACTACTGGTTTTTCGGGTGTCTTGGTGGCAACTGGAGCGGGATTCGGTGCAATAGTTGGTGCAGGCGTTGTTGCAACAACTGTGGATTGAACTGGCGGCGTGATTGCGGGCGATGCAATTGCGATACTTGGGGCTTGAGTTGTGGGCTGAGTGACGGCGATAGGCGATGTATTCTCCAGTGTTCGCTGGGAATTGTCGTTTTTGCCTAACATCCAGCCGGCACCGGCAAGTGCCAAAGCGGAGAGTGTCGCGCCAGCCACGATAGCGATTTTTTTGCGGTTGAGCCAGGGTTCGTCTGGCGTGAGTTCACTGTCGCGAATCGCAGCCAAAACATGTCTGGACTCAATGCGGTGAGTATTTTCAACGAAGGCGGCGAGCAAAGATTTATCGGCTAGGATATTGACGCGGCGCATCAACCCGTTGGATGCTTTGCTAATCAGATTGATTGCGGCTGGCGAAAAAATGTCCGGGCCGTGATAGCCCGCAGCTCGCATGCGAAACATTAAATATGATTCGATAACCTTCTTGGAAATCGGCTGCATATGGAAGTGATGGACAATGCGATCCTTTAGCTGGCGCATGTTATTTTGCTCAAGCGTTTTATTAAGTTCCGGCTGTCCGAATAAAACGATTTGGATCAGCTTTTGTTTGTCGATTTGCAAGTTGTAGAGCAGTCTCAACTCCTCAAGCGTATCCGACGGCATCGCGTGAGCCTCATCTACCAGCACTACACAGCGCTCCCCCTGGTTGAATTTTGCAACCAGATGGTCGTGCAGGTTTTGCATTATTATGCTGACGCGCTGACCTTCCAAATCCAATCCTAGGCCATCGGCGATGGCGTAGAGAAGCTCGTTGCGTGACAGGCTCGGGTTGGCAAGGTAAATCGCTTTGATGTTGGTGGGCAAACGATCCAGCAACATGCGGCACAGCATGGTTTTTCCGCTGCCGACTTCGCCGCTGATCTTGATAATGCCTTCACAATTGGTAACTGCGTAGATCAACGCATTGAGCATTTCTCCGCGATTGGCACCGGAAAAGAAAAATTCTGTNNAAGCCAAAATGTTCGAGATACATCAGCTCCCCTTTTTATATTTTGCAGCCTTGCTCAAGGCACAATATGCCACATTCATTTTTAGAGGCCCCCTTATGCCAACACGGATTTATATTGAATCTGTCAGCAAGCACTCGACACAATTAGACAAAGATGAGCGAATAGCAATCGATGGCAAGTTTAGAGAGGGGGCGGACACGCGACTATCCAAATATTCAACTGTATTTAACTGCCAAGGTTCAATTGTGCGCAGAATAGCTTGCAATCGACCTTTGTTCAAGTAATTAGGCGACGTTATAAAAATGGATGCCGGGCAAATTAATGAGCTGATCGTTTGGGGGCGCAAATATTGGTAAAGCAGAGTTGTAGGTGGTAGAGGTGTGGTTTAGAATGCGCCCACTCTAAACGAGCAAGAAAGTTTATTCGTGTCTTCGCAACCGCTGGTAGAAATTCGCGACGTTAATTTTGCCTACGGCAGTCGTCCCATCCTGAAGGGTATTAATATGACTTTCCATAAAGGGAAGGTTATAGCCATTATGGGCGGGAGCGGTTGCGGCAAGTCAACGTTGTTTCGATTGATCGGTGGAGCGCTACGCCCAACCAGAGGCGAAGTCAAAATTGATGGTCAAGTGATACATGAGTTGAATCAGCAGGAACTTTATGCGATGCGCCGGAAGATGGGTGTACTGTTCCAGTTCGGCGCTCTGTTCACCGATATGTCGGTATTTGACAATGTGGCTTTTCAAATGCGCGAGCACACCGATCTGCCGGAAGAAATGATTCACGATTTGGTAATGATGAAGTTGCAAACAGTCGGTTTGCGCGGTACGCATGCATTAATGCCATCCGAACTTTCCGGAGGCATGGCGAGGCGTGTAGCGCTGGCGCGCACGGTGGCGCTGGATCCGATGCTGATTTTATATGATGAGCCATTTACCGGACTTGATCCGATTTCGCTCACAGTGGTCGGAGATTCGATACGCCGGTTAAATAGTGCACTGGGTGCCACTTCGGTGGTGGTGACCCACGACGTGCAGGAATCGATGAAGCTCGTGGACTATATTTATTTTATCGCCGATGGAGTAATCGCTGCGGAAGGGACTCCGGAAGAAATTCAAGCTTCGGATAAACCTTTTGTACACCAATTTGTGCACGGTGAGAGAGATGGGCCGGTGCCTTTCCACTATCCAAGTGGCAGCTACATGCAGGATCTGGGGGTAAGCATCTAATGCCTGTCGTAAAAAGTGTCAGAAATATCGGGCATCGTGTGACCGAGGGGATTTGGCGTATAGGCTTTGCCACGCATTTTTTTGTCCTGGTATTGAGGAACTCGGGATCCAGTTTCCGGCGTTTTCGTTTAACGGTCAAGGAACTATACTTCACCGGCGTGATGTCCCTGATTATCATTCTGGTGGCGGGGTTGTTCGTCGGCGTTGTGCTTGGATTACAAGGCTATGAAATACTGAAAAGATATGGTTCTGAATCGGCTCTGGGAACGCTAGTCGCGCTGAGTCTGTTGCGTGAGTTAGGTCCGGTGTTGGCAGCTTTGTTGTTCGCTGGGCGAGCAGGCTCGGCGATGACGGCCGAGATCGGCTTGATGAAAGCTTCCGAACAGTTGGCCGCGATGGATATGATGGCGGTGAGTCCGCTTGCGCGCGTGGTGGCACCGCGTTTTTGGGCCGGGGTGATCTCCATGCCGATACTGTCCATGATATTTTCAGCAATGGGGGTATTTGGCGGATATCTGGTTGGCGTGGTGTATATCGGTGTTGATGAGGGTTCGTTCTGGTCGCAGATGCAGGCATCAGTGGATTTTCAGCATGACGTATTGAACGGCGTGTTTAAGAGTTTTGTGTTTGGCGTGGCGGTTACGGTGATCTCATTGTTCGAAGGATTTGATGCGCCCCCTACCGCTGAGGGGGTGTCAAGAGCTACCACGCGCACCGTGGTGCAATCGTCACTGGTTATTTTGTTGTTGGACGTTGTTTTGACCGCATTTATGTTTCGGGGGAATTGACATGGAACGAACCACATTGGATTTGTGGGTTGGCGCATTTGTTGTGGCGGGCGTGGTCGCGCTGGCAATATTGGCATTTAAGGTGGGTAACCTGAGTACCTACAATGCTTCCGAGACGTATTCTTTAAAGGCAAGCTTTAATAATATCGGCGGACTCAAGACGACAGCTTCGGTTAGAAGTGCGGGCGTGCTAATCGGGCGAGTAACGGAGATTAAGTTGAACGCGGAACGTTACGAGGCCGAAGTGACCATGAGCATCGACAAACGTTACCAATTTCCAAAAGATACGCTGGTAAGTATTTTGACTTCCGGATTGTTGGGGGAGCAGTACATCGGGTTGAAGCCGGGGGCAGATGATGAAATGTTGAAAAATGGTGATGCCATCAAGCAATCACGTTCTGCGATGGTGCTGGAAGACTTGATTGGTCAAGTGGTCGCCGGCAAAGCGGAAGCTACAAAATAAAATATCCGGAGAAAATGATGAAACAATTTGTTGCGTCTGTGGTTGGAATTTCTTTGTTGGGCTTTGTCATGTTGGCGCGTGCGGAAACAACGGTGGCACCGGATGTAATGGTGAAAACAGCCGTACTGGATGTGTTAGCCGTGATAAAGCAGGGAAAGTCGGAGAAGGCTCAATTAGAGGAGCTGGTTAATACACGCGTGTTACCGCTGTTCGATTTTACCTTGATGACAAAGCGCACAGTAGATCGTCAGACATGGAAAGACGCGACACCAGAGCAGAAGAAAATGCTGGTGGAAGGATTTCGCAATCTTTTGGTGCGCTCATATATCGGAAAAGCGTTTGGAGCGAGTAAAAATGTCACTGTGAAATTCGAGCCGCTCAACTATGGCGAGGGTGACGACCAAGTGACTGTGAAAACGTTGATCACGACCTCCGGGGATGCGCCGGTGCCGGTGGAGTACGATTTAAAGAAGACCTCGGCAGGGTGGAAAGTGGTTGATTTTTCTGTTGCAGGCCCAAGGGTGGCACTGGAAATGTATAACGGACAATTTAGCGCACCGCTCCATCAGTCCGGAATTGACGGCGTAATTAAATTTCTGGTGGAGAAAAATCATGCCGCCGAGAATGCTATAGCATCAGCACACAAGGCAGATGCCAAGTGAGCGAAGCTGGGGAAAACGTTATTCGAATATCGGGTCGCTTGACCATGGAAGCCATTTCGGCGCTATTCGGTAAAGGGTTGCCATGGGAAGAAGGGATGTGCGACTGCGTTATCGACTTTGCTAAAGTTGCTGCAGTAGACTCGTCCGCCGTGAGTTTGATGCTGACTTGGTTACGCACTGCGAAACGTAAAAATGTGGAGCTATCATTCATTAACGTCCCCGATAATTTGCGCAGTTTGGCGAATCTATATGGAGTTGCAGAGTTATTGGCATTGCCCGTGGAGGCCTGATGCACTCACTGCGTCCAACGGGGGATGCCGAATAGTCGTTAGTCGTTAGTCGTTAGTTTAGGGTGTGATAACTGACGATTAACGACTACCCACTATCACTGAATTTATGCAAAAACTATCTATCCAAGGCGGCAATCCTTTGCGCGGCGAAGTGCGCATTTCAGGTGCCAAAAACGCCGCATTACCTATCATGTGTGCCAGCTTGTTGACCGCAGATGTATTGCGTTTGACCAATCTGCCCGACCTGCACGATGTGAGCACCATGCGCAATTTGTTGCAGCAAATGGGCATCACGGCAGAATCTGCGACAGGTGAAGTCACTTTCAAAGGTGACAAAGTTGATAAATGGGAAGCGCCGTATGACATGGTAAAAACCATGCGTGCCGCGATTCTGGTGTTGGGGCCGCTGGTGGCGCGTTTCGGCGATGCGCGTGTTTCTCTTCCCGGCGGTTGCGCCATCGGCTCGCGTCCGGTTGATCTGCACATCAAAGGCTTGCAAGCAATGGGAGCCGAAATTACCATCGAGCACGGTTATATCCATGCCAAAGCAAAGCGGCTCAAAGGCGCGCGCATTTTCTTTGATATTGTCAGTGTTACGGGTACCGAGAATTTAATGATGGCTGCTGCGTTGGCGGATGGGGTGACCGTATTGGAAAATGCGGCGCGAGAACCGGAAGTGGTGGACTTGGCGAATTGTTTGCGCGCGATGGGCGCAAAGATTTCCGGTGACGGCTCTGATGCCATCACCATCACCGGTGTGGAAAAACTGCACGGCGCAAGCCACCACATCATGCCGGATCGTATCGAGAGCGGTACTTTCCTGGTGGCAGCAGCGGCGACTGGCGGCAGCATCACCTTGCGCGAAACGCGCGCCGACATTCTGGAAACGGTGCTGGAAAAACTCACTGAAGCCGGTGCCAAAATCAAAGTCGAGG
Organism: Gallionellaceae bacterium; assembly: GCA_003151655.1. Taxonomy (GTDB): domain Bacteria; phylum Pseudomonadota; class Gammaproteobacteria; order Burkholderiales; family Gallionellaceae; genus PALSA-1006. The sequence goes on along the minus strand of PLYB01000116.1, from coordinate 29,029 downwards.
GTGACACTATTCACCTCGAAATGAACGGTCGTCCGAAATCGGTGAACGTGCGCACTGCACCGCATCCCGCATTTCCCACCGACATGCAGGCGCAATTCATGGTGCTCAATTGTATTGCCGAAGGCAGCGCGATGGTGGTGGAAACCATCTTCGAAAACCGCTTCATGCACGTACAGGAGCTACGCCGTCTGGGCGCGTATATTGATGTGGAAGGCAACACCTCGGTAGTACGCGGCGTGGAGCATCTGGAGGGCGCAACGGTGATGGCAACCGACCTGCGCGCTTCGGCCTGTCTGGTGATTGCGGGCTTGGTTGCCCAAGGTGAAACGGTAATTGACCGCATCTATCATCTGGATCGCGGCTACGAACACATCGAAAGCAAACTGTCTCAACTCGGGGCAAATATTCGCCGGATAAAGTGAGCTTTTCTGTAGATGACTACGGTTCCGTTTGCTAGTGGCGTGGTCTTGCCATCGCGAATAAACGAGCTTCAAGTTTGTCCATCTCGGCTTCTTGGTCACGCAATTCATGCTCTGAGAAGCTACTGTCAAGGTGTTGTGTGGCATCCTCGGGTTTTTTCTCATGATGAAGAAAGGCATAGTGATTCATTTGCGATTTATCTTTATCCATTGATCCCCCAATTTTAGAAACAACATCAATCTGTAATATTAATCCGCTAGGATTCGGCTTATTTTACTAGATATAGTTATTCTGACGCAAGTCCATACTATATATTGTGTTTTCATTGCGTTCGTCATACGTTCAATTCTTGCTTCCAGGCAAAATCATCCCAACAAAAATCTGGACTCACCTTCAAGGCCTCAAAGTGATACGATTGCAACAGTAGCCAATGTCAAATTGCGGGTGGTTTCGTCCTGTATTGCTAAGCGGATTGGTGCCGGAATAGCTATTTCATATCTCATTTTCAGTAAATGAGATAACCCTTAAAATTAATAAACAACTGCATTTATACTGAGTTACGGGGATGAAGGAGAATGTCGTGAAAACGCAAATCTGCTGTAGCGTATTCTCACACGAGCGGGAATTGCCATATGAAAGTAAGAAATCAAACGCAATGAGCGGTATTTTCGCTGTTGTCGTTACTATTGCTCTGATGTTGATTCCTGTTCAAGCCGAGGCTGCCAACAAAGATAATTCAAGGGCATCAAAAGCTAACTCATCCGATGTTTCACAGCCTTCGAAAGAGCGCCTCGTGTTGATGCCCCTGCGTGTGCCTGAAGAAGATAAGAACCTGAGTGGTGCCATGGAGACCGCATTGGTGGAAGGATTGCACCAGAAGTATGACGTTTATTCCGGTGAGCAGGTTTCACAAAAAGCACGCCAAATTTTCCTCAAAGAATCCCAAAACATTGCCCATAAGGAATGCGATGAAACACGCTGTATGCAAGACATCGCCGAGGCGTTCCAGGCTGAATTAATAGCAACTGCAAATGTAACCAAGCAAGGAGGCAGTTATTTCTTGGCGTTAAGTATTCAAAACATATTTGATAACAAGGTTGTGTACTCAAAATCGTTTCCCTGCAAAGGCTGCGATGTAACCCAAGTCATAGACATACTGAAAGAGATGAGTAACACGTCACTGGGGTATCAAATGAGCCAGGAAGAGGCGGCTGCAAGAAAAGCCGAAGAGATAAAGAATAAAGCGGAGCAAATTAAACAGGAAGAATTAGCTTTCGTGGAGAAATTAAAAAATGCGGACGAGTCAGAAAAGAAACGCCTTTTGGATGCGAAAGCGAAAGATGATAAAAACCTGGCAGAATTGAAAGCACAAGCTGAAGCCAGACGTAAACGCAGTGAATCACAAGTCGTTACGGATTTTCCCACCGTTGAGTCCGCCATCGCGGAAATAGGCCGCCTGAATGAAAATATCAAGTCAATTGAATCCGGCTACGAAACGGAACTGGCTCAAACTCGCGATGCTGTAAGTCAGCGCTACAAGGAGCAACTAACTGCTGTGGATAACACCCAGCGGGATGAGTTTGAGCGGGTGGTGGAGTTTCAATCAAAACAAGAGAAGAGGCGTAATGAGCTTATTAATCAGCGGGACGCAGAGCTGGCGCGGCTCAATTTGTCGGCGGTATCCGCCTCTGAGGTTTCACCTCTGCGAGATAAAATCAAATCTCTGTCAGAGCGTGAGTACACCGTTAGCGCGGAAAGTCTGGTTGTAAACATCGGTACTTATGATGTCGAAGCACAACAGTTCCCTGTGCATATTTTCAGTAAATTGCTGGGCGAAAAATGGGAGGTAAATGGATTTATCTTTTTGCCGATAGCTGATGCCAAGATTTATAAAAAGCAATGGTTGGCAGGACTGGTACGCGGTGAAGCCAAAATGAAACCTGCGGGAGAAATTAAACAAATTGAGTTGCTGAACGATGCCGACAGTAGTAGATTGATCAACTACGGTGGTATATTCATGACCGACAGGGAAAGAGAAATACACGAAGCGGCTAATGCGAAAGCCAAAGCCGAAGCTGATGTTGCTGCCGAAGCTGAAGCTAAAAGGATGAGACAGGCTCGGATCGAAGACGAACAACGTAAAAAAGAGGAAATCAAAAAGATAGAGGATGCAAGACGTAAGGCCGAGGATGACGCTGAAGATACTCGGGCATCAGAGGCAAGGCGTCGGTCAGCGATGCCTACATTTAGTTTTTAATACGACTGCTTAGAAAAGAGGACATCATGAAAAATTATACTTCTTTGATATGTGTATTATCCTTATGTGCACTCATTATGCAGGACGCAACCGCAGACGAAATCATCAAGCTTCGCGGTGGGGCGAGCAACAATTCCTATGAGTTGGATTTCATTCCACTCACTCCGACAGCACTTAATCCCGTTCAACAACCATTCGCTTTAACGAGCTACAACGGTACAAATTATGGAATAACGTTTCTGCTTGGCGAGTCAGCATATATTGATATCGCCGGTTCCACAGGTACTGGAACATATAACAGACCGGCATATGTCGGCAATTTGCAACGCAATGATACTGCCGTTATTTTGGGCATGAACGCCGGCTCAATGTCGTCCGTCATCGGGAATTTTTACTTTGGATATAAAAGTGGCGAGACCAAGCTAAATCCGCCAACGACTGCGCAATCAGGCTCTTCGAATCTCGATTTTACTGCCGCTGGCATGGTGCTTGGTGGTGGGCTTGGAATCCCGTTGGCTGATGGTAAAGCTGGCCTGTTGGGGATCAATTTAGGATTGGGGATCATGGGCGCAAAGTACGACCGGCAGGATGTCGGGTATTCTCCCTACAGTACTGCGCATGCGGACACTGCGTTTGGGTTTAACTACGGGCTAATGTATACCTTTCCATTTACGAAGAATTTCGGCATCACTTTGGATTACAAAAATACTTCATACGTATACACATTCGATAGCGGGCTGACAACGCAAACTGAAATTGATGAAAAAGTCACCAGTACGCTGGCATCTCTCTACGTGAAATTTTAACTCTTCGACTCATTAACTTCACTCCTCTTCAGTTTCGACAATACACGGATGCCGACTGAGGAGGGGGAAGTCCACATTGCAATCCGATTTACTTTGCGGACGAACGTTTTTTGGTGGCGCACTGTGATGGCTCAACTGAAATAACCCCAATCAGTCTCTTATCATTTCCAAAATATGCAAATGAAACGGTGACACCCTGACTTATAAAAACCTCAACGATATGTCTGGTAGTGCAGACCCAATTGACAAGTGACCTTTCCAGCGTGTCTTTTAATGAAGCCCATGAAACGCTATCGGAATCGGTATCAACTAACGTGTAGTGATATTGCAACTCATCAGACACGCCAATAATGGAGTCTAGGCGAGTTGATTTGTCTACCATCTTCGGAAGCGTGACATTTTCTTGAGAGGCTATTGCAGATAACTCATAATCCGTATAGGCACTGGCAACGCGAAAGGTATCCGTCACTCGTCGTTGGCTAGTTAATTTCGTTGAATTTGTTTTAGATAAGTAATTTTGATAAGTGGAAATTGCTACGGCCACAAAAATACCAATCACGGCGACAGCTACAAAAATGCTCTTGAAATTCCTATTTTTAACCGCAACCGCTCCAGAACGGACATCTGGCGATGATTGCTTTTTGGAAGTTAATCCGACATCTGCTTTAGCGTGCCTTTCACCGGCACCAATTTTTGAGCCCAGCGATTTATTTTTTTCTGTAACATAAGTTACTGATTTAGCACTCACTGACACAGGTTTTACCTGTGTTATTACATTGCCAACTGCTGTTAATGCACGGGTTTCTTTGCTCATGTAATTCCTCTACTGTCCTGCGTTGCTACGATTCGCAATTATCTTTAAAAATCTGGATGCTGGTCTGATGCATGGTGGGGCAATTGTCGATTGGCAAAAAATATAATTTTGTCATTTAACTAATACGTGGCGTTCTAGCAATATGAACAAGATCAAATCAACAAAAATAGTATTACTGTTATTCAATCACAAATGCCCACCCCGCGTAAATAGTCACACGCTCATTAAAGCGGCAACTTTTGTGCGAATATTTTGCGACGCTGATTGACTTCTCGTTATTATTAATCTCATCCCATTCAAGTAGCGGAAGTTGAAATATGAAAGTTGGAACCGTACTAGTTATAGCCTAATTTGTCTATTGAAAAAAGTATCTAGATATGGATATGGGCTAAAAATATCTAGTTATCTCGAGTGTTCCGCCAATTTCTTTCCGATTACCCGGAAAATTGTGCTGAATTTCTACAGATGAACAGAATTGCCGTGCACTGATTTGGAACTTCTCTTGCACGTTACGCTTATTAACTGCATTTCCATTGTTGCGGCAGCGCTATTCCAATAGGTTTATAGAATTGATTTCGTTGAATAAGCACCTGCAATTGCAGTGGCAAGCTTTTTGCTGGTTAATCTTTGCAGTCATCTGCAGTAACAATGCATTTAATACTGCTGTAATGAACATGCGGCATATTGTCGCCCGCTCATTTAGTAACAAACTTAGCAATTATTTAGGAGTGGCAAATGGATACCAGTTCAGTATTTTTCTACGCAGGCGTGGCTCTTGTATTGGCACTATTAAGTGCTCTTCTTGTATATCTGATAGATCGCAAAGATGGGTATACACATGAATCCTCCCTGACATCATCCCTGCTTTTTGCGAGCTTACAGATTGTTCCTTCAGCTATCATCCTTTCCATAAATTGACAAACAGTGATAGTGATTTGCCTTTGAATTTTGCATCGTTAGAAGGCAAACAGAGAGGTCACACCGATTCTGTAGATGCTGTCTTTGAAGCCCCAAACAATTATTTTTTATGAGCCGCGAATTCCTGATTGCTAAACGGTGAATAACTTGGGCGCTTGATAACGATGAATCCTTGACGTGCTGCTTCGTGGCAACCATTGCATGCTTTAGTTAATCTGTCGAAAGCAATTCTGAATTTCGAACTGTCTTTTCTATCGATGGCTTTTTCAAGTTCATTCAATGGCTGCATGGTGAACTTATCTAACAAAGCTGCAATGGGTGCGTCATGCTTGAATACGGGATAGTATTTTACTGCGTCATCCAATCCTTCCTTTATTTCATCCAGCTCATAACTTGCCAGAGTCCAGTTTTTTGACTTGCCCGCGAACCATAGCTTTGAGTGACGCATCTGCGTAGAGCCCATAATCTCACCCATCCCGGGAACATAATTCTCAGTCTGTTTGCCGGTTAGAGTCGGCGGAGTTTCCGCTGCGTCTGTTTCAAAGGAAAATCCGATGAATAGAAAAAACAAGGCGATTACGATGGACTTCATTGGCTTCCTTTCAATGTTGGTTTCGGTTTTTTCTATAAATTAACTCACTAGATTTGCTCATTTTATGGTGCAGTCCCGATATTTACCAAGGACTCCGTAACTTTATTTTGATTAAGTGCTAAAGGTTTCCAAAAACGTGCCGATAGCCCTAATACAACGGTTTATTTACCAGACAACAAAGGCAAACCGAAATATACGGCAATCAAGCCGGATATCTAACGAGTCAAAAAGGAGAATCAAATTATGGCGATTAAGCCAGATATCTAATATCTAGTCACAAGGAGAATAAAAAATGCCTTCAACCATTAATACCAATCTGGCGTCCTTGAATGCGCAGCGCAACTTGAATTCTACTCAGGGTGCTTTGCATACTTCATTGCAACGCTTATCTTCGGGTATGCGTGTCAACAGCGCCAAAGACGACGCAGCGGGCATGGCGATTGCCTCCCGCATGGAAAGCCAAGTTCGCGGCTTAGACCAATCTGCACGTAATGCCAGCGACGGGATTTCACTCGCTCAAACGGCCGAAGGCGCATTGGGTGCCATTCAAAGCAACATGGCGCGGATGCGTGAACTAGCCGTACAAGGCGCAAACGCGACATCTAACGCTGATATAGCCTCAATCAATTCCGAATTCACCCAGCTCAATGCTGAAAATCAACGCGTTATTGCGTCTACTGCATTCAACAATATTAAGCTGTTGGCGCAACCGGTTAACCAAGTGTTTCAAATCGGCGCGAATAGTAATGCAGGGGTTGATAGCTTCACGGTGTCCACACCTGCTGCGATTGCACCAACATCCGTCTCGCTGGGGGATTCATCGGCATCCGCTCAGGCAGAAATATCCAAGTTGGATACAGATATCTCCAACGTGGCTTCGATGCGAGCCTTGTTTGGTTCGGTACAGTCACGTTTCGAGTCGGTGATCAATAACGTACAGATCGCGTCGGAAAACCAAACAGCCGCACGCAGCCGCATCATGGATACCGACTACGCTGCAGAAACCGCCAGCTTGACCCGTGCTCAAATTCTGCAACAAGCAGGTACGGCGATGTTGGCTCAGGCGAACCAGTCACCTAACAGTGTGATGGTACTGTTGCGTTAAGGCTAGCATCAAAGGCTGACTCGGCCGGCGGGTAAAACTGCCGGTTTTTTATGTCAGATGGGCGCATTGCAGAGATATTCTCAATGTCTGCGTTAGCGTGGCCAGTTTTATCTTTTCGACTTGAAATTAAAAGGCTTATTTCTAATATGAAATCGGATTGTTTTAATGTTGCCGCTCTCGAATTTAACTATCACACACGTCCCGTCTGCTTCAACAATAGTTCGAATTGATCAATTGGAATTGGCCTGCTAAATAGATATCCTTGAAATTGAGTGCAGTCATGACTAAGCAAAAGCTCACGCTGCGCCTCCGTTTCTACGCCCTCAGCAATAGTACTGAGATTCAAACTTTTTGCCATGGCGATAATAGTACGCACAATCGCGTAGTCGCTGCTATCCGATACAATATCCCGGACAAACGATTGATCAATTTTTAGCTGATCGAGTGGCAGACGTTTGAGATATTGCAAGGAAGAATATCCAGTGCCGAAGTCGTCCAGCGAAAACTGGACGTTGATTTCGTGCAAGGCTCCCATGGTGACAATCATTACCTCTACATTGTCTAACAGCATGCTTTCAGTCAGTTCCAGCTTTAGCAGCTTTGGATTGATTGCATATTGTTGCAATGATGCCTGTATCTGAGCTACGAAATCAGCTTGGCTAAATTGCATTGCACTCACGTTAACCGACAGGGAAAGGTCACGCGTAAGCACATCATGCTGCCATGCCTTGAGTTGGGCACAAGCCGTTTCTATTACCCACTTCCCGATAGGTAATATCAGTCCAGATTCTTCCGCCAACGGAATGAATTGATCTGGATAAACCATCCCGCGCTCGGGGTGGTGCCAGCGAATCAACACCTCTGCTCCCAATGGGCGACTTGAGCTGTCCACTTGAATTTGGTAGTGCAGGCAAAATTGCTGATTAGCAAGCGCTTGAAGTAATTCCTTTTCGAGTGTTACCCGTGCGTTGATGGACTCTTGCATTTGTGGATCAAAAAAACGCAGACTATTACGCCCAGCTTTTTTTGCCTGATACATGGCGATATCTGCCTGCTTAAAGAGCTCGTCAATCGCAACATTATCACCATTAAACAAGGTAACACCAATACTGGGAGTGTTGTGGCATTCATGTTTGGAAAGTTGATAAGGAAGATTTAATGTTGAAAGAATTTTTTCACCGACGACTTTTGTCTGCGCGGCAGCTTCAATCGTCAGTCCACTCAGATCCTCAAGAATTACCACAAACTCGTCGCCGCCCAAACGGGCTACGGTGTCCACTTCTCGCACGCATGTTCCTAAACGTTGTGCAACTTGCTGTAGCAATAAATCCCCGATGTCATGACCCAATGTGTCGTTGAGTGTCTTGAAATTGTCCAGGTCAATAAACAGCAGCGCGGCCTCTTTGCCAGTTCGTATACATGAAGAAATTGCTTGCTGAAGTCGATCTGTAAGAAGCCGCCTGTTGGGTAGGTGAGTAAGAGGATCATTGAAAGCCAGATTCTTAATTTCGTCTTCCGCCGCCTTGCTCTTTGTGATGTCTTGAAATGTAGTTACATAATTTGTGACTATACCGCTTGGATCTTTTACAGCGGTGATAGTGAGAAACTCAGGAAATATTTCACCACTCTTGCGTCGGTTCCATACTTCTCCCTGCCAGCTACCCGTATTCCTAATTGTTTCCCACATGCGCGAAAAAAATTTGTCATCCTGACGACCAGAGTTGAACATACTCTGGGTTTTGCCAATTACTTCTTCAGTGGTATATCCTGAGATCAAGGTAAATGCTCGATTTCCTCGAATTATCACCTGATTTGCATCGGTGACAAGCATGCCCTCATTTGATTCAAAGACGGTTGCTGCAATACGAAGCTGCTCTTCGATATGCTTGAGATCAGTAATGTCACGATAAGAGTGTACTCGCCCAATAATCTGCTCCCCCGAGCGCGCAGAGAAAGATGTCAGCTCAAAAACACGTTCATCATTAAGATGAAACGTATTGGAAGTTCCATCATCTGCGTCTTTCATGTGCAACGGCGATATCGGAATGCCATCGGATGCTGGCCTGATCTGTCCGGTCATATATGCAAAAATGCCTGCATCGTCGCGGCTGTCCAGCAAAGATTTTGGCAGCCCCCACATTTGTGAAAAGCGGTGATTCATGTTCAGAATCACATTATTCCTATCAATAAGAAGAATGCCCTCTGCGGTTGCTTCCAATGTTGCGCTCAGGCACGAGCTCATTTCTATCAGCTCAGCCTCAACCTGCTTCCGTTGCGTAACTGAATTCGCCCTCACAACGAACAGACTATCCGAATTCGAGACACGGTGAGCTGTTTTCGTTACCTCAATAATATTTCCGTCTGCGCAGCGGTAAGCGCCTTCTGTCTCGTCGCTGTATCCCAAGCGATTTACCTCATCCCAGAAAAACAAATCTGACAGTGCGCATTCGATTTCACCAATAGGTAGGCCAATTAATGAGCTAATGGTATAGCCTAACAATTCTGATGTTTCACGGTTGACATCAATTATTTTTAGCGTCTTCAGGTCGACAAGGATAAGAATCTCCTTCGATGCATCCAATAAAAGGTTGGAGGTATTCACTTATGCCCCTCCAGAATGTCAAAAAAATAGGTCACCCGTTTACGCGGGCAGAGATAGGCAAGCACCTTCGGCGGCAGTGCCGTAGGCCGAATAGCCTTTGAAATACTAATTCCGGTTTCCAGTTCCAGATCAAGCACAATTGCCTTTTCTTTCGATACTTTTGGGTCGTAGACCATCACACACGGACGCAACGATCTTTTTGGATTCACAGAAATTACGCTGGCGACCATCTCATTGGATAATTGCACAATTGATCCGGGGGGATAAACCCCCAATTTGTGAATCAGGAGAGCTAGCGATCGTGCCTCAAATTTGCTGCGGCGTTGCGCAAACATTAAAGACAATGCCTCGTGCGGAGTTACCGCCTTGGATATGTCGTTCGGATTGCAAAGATTGTCATAATAATTGACAAGCGAAACCAAGCGGGCCGCAGGTGTCATTTCAGCTTCTTTCAAACCGTTCGGGTATCCACTGCCATCTGCTAATTCATGATGCTGGGCTATTATCGCCAATGCTTCCGTAGAGACTCCCGCATCGCGCCCTATTTCGATGCCAAGCGCTACATGTGTAGCACGCCAGTTACGCTCTGCAATGGTACATTCGCTCACATCCTTGTTCGACACTCGTTCCGGAATTTTCGTTAAGCCAATATCGTGAATCATTGCACCGATGCCTAGTTCGTGTGCCATTTCAGATGAGAAACCAAGTTCCTTGGCTAGTATCATGGCAAGTATCGTCACATTCAACGAGTGATAGTAGACATCTTCTCCTCCCACTTTCTCGTCCATAACATGCAATGTTATTTCAAGGCCCTCAAGAAAATTCGAGACCATCTCGCCCACAAAAGTCCCCATTTGTCCTAGTGTTTCGTTCGGTTTTGAAAGAAGATTGCGATTGAGGTTTTTCATTACACTTGTTGCATGAGTAAAAGCTTTTTCGACCGCAATAATTTTTATTTCTCGCTGCGCCAGAAATATTTTGCGTTGCAACTCCCGCTGTAAGACTGGATCATCAATGATCATGGGCTCGACCGGTACAGATTCAGCAGTTTTCAGGCTTGGTTGTTCTACGGGTGCATCGCTACGCTCTGGATCGTAACGATAACGAGTAAGCTTTAAGGCGAGTACTTCACGCAGCTGAGACTCACTGTGTATTTTGAAAGAGCTAAGTGCGAAATTGTGTTTAAACCAAGCTAAATCAAGCTCGACAAATATGCCAACACGTAACTCCTCAGGTTTGAGGTAGTGAGGAAGAACTTTGCTTTTATCTTTCATTGGGTATCGATTCTTTACCGTTGTGAAATCAATACATTTTTTAAACGGGAATTATTTAATTCTACCAATTACTTTTTGCCAGTTCAGAAATGTCCGTTGTTAGTTTAGGTTCAGCCAGTCGTTATGCATTGTTGGTGCGTTTAAAACAGACTACCTGTGCGCGTTGAATTTTGACCAGACGTTTTGCTGAGTATTTAACTACTCAACTGTGGATAAGTCTACCAGACTGGATTGGTTTTAAGTCTCCTGTATAAGGAAAGTCCTGCTTGGGCATAAGAACGGTGACATTACATCGCACTACTCTGCCCCCGAGTTTGAAGAGCTGCTTGATGCCGCCAACCGCGTATGCGGAAGCGAGTCCCGCAATGACTTTGTTGAAAATAAAAATCGCCTAGCGCGTTAACGCTAAGCGATTGATCTTGATGCTAAATATGGTGCACCATAATGGACGAAGCTGGGCACTGGGAACTCCTTGTTTTATTGCCACTAAAAAAGCTATGGGGAATTGAGACTGAATTAATTCAGATTTTCCTCCGTCCCATTAGTGTCCCACAAGCATTACAACGCCACTCGACTGAACCATCCTCAAAGGAAGTAATGGACGAGAATATGGTCGAACATGAACCCCTCATTCCCCATGGATCACGCTTTCCAATTTATACGACAGATCGTTATGAGGAACTGTAACGGTATAATCCACATAGGTAGCGGAACAAACTTTAAGGCAGCAATCGAGCTGCCCTCCGAATTTTAATAATACCCGCCAATAAAGCTGAAATCAATATCGACGGTTCTGAACAGCAAGCCTCTTGCCGAAGGGTTGCTTGTACCTTTGCAAAAATGGTTCAAAAGTAATCCACGAACGGACATTAATTACGTGCAGGAAAGGCTAGTGATCGTGACCTCATGCCCGCACTTGCCACACCATACATTTGACAGTAACGACTTCTTTGCGTAGTTCGGAATAGTTGCTCACCAAGCCGATACCATTAAAGATTTTTGGCGATTGACGAAAGAATGACCGTTCTATACCATTTGATTGGTATATGCTTGGGCTGTATCACAACTTTTCCGTTGCTAATTCCATGGCGGTATCGATATCAGTAAAATTAGTAACTCGCTCGCCACTTCTTTCCACCCAGCAGAATGTGACTTCTCCGCGTGCTGTCATTACATCTCCTGCAACAACTGAAAGCTCATTTGCAAATCGCTCAACAACTGTTTTGTTAATAATATTCAATTCCCATTACTCCTTAGCCTAAATGTCGAAATTTGAGTTACGCGTTCAGCGTTGCGTCAACTTCCACTTCGCTGGCACTCCAGTTCACCGTTTCGTAACCAGTAGCAAATCCTCGTTTTTCGGCGCGAAAATTGACGGCGTTAGCGATGATCTTGTTGCAAACATGAAGTGCATGGACGACTCGAACTACAACATTTCCAATTGTGGCTTAGCTTTCTTCACTGGCTTTAATACTGGACCAAGCCCGACTAGTCGGCTAATGATTACCTCAGATTTCCTACCTTCTTCAAACCGAGTAGCATTGCAGGTCATGATCACCCCTCTTGCCATCAGCTCTGTTAAATGCTGGGCAGAAGTACCAGTGGAATGCCAGTGCCTGCCGAAATTTCAGCGTCGATGCACTCACCATGCTTTGTTCAAGTAGTCCAAAATATTTTTCATGATATATCTGTTTTTCTATTAAATTCTTGTAATGAGCAAGTGACTGAATTTCATCTTTTGTTAGGTTAATGGTTGTTCACTGTTGAGATAAAGACTCATTGTCATTACCACTCTGAATTTGAGGGATTCCGACTTTTTGAGCGGTTAGATGAACATTCTTCTTCCTCTCGTTCTAGTAATGAAACTACTACTTTATGCTCGTGATCCGTTGGCTCGTAGTTTTCGTCGATATCAATTTTTCTAAGAACTTCACTCAGGATTACATAGTTTTTGCGGGAGGATGCCATTTCATCACCTCAAATATGATTATTGAAAAGTGCAGAATACAATTTTGTGGCTTACAAAGAATAGTCAGTAACCACGTAAGTAATTAGAACCTAAACAGTCTGAGCCGCATTGATTCTCGATTCAAAATCAGAGTTGTTATTTTGCCGATACGGTGACAATAAAACATAGGCGTTTTACCTAATATGCGATAAGACCATACTGCAATATTGCATCAGTGTTTGTCCTATAACAGCGGCGAGCAAAAAGTGCCACGTGTGCGGTGACGAACGGTAATACTGTTTTGTGACGATCAATATGTGCAAATGTTACAAGGATGTGTCTCAGGAAAATCAACAATGAACGGAACTTATTTAGGCCGTCTATCGGAATACGACCCTCTGCACGGTTATCTTCAGCATGACATTCTGCCGCAAATCAGCGGCTATTCTGGTAATTCGACTTACCGTGTCTTTAAGCTCAATGCCTCAAACGATGTGTACATGTATGAAGATCGCGATACCGGCACAAAGGTCATAGGCAAGTTTTTTCTTTCATCAAGAAAGAAAGACGCAGTGAAAGCGAACTCACGCCTGACGCGTGAATTCAATAATCTTTGCATGATGCGAAATTCAGGGCTGACGGGATATCCCCACGATGTCGTCAGACCGCTTGGGCGCAATCATTCCATGAATGCGCTTCTGGTCACTGAGTGTTGCGAGGGGGAGCTGCTCAGCGAAGTAATACTTGAGGCGATCCAGAATTGCTACTATGGAAAACTTTTCCACAAACTAACCGCACTCGCGTACTTCCTATCGACCTTCCATAACCGGACGGCGGTAGGCGAGGGAGTCGAGTTTCACCAAGTCTGCGATTATATGGATCGCCTGATAGGCAAATTGCGTGAAATCAGGGCAATCGGAGGGGCTGAAGCAGACGAACTGTACTGGCTGCGTGACCAGTGGAGAAATCAACCGAGGATGTGGGAGGATCAGAAAGTGCTTGTACACGGGGACGCAACCCCTGAAAACTTTATGTTCGGCGAAGGATTAAAAGTAATCACGTTCGATCTGGAGAGAACTCAATACGCTGATCGTGTTTTCGACACAGGCCGCATCGCCGGAGAGCTGAAGCATTTCTTCATGCGAGCAACAGGCAACAAAGATGCCGCCGAGCCGTTCATCGGTCACTTCTTGTGGGAATATGCCTGCCACTTTCCAAACCGCGATAGCGCCTTTCAATCAATCACCAGCAGAACACCATTCTACATGGGGATTAACTTATTGCGTATTGCGCGAAATAGCTGGGTCGATCCGGAACATCGCCATCGCCTGATCAACGAAGCAAAAGAATGTCTGAGGAGATATTAAGTGATCATCAAAGATATTATCTTCGATATCTGTGGCACGCTTACGGACACCTAAGTCTCGTATTGCTTCTTAGAACAGGCCTGATAGATACGCGAGCGATACACCTCTTCTCAGTCGACTTCAGTTCAGGCGTAACTGTAAAATTCCATTCCATTCCATGTCTTAGGCAACGCCATAGGACAAACCCCGATGGGATATTTCTAATTTTTCGTTACGCTTAAACAGGGAAGCGCTGATGTTTTAAAAATATCCGCACTGCCATAATGTCCGAACTTTGTAGCACGCTCTAGAAAATATGGGGAGCAAACGCAGCTCGGCATCGTATTGGTGAAGGAGGTTTAAACATGGACGTAATTCTTAACCTTTGGCACGAACAGCTCCACGACATCTTCATATCCACAATGAATGGTCGCAAACTCAGGCTTCGCATTTTTCATAACAAATCCGGTTATCACCTTGCCGGTGAGTTCTATGAAATTGAAAATAGGTCATGGTATCGCGTAGACTTTTCAAAATCTGGAGCTCCAAACGCAGACATTCTTTTTTCAAATTGCCTGGAAGATCTCAAACTCGCATTGCAATCGAAATCGGATTTTATTAATGAAATTCATAACACCAGTAATACACCGCTGGTAAGTATCGAAAGGCAGAAAGAGATCTCGGACAAATTGGACATCATGGCGCAGTTTAGATTGAATTAGCCAAGCTCAGACAACTACGCATATTTCACCCTCTACATAAGTATCACCTTCGGGAGATGATTATGAGAACAATTCAATCATGGTTTTTAGTGGTCACGATTTTATTCGGAATACCGAATTTATTTGCGCAGACGCAACTTCCTATACGAATAAGGGGCGCTATAACAAATAGCGATGGCCAAGAGTTACAGGTGATGACGCGCGAAGGAAAAGAATTGAAAGTGAACGTTACCGACGAAACCAAAATCAACGTTCTCACTCTATTAAGTCTTAGCAACATTAAGCAAGGAAGCTTCGTTGGCGTGACTGCATTCCAGACGGGGCCTGGAACTCCTTTGCAGGCTCGGGAAGTACATATATTTCCTGAGTCTTTACGTGGTACAGGTGAAGGTCACTATGACTGGGATCTTGAACCCGGCTCAAGTATGACAAATGCCAACGTTGATGCAATTGTAACCAGCAACAACGGCAAGGAGTTGACATTAAGTTACAAGGGCGGCATCCAGAATATCTTCGTTCCTGAGGGAGTGCCCATTGTAACCTTCAAGCCCGCAGATAAAACACTGCTTGCTACTGGTGCGCAGGTCTTTATCATGGCGAAGAAAGGGGCTGATGGCAACCTGGTTGCATTGCACATTCAAGTCGGAAAAGATGGCTTGAAGCCACCGATGTAAACACCTATGACAAAGCACAAACAATAAGAGCCGAGTTCAATTAAAGATGAGGTCATCTCACGTTTGGCACTAACATTTAGAATTCTAAGGCGAAGTCAATGCAAAACCTGCAATCAGAATTTCTTCAATGTCCTTATTGCGGCGAGCAAATCGAGGTACTCATTGACTGTTCTGTCAGGCGCCAAGAGTACACCGAGGATTGTAGTGTCTGTTGTAGACCCATAATTATCTCCGTTGAATCAAACCAAGGCGAGGTGGTCAGTATTGAGGGGCGCACGGAAGATGAGTAATTATTAATGTGAGCATGGCGAGTGTCAGGCTGTCAATGAGGAGACTATGAGTACAAACTTAAAACGCCGACAATTCTTGAAGACAGCCAGTTTGGCATTAGTTCTGATGCCGATTGTTACATACTCAAGACAAGCAAGGGCGAACACAAATTCAAAAGTGCGTACAGACCTGAAATATCAAGATGTACCGAAGAACGATATGAACTGCACCAGTTGCCTAGAGTTCATTCCCGGCAAGACTGATCAGGATTTTGGCATGTGTAAGGTAATTCCGGGCGACAATGAAATATCTCCTAATGGCTACTGTACAAAATGGAACACCATGTAAGGTGCTACATCAGGAGTCATTGTCCCTTTCATAGTTGAACGCGAACTCGTATGCGATCAAAATTATTGCTTAAAGTATCTTTCAACATGAGTCTTACGGCGGGTAGAATGAGATCTTCATTGCGTACAATGCAGAATAGTCATTATCGGCATTTTATTCTCGTCGCGACTGTCTCTTGTCGGTTGACTAGATGCCGGTTGATTTAGCCACTTCGAATCCTTAACTCAAGAAATTTTCCAACAGGCTTGCAAAATATTTATCAGTGGAGGGGGGATGCGCAAACTGACTGATTATGTCGAGATGGCCGCAACGGAATACTTGCAAGAGACAGGTAAAGATGAACTGGATTCACGCTGGATTGCCGAATTCATTCAGGACTGTGGCGTGCAGGATGACTATCCAAAGCAGGACTTGGTTGATTTTTACGCATTGGTGCAAAAAGCACTGACCATAAATATCGAGAGGGCCGAAAAGCTTGCGCGCTTACAACTCGATAAATCCAGCTGCTCCGCAAAGCGTTAGCGGAAACCCAATAAAACATGAAATCCTCACTCGATACCGTCCTCGATTACCACCAGCGCACCAAACACCATTTTCAACACTATGCAGCAGGGCCAGATGGATTGGACTGGAAAAATCAGCCCGATCCATTCCGTGCCTTTGCCGGGAGTGCGCAGTTGGAACTACCTTTGCTGGGCGCAGGAGCGCAACCGCTCTATGCAGAGCTATACCAGCCGGGTGCGATCGCAGCGCAAGCGTTAGCTTTATCAAACATCGCAGCCCTGCTTGAGCATTCTTTCGGTCTTTCCGCATGGAAACAGTATGACAACACACGCTGGGCGCTACGTTGCAACCCATCCAGCGGCAATCTGCACCCCACTGAGGCTTATCTGGTGGTGCAAGATTGCAGCAGCATTCACGACGGCGTGTATCACTACGTGAGCCGCGACCACTTACTGGAACAGCGTTGTAGATTCGCGCAGTCTTCGCACGAGAAAGCACGCATTTTGCCGCCTGAATCATTTCTGATTGGGCTTTCCTCGATCCATTGGCGCGAAGCATGGAAATATGGTGAACGTGCATTTCGCTATTGCCAGCATGACGTGGGCCATGCCATGGCCGCGCTGCGCTATGCAGCCGCCATGCTGGGCTGGCAGGTACATTTGCTCAACGAATGGGGAGATGTGGATATCGGCGCGATTTTAGGTGTGGATCGGGAAACTGATTTCGGCGCGGCGGAACGGGAGAACACTGACCTCATGTTGCAAGTAACGACAACTCGCTCAGGTGCTGGCACAGCCGGATTTGACGCATCTGCGCTGGTGGCCGCAACGCAGGACGGCCGCTGGCAAGGTCAAGCCAATGTTCTGTCCCCCCACGTACCACATCCATGGCCGTTGATAGCCGAAGTTACTCATGCCTGCCACAAACCTCACACACGCCAAACAAACTGGCCGACCCCCAACCTTCCTGCACCACTCAGCAGTGCATGCAAACTTAACGCTGTTGAAATCATCAAACAACGCCGCAGTGCCCAGGAATTTGACGGTAGCACATCGATTTCTGCCGCAGCGTTCTATCGCATGCTGGACATGACCTTGCCCCGCGCCAGCGTGGCGCCATGGGACGCAATAGATTGGGAACCCCGGATTCATCTGGTGCTGTTCGTCCATCGGATTGATGGTCTTGCGCCAGGCATCTATCTTTTTCTGCGCAACGAGCATGTCGAAGCAAAGCTGCGCACGGAATTATTCGCCGAATTCGAGTGGCTGCCCGTACCATACTGCCCAGAACATTTCTCGCTGTTCCGGCTGCTCAGCGCCAATGCACAAAACGTTGCGCGCGCGCTTTCATGCCATCAGGATATCGCCGCAGATGGAGCTTTCAGCCTTGGCATGCTGGCCGAATATCAAAACAACCTGGCCCTAGGTCCTTGGGTTTACCGACAACTATTTTGGGAGGCCGGCATGCTGGGACAAGTACTCTATCTTGAAGCCGAAGCGGCGAACGTGCGCGGCACCGGAATCGGCTGTTATTTTGATGACGAAGTGCATGGCTTGCTCGGCATCAAAAATCAGGCGTTGCAAAGCATGTATCATTTCACCGTTGGCGGGGCGATTACAGATACTCGCTTGAAGACGTTGGCGGCTTATGAACATCTGCAGCGTTTTTGATGGCGCGCAGGCCCGAGTTGGAGAAGCAGATAGTTTAGATGTCGCTGGGTTTCTTGCTTGTAATATCGGCTCACAATACTTGACTAATTTACTGTGCTTATACTATAATTAAGCCTCTTCTTATTTAGTTCTAAATAAGATCTGATGTGGCGGCGTAACCGTCACAATTCCCCGAAATAATCTCTATAGGAGGTCGCTATCATGAGCCTCAGATCATCACATCAATCAGTAAAAAGAGAAGGCAAAAGCTTCTCAGGAGTCATCTCTTCAAGAGCCTCGGTTAAAGGTGTAAAACCGGCCGGAAGAAAAAATAAAGCTTCTGCAGAAATGGCTAATAGAGAGTTAATCATCACCCACGTTTTCGATGCGCCGTGCAAAATTATATGGAAAGCTTGGACGGAGGCGAAACACGTCGAGAAATGGTGGGGGCCATATGGTTTTACTAACCCACTATGCGAGTGGGATGCTCGACCAGGTGGGGAAATTCTAGTGCATATGCAGGGTCCGAAGGGTTCTATTTACAACAAGGTCATGCCAATGAAAGGCGAGTTTCAGGCTGTTGACGCTCTTGAGCGACTTGTCTTTAACACTATTGCGATTGAAGATGCAAATGGAAGACCCCAACTAGAAACACTCAACACCATTACTCTTAAGGAGTATAGAGGAAAGACCAAACTCACTTTGGAAGTCACCGTGCTCAAAGCTACACCAGAAGCCGCTGAAGCTCTTGTAGGCATGAGACAAGGATGGGCACAAAGTTTGGAGAAACTCTCTGCGCATATTGAAAAAATGGTATGAGCAGTATGGTTGGATGTGGCAAGGAACATGCCGCATCCTGCTTCCTTCTCAGAATGACAAAGCGCACATCTTGCTGAAGGATGTGCGCTTTGAGTACCTACATGAAACAAATGTTGTCCACATATTTGTGGAATTCATACTATGCCGCACAAATTACATTGGCAATAGTTTATTTCCAGTAGTCTAACCATCCTGTCAACTAAACAACTTTCTACCCGTTATAGTCCACAGACCTAGTAGGTCATAAACGTTTGTAACTTTTTAGGAGACTTAACATGAAACTATTGTCCACATTGATTGCTGCAATATTCGCAGTTGTTTCTTACTCTGCTGTTGCTGCTGAAGGTGCTATGGCTCCAGCTGCTCCAGCTGCCGCAGCAGCTCCAGCTGCTAAGGCTGAAGCCAAGAAAGATGAAGCTAAGCCAGCTAAGAAAGCAAAGAAGGCTAAAAAAGCAAAGAAAGCTAAGAAAGAAGAAGCAGCGAAGTAATGTTGCTGTAATTAAAAAAGCGGGGGTGACCCCGCTTTTTTATTGTTTCAACTTCCTACATCATTACACCGTTACTTAAGTAACGCTTGGTCTGCCAATTACGCAATCGGATCAAATTCAACTCTGATGCATTTATTCAGATTGTTAGTAAAATAGTGATATGAAGAATTACTACGCAAAACAATTTCAAGCCGGCGCCGACGTTAAAGTGCATGTCTTTAAATCAATGCAGGAGCGTGACGTTTGGGTGAAAGAACAATACGACGCATTGGGCGCAAGACATTGCTCTGCGGTTGAAGCAAAGCAACTTGCCAAGCCTGAGGATTTTATCGAACACTAGCGGAATTAGAAGTTGATGGGTTAGGTGGTGCTAGACACTTGTGAGGGGATTAGTATGGGAAGCAAAACAGAAATTAAATAGCTATTCTTCAAAATTTGCTACTTTACTGCGATCATCCTCACTTAAAATAGGCACTGGTGATGTATTGAGTCAGCATGCGCTCGGTATTGAAAAATGAGGCGTTGAGTGCAATCGCATGGCGCATTACTTCGGCATAGCGATCCGGTTCGTTGCAGAACATGGGCAGGATGATCATCTCCAGTTTGTTGTAAAGCGCCTGTGCATCTTCGGCGCGCGAGTCGCGGCTGCCCATGCTGGCATCTTTGTCGCCACCTATTGCCCACCCGGTTACGCCTTCGATGCAACCTTCGATCCACCAGCCGTCCAAAATGCTTAATGAAGGAACACCGTTGACAGCGGCCTTCATGCCGCTGGTGCCGGAGGCCTCCAGTGGTGGCTGCGGGGTGTTGAGCCAGAGGTCCACGCCGGAGGTGAGCAGTTTCGCCAGTTCAATGCTGTAGCCTTCGAGGTACACCAGCTTTATTTTTCCCTTGAGCGCTTGCTTTACTTCAAAGATGCGGCGGATCACTTCCTTGCCCGGTGTGTCTTGCGGATGCGCCTTGCCCGCGTAGACGAGTTGCAGCATGCCCTTGCCGCGAGCAATTTCGGCAAGTCTGTCGATATCCCAGAACAGCAGGTCCGCGCGTTTGTACTCTGCAGCGCGCCGCGCGAAGCCCATGGTAAACACGTCAGGCTCCATGCCGATGCCGCCGAGTTCGTTTACTTTTTCGATAAGCATGTCTTTCGTCTGACGGTGTGCCAACCACACGTCACGTTTGGGGAGATTGAGTGCGTAACGCAGGCTGGAGTTGTCTTCGCGCCAGCCGGGCATGCGCTCGTCAAACAGCTTGGCGAAGGCTGGCGCAGCCCATGTAGCCAGATGCACGCCATTGGTGATGGAATGGATGTCGTACTTGGAGAATATCTGCTGCGCAACCTTGCCGTGCCTTTTCGCCACGCCGTTGATGTAGTGGCTGTTGTCCAGCGCGAGATAGGTCATATCCAACATATTGTCGGGACAGAATTCGCGTTCGCGTTCGTAAAAGGCATCCTGATAACCCGTGATGACCCGATGCGCCATCTCCAGGGGATAGGTATCGTGTCCGGCAGGCACCGAGGTGTGCGTAGTGAAGATGCATTTGGGCTTAACCAGATGCAGCAGCTCTGGTGTGATGGTGTGCTTGGTCTGCTCATAGGCCATGTCCCATGCCTGTTTGGAAAGTTCATAGGCAAGCTCCAGAGTGAGTAACGCGGCATGACCTTCGTTCATGTGATAGCGCTTGATTTCGCTGTAGCCCAGGGCGCGCAGCATCCTGATGCCGCCGATGCCCAGCACGACCTCCTGGCAAAGCCGGTAATGCGCATCCCCGCCATAGAGATGATGCGTAATGCCGCGATCCTGTTCGGCATTCTGTTCGATGTCGGTATCCAGAAACAGCACCGGTACGCTGGAACCGCCAGTGCCCTTGACCTCGTACTTCCACGCGCGGATTTGAACCTGTCGCCCTTCGATTTCAATCAAACAGCGCGGCTGCATTTCCTGCAGCAGTTCGGCCACAGGCCAGTCAGCGTCCTCTTCGCTTTGCCAGCCGGATGCATCAAGTTTCTGGCGAAAATAACCTTTGCGGTACAGCAGCGTTACCGCAAGCATCTGGATGCCGAGGTCGGCGGCGGAGCGCACAGTGTCACCGGCAAGGATACCAAGGCCCCCAGCATAGGTCGGCATGGCCTCGGCGAGGCCGATCTCCATGGTGAAGTAGGCAATGTAATCCTGGTTGGCCACGTTCTCCTGTCTTTCAGAATGCTTGCTACTTATTTCTGTGCCAGGCGCTTGGCGATCTGGGCAACATGCCTGCCTTGAAAACGAGCGATGTCCAGTTCGTTTTCGCTGGGCATGCGTTTGCCGTCGCCACCGGCAAGGGTGGAGGCGCCGTAGGGAGAACCGCCGCTGATTTCCGTCATGATGGTAAGCCCTTTGCAGGTATATGGCACGCCGACAATGATCATGCCGTGATGCAGCAGCGTGGAGTGGAATGAGGTCACCGTGGTTTCTTGACCACCGTGCTGGGTGGCAGAACTGGTGAATACGCTGCCAACCTTGCCGACCAATGCACCTTCCATCCACAACTTGCCGGTCTGGTCCAGAAAATTACGCATCTGCGCGGTCATGTTGCCGAAGCGGGTCGGCGAGCCGAAGATAATCGCGTCGTACCCGCCCAGTTCGTCGGTGGTGGCGATGGGGGCTGCCTGATCCAGCTTGACTCCCATGGCGAGCGCCCGGTCTTCCGGGATGATTTCCGGCACGCGCTTGACCGCCACTTCCACGCCTTCAACCGAGCGTGCCCCCTCGGCCTCGGCTTCCGCCATTCTTTCGATGTGACCATACATGCTGTAATACAAAATGAGTACTTTTGCCATGACAAGCCTCCTGTAATTTCAGAATTAACATAATCAAAAAGCACACCACATCAGCTCAAAGTATTGAGTCAGCTCTGCAGATCAGGACATTACGGATTGCCGGCTGAATTATGTACAGAATGCGCTCCTTGTTATGTTGCGTCCTCTTTCGTTTTGCAGGTGCTGATTCCGAATGGC
Organism: Gallionellaceae bacterium; assembly: GCA_003151655.1. Taxonomy (GTDB): domain Bacteria; phylum Pseudomonadota; class Gammaproteobacteria; order Burkholderiales; family Gallionellaceae; genus PALSA-1006. Next base: position 6,478 of record PLYB01000116.1, on the reverse strand, counting down.
CAATATCTCGGACAAAATCGAAAGACGCCAGTAGCCAATGGCGCAATGCCGATCCAACCCCATACGCCGATTACTCCTGCAAGAGACAAACCAATTAAGACAACTCCTGCAATAATTCTAATAATCCGATCAATAGTTCCGACATTTGTTTTCATGATAATCTCCACTTAAAAGTCGATTTGTGAAACGTTGCTTTTTTGCTCATGCACTCAGAAAAAATCTTGATATTGTCAGCCTCTCATTGCTGATCACTATTGATCAGCCGCCACTAGCCCTTAGCGAATATAAAATATTAATGCGGTCGCACGGTTTGAGTTCAACGGAGCAACATTGGCGTGTAGACGCAAACGTACTGTTTGTTTAAAAGACTTCGCATTCATCTCTATATTTCCTAAATGCATTCAATTACCTCACCAGTCTTTGCGTTAATCAGAACTTTGGATAATTTTTCTCCAAGTTCAATTTGAACCATGTAGGCCGGTCTCGTTGAATTAACTTTATGACGCTGCAGAACTGAATCGATACGATGGTCTGTTCCTGTCAAGTTACTGACTAAATAAATGCTTTTTCTTGAAATGTCTTTAATTTTATTTTGAATACACCCATCCATAAATCCAAACAATGCCGTCAGGGCAATAACGCCCGCGGCTCCCGGAAGTATTAATTTCTTTTCCATACTTGGCTCCAATGAAATTAGTTGATTCCACTTTGTTATTCAGTATTGAATTAAGTAAAGAAAGCTACTTAATTTGTCACTAGACCAAAATAAGATGATCGTCTTTTGGTCGCGATAACGTAAAGCACTTTCCTAAGTATTATGTTTATCTTATAACCTGCGGTATCACTCGAGTTTTCAATCCGGGAGCGTCATGTCGGCAAGTCTCCAGTCTGATCTAAAACTAAATCCTCGTTGACGGTAATAGCGGTAGCTTTCAATGAATCGTATTAGGTTTTCCAATTTACGCGACATGACCGCTCCCTTTGGATTGAGTATTATTCCGACTCGTTAGAAAATGATTAATGGCAGTTCACCATTGTGATAAGACAGCCACTACCACTCAAAATTTGAAGCGTTCCTTCTTTTTGCCCCTTTAGATGAATATTGTTTCCCCTCTCGTTCTAGTAACGAAACTACTACTTTAAGCTCACGATCCGTTGGCTCGAAGTTTTCGTCGATTTCCATTTTTCTTAGAACCTCACTCAAGATTACATAGTTTTCGCGGGAGGATGCCATTTCATCACCTCAAATATGATTGTTGGAAAACGCAGAATACTATTCTTTGTGGCTTACAAAGAATAGTCAATTTTCTCAATATTCACTCAGCGTTTGTCCTATGCCAAAGAGGCAGGACGCGCTCAGATTCATACTTTGTAGGATCGCAATTCCGTTTGCTGGAAACGGTTTTCAAGAAACTTACTCGGTATAGGACAAACACTGATAACAACTTGAGTGTTATGACTATATTAATATTTTAAAAAGGTTTGTACCTTTACTCCGTGCCAATCAGATTCCTAGGTGGATAGGACTCAATATTAACAATGCAGTTTCAACATATGTTTTAAACTTTGAGGGGAATTGAAATGAAAAAAGTAATTTTTAGTTTACTGATGGTGAGCTTGTTGGCGGCATGCGCTAGCGAAAAGCCGAAGGAAGAAGTTAAGCAGCAAACGCCCGTAATAGATGCGCAACAGCCCGCTCCGGTAGTCTCAGCAACAAAGATAGAAGAACCAAAAGCTGCTGAATCAGCTGAAACAAAGGTCGGCGAAACCGCCAACGCATCGAATGCTGCGACTAACATTCCTGACGAGAGAAGTGCTTATTACCCATTTGATGTCGCTACGGTGCAACATGCTGACATTACTATATTGCAGGCTCATGCGAAGTACTTGAGTGATCATCCTGATCAAAAGGTACAACTTGAAGGTAATTGCGATGAACGCGGCAGTGCAGAGTACAACTTAGCCCTTGGTCATCGTCGAGCGAACGGCGTAAAGAAAGTGTTGATTATAGGTGGTGCCCGCTCAAGCCAGATCACTACAATAAGCTATGGAAAAGAGAGGTCTAAACTAAATTGCCATGAAGAGAAATGCTGGAAAGAAAACAGGCGAACCGATCTAAACTACATCAAGTAGACAAAGCCTGAATTCGTTATTTGTGCTGCGTATATCATTTAGTTGGAGGAAAACGATGGTTTCTAAATTTCGCCATATTCCTTTTTTGACAATTGCCTTGACGCTCGTTGCTTGCAGCACCGTGCAGGTGGGTCAGAATTTTGACCTTCACTCCTTAGAAGGGAAGATCGAGCGAGGAGTTACTACGAAAAATCAGGTTCAGGTTTTGCTAGGAAATCCGACAAGTGTAGGTATTAGTGCCGATCCTAGTGGAGAGAGTTTCAATGATTGGACTTATTATTATGCTTCGGGCAAATTGCCTAGCTTATCGGACTCGAAAGTTAAATTACTTCAGCTGAAGTTTGATAGTCAGGGGATCGTGCGCGGATACAACTGGTCTTCCTCTGAGAAATAAAATTGCAGATAAAGTTATTGATGCATTTTCGAGCGGGAGGTAGGCATTCTGATCAGACGTACTTCAATACCAATGGATTTTGTTTCTTGGTGTTTTACATCCCGTAATAGCAAGACGATGTTCTGCTGAATTTGTATGCGTGACGGAATCTAATACTTGCGCATTCCAAATCGGAGAATTAATATAAATAAGAAATTGTTGTACGGAATCGGTGGTGCTGTAGTATTAATGAATTCCGTTTACACAAAATTCAGCACACCCTCGAGGTTAAAACAAAACTGGCGGCGTTGAAAATGCGATCTAATATTTAACAGGGCTTTGCCTGAGGTATTAGATCGAATGTCTGCTGCAATTCAGCTTGAGACACTGAATGTGTACAATACAAAATCGTCGCTACCGGCCATGAACCGCCTTTCGTGACTGGCAGCTATCGGGCAGCTAATATTGCGCTGTGAAGGGCTGGCCCGTGTTAATTTGCTATTGCCGTTTATTCCCTGATTTTGTAGCCCATAGCCCGATAACCACGCTGGCGCTTCTCCCACATTCGCACAAGCGCGGGATGGCCCGTATCTACAAAGTCGATCACTCTCACATCGCTTTTTGTCGCATGCTCGCGATGCAACCGACCCGCGTATTGCTGCAACGTTCCAGTCCATGAAATTGGCATTGCCAGCACCAGTGTATCAAGCGGCGGATGGTCAAATCCTTCACCAACCAATTTTCCTGTGGCAAGCAAAACGCGCGGTTCATCAGGCGGTAGCGCATTGAGTTCCGTGATTAAAGTTGTGCGCAGCTTCTTCGACATCCGACCGTGCAGCACAAACAGCGAAGGTATTTTTTCGATCAGCGCAGCTTTGATTGCGTCAAGATGTTCGGTGCGCTCGGTTAGCACGAGTACCTTCCTGCCTTGGCTAAACGAGTTTTCGATTTGAGCGGCAATCGCCGCTGTGCGATTTATATCCACAGCAATGTGCTGGAACACTTCTTGAATGCCAACCTCCTGCGGCAAGTCAATTCGTTTGTGTAGCATCTGAGGAATAACTTCCAAATCGTGCGGTGCACTCGCCGAATTGGAAGCTTTGTGGCGAATCGGCCCGCACTGCATGAAGATGATTGGCTGTTGCCCATCGCGGCGTATCGGGGTCGCTGTCAGCCCGAGCACGTATTTCGCTTTGACCCGCTTCAAGATCGCATCGAACGACACCGCACCGACATGGTGGCATTCATCAATGATGACGTGACCATAATTCTCTACCAACGGCTTGACCTCGCCCTGACGCGACACAGATTGCATCACAGCAATATCGATCTTGCCCGTTGGTTTTGCTTTCCCCCCGCCGATGGTTCCCACCACGCCTTTACCGACGCCGAGGAACGACTGCAAGCGTTCCTGCCATTGCTTGAGCAATTCAGTGCGATGCACCAGCACGAGTGTGTTAACGCCGCGCTCGGCGATCATCGCCGCAGCAGTCACTGTTTTACCGAAAGCGGTTGGTGCACAAAGTACGCCAGTGTCGTGATGCAGCATTGCGGCAACAGCAGCTTCTTGATCAATGCGAAGCGTTCCGGCAAAAGCGACATCAATAGACTCGCCCTCATATCTCTCGTCGTGCAGATCACAGCGAATACCATTATCATGTAGCAATTCTTGCGCAGCGTCTAAGCACCCGCGTGGCAATGCGATGTGTTGCGGATAGTTCACTGCGCAGCCAATCACGCGGGGAGTGTCCCAGACAGACATTCGCATTGCTTGTGCTTTGTAAAATTCTGGATTCTGAAAGGCGGCAAGGCGAATCAGACGATTGGCCAGTGCTTGTGGCAGTTGCTCTTTCTCAAAGTAGATGAGATTGCCCAGCGTCACCGTGAGAGATGTTGGCATTGCGCCAGTCAGTTTTTTGGATACTGCTGTAGTTCGTTTCCACGGTTCCTTGAGGTCTTCCTCATCAATGAAAGTTACGTCCAGTGGGTGTGCGCCACCGGTGGCACGCAGAATTGTTGGTTCTATGTCGTGTGCCGGCATCTGTTGCATGGAGGCAAGGAATGCCCACTGGTCTGGATATGGATGCAAGGCAGCGTCTGCGAACACACTACATCCGTGCTCGCGGGGCTTCTTCTGCAAGGGCAAGGCGATTAAGTTGCCAAATCCACCCTTGGGCATCGTATCCTGATTGGGAAAAAGCCTATCATAAGATTCAAGCTTAAGTTGCCGAGTGCGAGCGCAGGTGTGGCTTATGATGGCTGCTCCCAATCGTCGCGCATCGCGGGCGGATACGCTGCCGGAGAAGAAAACCCAAGCGTGCGCGCCATTGCCAGAACGAGAAATCTCAAGAGCGACCGGAACGCCCAATTCGTGACACGATTGAACAAATGCCAGCGCATCTTCTTTCCATTCGGCTTCGTCGAAGTCTGCGGCCAGAAAGTGGCACGTGTCATCAGCCAGCAGCGGATAAACGCCGATGGTTTGTTTGCCCGCAAGATGTTCGTAGATTATCGTATCGGAAAGCGGACTCAGCACACGATGACTGCAATCTGAACATTTGATGCGTGGCTTATTGCATACGCCATGGATCCATTCATTCGCACAGTCGGGGGTGTAGCCTGATTTTCCGGTAGTCTTGCTCTCCCAGCGAATCGGGTAAACATCGGTGCGCCCTCGAAACAAACGCCGAAAGATTGCTATTTTTTTATCCGTGCTGAATTTGGAAGGCTCTGAAGCCGAAGTAGGCAATGACGCTGGTTTTGGTGGCAAACGCCATTCAATTCTGTGCGCATCTAGCAGAGCGATAAGCCGGTCATTCTCAGCTTTCAGAACTACAATTGCATCAGGTTCGCGCATCAGTGAGAAAATATATTTTCTTTTTTAGCCAACTAAACCGGCAATAATTCAATGCGTAGTTTTTTCCCAAGTACAGAGGCTGCACTTGAAAGAGTGGTGAGAGTAAGGCTGGTATCTGTAGTATCAAGTAATCGGTTAAGCGCTGCGCGGCTGGTATGCATCTTCTTAGCCATAGATGTCTTGGTTAGTTTCTGTACCTTCATTTCTTGGTCAATTTGCCACGCGATCACGCGCTTTACAGCCACTGCCGTCGCTTCGTCTAGCATAGCCTCCTCTGCTAGAAAGTCATCAAAACTGCTACCTATATTTTTTGCTTTCATCATTCACTCCTCATTCTGTCTTTTGCCAATTTCAAATCGGGTTGCGGTGTTGCTTGAGACTTCTTGATAAAACCGTGCAACAAAACGATCTTTCCACTTGATACTGTAAACAGCACTCTTGCAATACGACCGTCCAAATGAACACGAACTTCCCAGAGATCTTTTTCCATTTTATGTACAAGCGGCATACCCAGAGGCCAACCAAACTGTACCGTCTTAATGTCTTCACCAATCGTTTTTCGATCAATAGCCGATAACGCTCGCAACCAATCACGCACAGGCTCGGTTCCGCCATCGGTTTTAAAGAATCTGACTTCGAGCGAGGGAGTATTCATTGGTCAAATGTACCATTATTGATACGCATGAGCAATCAAATTATTCGTTACTTTCCTCGCAGGAAATTATGTAGCTGAGGTGGAGATATTCAACATTTCTGCTCATAAAGAAATATTTTGAATTGAGGTGACAGTTCAACTCGGCGACAAGCTTCAGGTTGGATTATCTGTCGCCTTTCGTAAATATCGCTGTACGATATGACCGCAGTCGGTGACTTAGCGGTCGGTAGAATCAGTCATATACGAACTGGCGTTGTCGGCCAAATTGCGTCAGTCGCCAATGGCTGCTACAGGGTGTGCGCCGTGCAAAGGCGGCGCTTTTCCAGTGGGTGCAAGTCCCACCCGGCAAAATGCTCCAGCCGGAAGCAACCGGAGCAACTATGGAGGTAACGAAATGGTTGAAGCCTTCGGGTAAAGCGTGTCACGAAATATGGTGACAGCGCGAGTGTGCAGGCCGTAA
>PLYB01000320.1 GCA_003151655.1 Gallionellaceae bacterium | reverse complement strand
CGGCGCGGGCGAGGATTGAAACAGCAAAGACCAATATGACCGCATCGGACAGGCGAGGAATAAAGCACCTCGCCGCAAGCAGCGGGGTATTGGGTAGTTAGATTTTTGTAGGTCGGGTTTCAACCCGACGTTTTTTCTTCGATTCGCTAACCCCGTCGGGTCACCCTAAAGGGTACAAGAACCTCTTCGAGGTAAATCCCGACCTACGAAAAACACTACGCCCCAAGGGGCGGGGAATTGACCCAAAGAGATTGAAACACACGGTGCGCTGCATCCAAACAGGTTTAACGTTTTACCTTGCTATGCAACTGATCCAATGAAATAGTCGCGCTGCGTGGAGCTTCGTTGAGCGCGATATTAGCCAAAAGTAGTTGTTCACCATATTCTTGCAGCAGCCCTAGCCAAGGCTGCATCGCTTCTTTCAGTAGCTCGTCTGGTTTGCTAGCGAAGCGCAGCAAAAAATCTTTGCGGCGCGGATACCATGGCGACCATTGCCACGCGAGGAAGCTGTCGTTGTGTTTGAAACCCACTTCGCTCATGCGTGTGCGTAGCAATTCCACGGCGGGCAGATTTTTTTGCGCGGGTTCGGGCGCGGCATTCCACATCAGGCCGTAATAGATGCGGTAATTGTTCCCCATCAGTTGCTGTTCCATGAACGGGCGCAAGAAAACGCGTTGTTCGGATTGGGGTTCCAGATGCATTCCAACCAAGGTGTCTTCACTGTTGCGGTCTTCGGTGAGTTCGCAACGCCACGGCAGCGCTTGTTGCGTGAGTAGATCATCAATCTGTTTATTCAATACCTCCCAGAAGCGGTTGTTGTATTGAGTCCGGAGGCCGTCCAAATGTTCGGCAGCGATCAGGGCCAGCGGGAGATTTTCTTCACGTGTGAAAAAGTCGAGTGCGATCTGTTCTTCGTTCATTCTGTATCGTTGGTTATAGGTCGTAGTTCGCAGTGTATCAAGTTGGCGCTACGCAGGGTTGTGTAGTGAGCTAACCATACGATTTTATTAACCCTTCTAAAATAGCGGGTTTTTAGATATGCATATTAGCGAATGCTGTAAAACATTGACGCAAAGGTATTTTGCCGCAAGAAAACAAACTCGTTGACGAAGTGGTGTTGACATTATTTTTTAACATAGACATTATTCGACCCGCGCTGTTGCTCAGGTCGATTTCTGGGCTGGAAAACTGCAAGATAAAAACAAAAAATTAAAAATAATAATAACGATTTCACCGCTTTTTTTGAATAATCCGTTTCACCCGTAGTAATGCAATGCCGGCAGCAGTCTTGTCGGCAGTCTAAATTGTTTTGTTGGGGGAGCCACATACGATGCACCGTTTCTTAAGCTTGTTTATTTTGCTTGTCGGGCTATTTGCCAATGCAGCGAGTCATGCTGCTGATGCGCCGCCATCTATTACCACTGCGGATGATTTGGGGCCGGTTGTCGAACAGCCCATCGAGTTTCCGCATAATCGCCATGCAGGTAACCGCGATCCAGCCGATGCGGCTGATCCGTCAGTTCCGGCCAAGGGTGGTATGGAAATCAACTGTATGTATTGCCATACCTACGCGCGACGCAGCATGGTGTCGGGTATTCCGCCGTTGCGGAAATGTATCGGCTGTCACCAAAATCTTCCCTCGGTAAGAGATACACCGCGTATTCAGAAGTTGTTTGAATACTGGGATGCCAAGAAGGCTATCCCATGGAAGAAGGTGCATGACTTGCCTGATTTCGTGCGCTTCAATCACGAACGCCATATTCAGCGTTTTATCTTCACACAGGGTAAGCCGGTGCAAGAGGCGTGCGGTTATTGCCACGGCGATATAAAGACTATGACGGTCGCGCGTCGTCAGAAAGCGCTGTCCATGGGATGGTGCGTAAGTTGCCACGAGAAAGATCATCCGGTGGATGCGGCAGCTACCAAGACGACGACACATGGCCCGAATGATTGCTGGCAGTGCCACAAATAATCGGCCCGTGAATATCGCGAGTTTACATATCAAGATTTCAAAGAGGGTTCAGTGATGATTGAAAACAGTTTTGATCGACGAGATTTTCTGAAGGTGTTGGGATGGGGGGGCGCGGCAGTCACATTGAGTGGCTGCGGCTTTACCTCGGTGCAGGACGGAGTTGAGACGGTTGTCTCCTACGTAGAGCCTCCTGAGTATGCAATTCCCGGTATCTCGGTGTACTTTAATTCCACCTGCGCGCAATGCGATGCAGGTTGTAATATTACCGGGCGTTTGCGCGAAGGGCGTGTGCTGAAGTTGGAAGGCAATACCAGTTCGACCATCAATTACGGCAAGATGTGCGGCCTCGGGCAAGCCGGTGTGCAGGCGCATTACAACCCTGATCGCGTGCGTGAGCCTATGCTGCGCGGAGGCGAAGTGCTTGCCTGGGACAAGGCGCTGGGCATGATCAATGACAAGCTCAGCGGCGTGAAGGGTGACGAGATTGCCTTCCTGACCGGTAGTGTGAGCGGTCATGTGAAAGTGTTGCTGCAGAATTATCTGGAAGCTTTGGGAACAAAAAACCACTACGCGTACGAAGCAGTTGCACCGTCGGTGGTTCGTGCCGCGAATAAAAAAGCCTACGGCGTGGAAATGCCGCGTTTGCGTTTGGATAAAGCCAAAGTGGTGGTTTCTTTCGGCGCGGACTTTTTGGGCGCATGGGTTTCACCGGTGAATTTCTCGCAGCAATACGGCAAATTCCGCAAGGCGGGTGACACTGGTCGCGGCGTGCTGGTGCAGATTGAATCCAAGATGACGCTGACCGGAGCCAATGCAGACCGCTGGATTGCGATTCGCCCGGGAACGGAAGGTATCTTGGCGCTGGGTATTATTCATGCGCTGGGCGCAGCTGGCTTGTCGTTGCCTGCGGATGTTGCCGCAGTAAGCAAGGCTTATGATGCCGCGCGTGTCACTAAAGATACCGGTGTGTCGGCTGAGCAGATTGAAAAGCTGGCCGCTCTGCTGAAAGAGCGTAGCCCGAGTTTGGTCATTGCAGGTAGCGCGGCAGAGGGCTATGTGCATGGTTCGCAGAATGCGGCGGCCATCAACTTGCTGAATAGTGTGTTGGGCAACATCGGCAAAACGATTGAGGCTCCGACCAATGTGCCGTTCCCGCAAGTAGCGGTGACCACGGGCAACCGTTCGTCAGTGCAAGCATTGAACGACAGCATGGCAAACGGAAAAGTTAAAGTGTTGTTCAGTTATGGCGCGAATCCGGTGTTCACGACACCAACGGCTCTCAAGTTCAAAGAAAATTTGAGCAAGGTGGGATTCAAAGTGGTGTTTGCGCATTATCTGGACGAAACCACACAAGAAGCAGATTTGGTGTTGCCACTGGATTCCGCGCTGGAAGATTGGGGTACTTCGGTACCTGAGTATCAAGGTGAGTCAGCTCAGTTGAGTATCCAGCAGCCGCTGATGGAGAAATTGCATGCCAATACCCGTGGAGTGGGCGACATTCTGTTGGCTTTGCTCAAACAGCGTCGTGCCAACGAGTACAAAGATTACGAGGATTTCTATTCGTATTTGCGTAATGCGGTAGTGAAGAACAAGTCGGCGCTTGGTAGTGCCGGAGAGGATGACGATACATTCTGGACCGGAGCGCTGAGCAAGGGACTGGTTTATTTCAACGGCTCAAAGGGAAGTCTGTCCGCTAAATCTTCTGCCGCAGGAATCGTTCTGCCCGCGCCTGCAGAAGAGGACGCGGCCTATCCGCTGCATTTGATTCCGGCGGTGACGGCGAATCTGCGTGACGGTCGTCACGCCAATCTGCCTTGGCTACAGGAATCGCCTGATCCGATGACTACCATCGTATGGGATTCCTGGGTTGAGTTGCATCCCAAGACGGCGGCCAAGCTGGGCATCGTCGAAGGCGACATCATCGAAGTGACTTCGCGCAGCGGTTCAATCAAGGCGCAGGCTTATTTATTCCCCGGCATTCATCCTGATGCGGTTTCTATGCCGCTGGGCAACGGTCACGTTGCAATGGGTCGCTGGGCTAAAGATGTCGGAGTCAATGCGTTTGGCATTCTCGACCAGGTGGTCGATAAAGAGACGGGCGAGCTGGCGTTTAACGAAACCCGCGTAAAGATCAGTAAAACTGGCAAGCGTGTGATTGTGGTTAAAGATGAAGGCTTCATAGGTGGAAGTCAGGCTGGTAATAAGATCGCCGTGCGCGCATCGACTGATGAAGTTGAACTTTCGGGGGAGGTGTAAAAAGTGTCCGTTTCCAATATGTTAGAAAATTGGTCAAAATTCCGCCATATGCATCCGGTGGATGATGCACCGTATACAGAATACAAGTGGGCGATGAGTATCGACTTGGATGCCTGTTCAGGTTGTAATGCGTGCTCTGTGGCTTGTTATGCCGAAAACAACTTGGCCGTCGTGGGTAAGGAAAAATACAATGCAGGACAAGAAATGCATTGGATGCGTATCGAGCGCTATTGGGATGAAGATGGGCGCGAATTCCCCGATCAGGGTGCTCAGTTTATTCCGATGATGTGCCAGCATTGTGAAGCGGCACCTTGCGAGACAGTGTGCCCGGTGGGTGCGACCAACCACACGGCGGACGGTTTGAATTCGCAGGTTTATAACCGCTGCATCGGTTCACGGTACTGCTCGGCTAACTGCCCGTTCAAGGTGCGTTATTTCAACTGGTACGATTATCCGACTACCAATAATGTATGGCCGGACGAGATGACTCAGCAACTCAATCCTGACGTAACCGTGCGCGGTAAAGGGGTGATGGAGAAATGTACATTCTGCGTGCAACGTCTGGAGAGGGCGAAGAACAACGCGCGTACCGAAGGTAGATTGGTGCATGATGGTGAAGTTCAAACTGCCTGTCAGCAAGCGTGCCCGACCAGTGCAATAAGCTTTGGAAATTTGGTTGAGCCGGAATCAAAAGTAGCGAAGCAGTGGGCGCATCAGCAGGTAGAGTTGGCGGCAAAAGATGCGCAGGCGAAGGATGAGCAGGAAGGTGGTTCAGATTTGCGCGGTTACCGCATTTTTGAAGAGCTGCGTGCGTATCCGTCGGTGATGTATCTCGAGCGAGTTCGTGAAAGCGCCATCTAAGGCACAAGTAAAAGGATAAGGGACAATGGAAAAAGATATCCGCGAGGACATAGCTTGGGCAAAGATCAACGGTGACGTGCTCAAGAGTTTGGAAACACCAAGGCCGATGTTTTGGGTGATTATCGTTATCGCTCTGCTGATGTTCGGGGTTGGTTTGGGCTGTGAGGTTTACCAGTATCAAATCGGTATGGGTGTGGCAAATTTGAACAATCCGCATGTATGGGGTTTGTACATTGCCACCTTCATCTTCTGGATCGGTATGAGTCACTCCGGTACGCTGCTGTCGGCGATTTTGCACCTGATGCACGCAGACTGGCGTAAGCCGATTTATCGCTTCGCCGAGGCGATGACGACTTTCTCGCTGATGACGGCGGGCTTGTTCGTGATGGTGCACTTGGGACGTTTGTGGCAGTTCTACTATGCGCTACCTTACCCGAGCGAGCGTTGGGTTTGGCCAAACTTCCAGTCGCCACTATTGTGGGACGCGATGGCGATTTTTACCTATCTTAGTTCTTCGGTGATCTTCCTGTTCGTGGGTATGATTCCTGACTTGGCGATCTGCCGGGATCACCTGCATGCCGGTTGGCGCAAGAAGTTGTACACCGTCCTGTCTTTAGGTTGGGAAGGTACTGACCGGCAATGGCGTAATTTCCGCGTGACTTATCTGACCGTGGCTTGTTTCCTGATTCCGCTGGCGGTGTCGGTTCACTCTATCGTGGCTTCCGACTTCGCCATGTCGCAACAACCC
>PLYB01000244.1:235-38292 GCA_003151655.1 Gallionellaceae bacterium | reverse complement strand
CTCATTTCATATTGGAAGAGGCTTGCCCTTGACGATCCTAATGCTCTTTGATATATGATAGCGGACAGCGATGATTGGAATTGTCTAGTAATTTGAATCTGAAAGGAGTTTGTAATGGGCACGACCTATGAAAGAGATGTGGTTGCTTGGGCGCATGAGCAAGCTCAATTATTACGTTCAGGCCAACTTACGGCCTTGGACATTGAACATATTGCAGAGGAGATTGAGGACGTGGGCAAAAGCGAACAACGCGAGCTGGCTAGCCGTATGGCGGTGTTATTGGCGCATTTGTTGAAGTGGCAATATCAACCCACCAGACAATGTAAGAGTTGGCAGCTTACGATCAAAACTCAACGGAAAGATGTTCTATACTCACTGAAAGAAGCGCCAAGCCTTCGCGCAAAGTTTGCTGATGACCAATGGATTGAAATTGTCTGGGGGAAAGCAAAATTACGGGCCGAAACAGAAACTGGAATTGATATTGATACCTTTCCTGAAAACTGCCCTTGGAGCATGGAGCTCATTATGGATGATGAATTTTTACCTAATGCTCACAGCATGTAGCTTAGACTTTGATTGGCAGTGTCAACGAACTGTCAACCGCGTAGTGCTATAAAGAGTTTCTAATGTGCTGTAACGTGCTGCAAGCTGTTGTATAGTTACCTAAAGTGCTGCAATGCTGCTGCATTAAAAGCACTCATAATCCTTTGGTCCGCGGTTCAAGTCCGCGAGAGCCACCAATAAAACAAAAGTTTACAGAGATGTGAGCTTTTTGTTTTTCCACTACCCTCTACTTTTACGTGAGCGGTTTTTCCAGTGCATCCATGATTCGCATGGGAAACATAGAATCTCATCCCTGAACGTAATGTCTTAACTTCCCCATTTAGTTAAAAAACTTGCCCCCGTTCATTATGTTCGGAGGTATTTGCTTGGGGCTGAAATTAATAAGTGGAGCGCGGACTTCTGAGTCCATCAATTCAAAAGATTTAGGTTTCTGAACATATATCTAGATATTTTTTAGCCTCCCCAAAAACTAAACCATGTGTTACTCTTTGGTTCAAATACAGGTAATTTACCAAGCAGTTATAATAAGATAAATGATCGTCATATGTACGTCCCCCTACAACAAATAACTGACCATGCTCCTCAGGGAGTCGCAATAGTTGATCCTGTAAGCGAAAAGATAATTTATGCCAATCATTTCTTTTCTGAAATGCTGGGATACTGTTCTGGTGAGTTGATGGGGCAACATATCTCGGTAGTTAATGCGCCCACCAATATTTCAGCAAAAGATACCGCAGACATCATCAATAGTGCTCTCCAAATCGATGGAAAGTGGTATGGGGAAATCCTGAATCGGAGGAAGGACGGTTCCACATTTTGGTCATCTGCTCGTATTTTTCGCTTCGAAGATAGAGATTCCGGCCCTCTTTGGGTCTCCTATCAGTCAGTCATCACCGAACGCGAGCTCGCAGAGAAAGCCATGATGCAAGCTTTCACGTCGCTTGAGCATCTCAGTTTCGGAGTCATTTTTTTAAATGATGCCATGAAAGCAATTTATCTTAACCGGGAAGCGGAAAAACTTGTCGGGCTTGGTTTGATTGATCTTGAGTCGAATGAACCAAAGCTTTCAGACTCTCTAAACACAACACGGCTCCGTCAATTAATTTCATCTGCCATTCAAAGTTCTTTGGAGGGGTGCTTGCAGGGCGGCGGAAATTTGCAGACTAATGAGGAAAGTGGAAAACCCATGCTTGAGTTTCGAGTAATGCCATTAAGCCCACAGTCTTCATCGCTGATATCCACACGAATGGCCAGTGCGGCAATATTTATCTCTCGCCCCAGGGAGCTTCAAATACCGTGGAAAAAACTCGTTACACAATATAAACTTACTCCAGCAGAAGTAAAACTGGCCTCAATTTTAACTGAAGGCAAAAGTCTTGATGCGGCAGCGAAACAACTATCCGTTTCAATTAATACTGCCAAAACCCACTTGAGATCAATTTTTTCCAAGACTGGCACAAATCGCCAAGCAGAATTAGTTTCCTTGCTATTGAGCAGTACGATTCCCTTGAACCATATGGCAATTTAAATTGCCTAGGCATAACTAATTACTTGCTGATTTTTTGCAACTTAGTCAGATGGCTATAACCAGCCGCATGCCCTGCACTTTGGGGCTTAGCGACGTGCCTAGTCGCCTCATCAATTGTTTCATCAGCGTCAGGGCGCTTCATTTAATTATCAAATATAGCGCGACCTACCTACCAAGCTTTAGTGAGCGCTCACAATGTTGCGATGAGCAATGTCAAAATAAGTTTTCTCGAAAATATTTTTATTAAAAATACCTCATTTGGATGAGGCGAGCAGGCAGCTAAATCAGTATAGTGAATTGCTCTTATAGCAACGCTTCTCCTCTTATTTGGGCATGTCCATTTTTGCAGAAAATACGAAGCAGGATAGACCTAGGATTTAACCAGAATGCCCAGCGTTAGTATCAAACGCTGTGCAATGTTTATTACCCCATAATTTTATCCCTAGGTGAAAAATATGCCAACTGACCAATTAAAGCAGCAGAATTTGGAGCTTCTAAATAAGGCGAAAGCACAGCACTTGGATCTTCTCACTAAAGCTAAAGCCCAATACGCGGAAAACTATAAGCAAGCCAAGGCGCAGCATTTGCAGAATCTGAAGCAACCGCAGCACAAGCCCGGGTAATTTTCAATTCGAATAATTAATTGTTACGCAACCACTCAGGTATTTCACCTGCCGCAAAATTCGAGCCATAACCGCCCTATTTTTTATACTCAAGTAGATTCGCTTGAAATCTTCGGCCCTACGCTCATGCAATGGATTACACTAGTAGCTATAGATGCTCTATAAATTATTGATGGGATAAGTCATGGCTATCGGTGGTATCGCTTCAAAGTGGGTGTTAGTCATTGATGACTTGGATACGATGCGCTCGCAGTTGCGTATTTCTTTGGCTTCGGTTGGATTTGCCCGGCTGCATCTGGTTAGCAATATCCAGGAAGCCTTGGAGTTGTTGGAAAACAATCGCTACGATTTAATCCTGTGTGATTATGCCTTGGGTGATGGTACCGACGGACAGCAATTCCTTGAGTATCTGCGAACCAAAGATCTGATTACCCGCAATACAGCCTTCATTATGATTACCGCCGAGCAGACTTACGAGCGAGTGATCTCAGCAGCCGAGTGTTCTCCCGATGATTATATTCTCAAGCCATTTACCGCAGCCCAGTTTAGTGCCCGACTGGAAAGACTGGTCGAAAAGCAGGAATGGTTTTCTGTAATCGATGCAGAGACCGATGCCAAGAACTGGATGCAGGTAATTACCGAATGCGATAAGAAACTAGTCGCTAAAGATAGATACTTTTTGGAGCTGTGCAAGATTAAGTGTGCCGCACTGATGAAACTGAATCGTGTGCAAGAGGCTGCCAACTTATACAAAGAAATTCTTGCGCTTCGACCAATCGGCTGGGCCAAGCTGGGGTATGCAAGAGCTTCATTGCAACTTGGCAGAACTGTGGAGGCCAAAAGGCTGACTCAGGAAATCATGAGAGAAACGCCCCAGTTCATGGGGGCTTACGATTTAATGGCCAAGATATTGGCGGCCGCAGGAGATCACAAAGAAGCCGTGATTATGTTGCAAAAGGCGCGTACGGTTTCTCCGGGTACCATGAGTCGGATTCGTGAGCTGAGTCATTTGGCGGTTAGCGCAGACCGACCGGAAGTGGCCGAGACGGTGATGCGCCAGGCACTGAGAAAGCACCGCTATTCACCAGTTCGCCAAGCAACTGATTACGTCATGTTGTCCAATGCGCTGAGTAAACAAGGAAAGAATTCCGAGGCGCTGAAAGTAGTGGAAGGCGCTCGAGAAAGCTTTCAGGACGATGACAGTGCAATCATTTTGTCTGCCACCGAAAGCATGGTGCATACCGCCGCCGGGAATGCCGAAAAAGCGGCCGTGGCCCTAGCCAAGGCGATGTCGTTTGGTGATGTAAATAAGCTTCAGGCAAGCACTGCGATTGCGATTGCCGATGCGTGTTTGGCTTCCGGCAAGGACGCGGATGCGATGAACATAATGCAGAACGTATTACGCACACACAAAGGCAATGAGGCAGTCAGAAACAAATTAAAAGATGTATTGGTCGCGACCGGCAAGAGCGCGGAGCAAGCCCATTCTACGATTGAAGAGGCGATCACCAAAGACGCGATTGAAATGAACGATATGGGCGTTCGCAAGGCTGACGCAGGCCATCTTGATGAGGCCGCAGACATGCTCATTATCGCGGCGGATCGTCTGTCTGACGACTTGAGAATCGTGGCAAATGCGGCACTGGTGATCGCGCTGGATTTGTCGAAAAATGGCATCCGACCAGAGAAACTGAACAAATGTGTTCAGTACCGGGATCGATTGAAGATAGAAGAGCCGGGCAACCCCAAGCTCGGAAAAATAGACGCACTACTGGAACAATTGTTTGCGCAACAATGAAGGGTAGATTCGCTGTTCTCATTAGAGCGGTAGATTTTATCTGATTGCCCGGAGGGTTACACTATAACGCCCTCAAACATTGCCGCCAGCGCGTATTTTGCTTCGAGCGATTCATAAAGTTCATCGCGAATGTTGCTCGACTCCAAGTCGATTTGCTCTAGTAACTCAATCAAGTTCTCGTTATCTTTGCGGTAATCCCATGTGTCAACATAAGTGCCTTCTTTGTAGCCATGATCTTGTCGAAAGAAATTAAGAACGTTTTTGCCGATGTACTGCTTGAACAGATCAGTCCAACTCATTTCGCAATCCGTGAGTAGTGAATCGAATAGTGCAAGATTTACACGCTTTGCCGCTGCCAACCCAACCAACAGATCCAGCTTATCCAGCACGGGCATCTGCGCCAACTCAAAGTGTTTGTTGTCAAAAGTAACAGATTTCTGCTGCAAGTTAAATTCAGCCAGCATCTCCTTCGATGCCAAGGCTGTATTGCCGTATTTATCCTGAAGGAAGGTAGATAATGTGAAGTGCCAAATATCAACCAACTCCATGCGCAACTGATTTATGTCTGCGGCAGGCCGCTGCTTCCACCACTTCCAATCATGCATCTCTATAGCTTCAAGACCTTTAACCTGAATTGCACGATACCAATTGTAATTCGCGCCAATCCATTCAGGGTTGACCCGGCTGTTAATGTCCGCCTGTAATTCGAGCATGATGGACAGATGTGACTCAATGGGCATCATGATTTAGCTTTTTAATATTTTTGAGCCTAGGATTCTACAGAAGGAGTCATGTCAACACAAAAACTCTTGGGTCATATTCATCCCGAGGAGCAGCGGGGAAGACCTTGGCCGGAATGTGAAGCAGGACTCGTCAGAAAAGATGAAAGAATCCGCCGCCTTCGTTTTGTATCACTACCATGATCAAATCATGGTGAGACTGACGACTGTAGGTGCCAGATTAAGACCCGCAAAAAGCAGTGATGAAATTAAAGAAAAATTGCGTGAACAACCATCTTTACGGTCAAACACATATACAAGAAGAGCACCTAGTATGGCTATTGCAATTGCCAATCCGACGGGAAGCAATAATAAATTTGTATTCATTCTCCACTCCAAATATTGACTAAACTACATGTATGCCCAATAAGCAACTTCTCGTTAACTTAAGCTTGTATTCTAGGGTTGAAAAAACATACTTCGTTATGAACTAATTCACATTTTTGTGAATTTTTTATACAGTTTCCATCCATACTGCGAATTGATAACCAAGGCAATCAGCGGAAACAAGGTGGCTCGGTAATGTTGGATTGAGAACCCGCGCACCTGTGGGCTTGGATTTATCCCGACCGACAAAAATCACCTTTTTGGCTCCGGCCAGTCCGGCTTGGGTTAATATAGAAAATAATCTTGGGGAGATTATCGTTGACTTTATTTTTCACTATCGACATCGAAATGAAGGGGCCGGCATGTGTTGTAAGCAAATAACTAAACGTGGTCTGACAATGGGAAAAGTCTTGTGCGCCATTTTCATGCTATTGGGTTTTGCGGGTATGTCACATGCAGAGGGAGCCAAAGCAAATCCACGTTACGTGATTAAAGGCGGCACTATTTACGACAAAAAATCTGGCCGGACTTGGGAGCGTTGCAGTATCGGGCAGCAGTGGAAAAACAAAAAGCTTGGCTGTGTGGGGATAGTCAAATCATTTGTCTTTGAAGACGCACAATTGCTGGGTGAGAAGGGCTGGAGAGTTCCGTCGGCGGATGAGCTGGCATCACTCATTGATTACAATCGCAAAGACCAGAATCAACCTCCGATGATTGACGAGGTAGCCTTCCCAGACATGAACAAGCAAAAAATGGTTTACTGGACCAGCACTCCGTTTGAGGCAGCGGATGCTTTCTTCGTCGACTTCAATGTGGGCAATCTCGACAGCGACTCTCGCAAAACTGCCAATGCAGTCAGGTTGGTAAAAGGCAAACAGTAATTTTTAGCGTGAGGCTAAAACCTGAATATCAACAACCCGGAACTATTCATATCGACTCTGTCTGTAAACGAGTCTGCCAGTGTAGAACTTTTATATCGATCCCATGACAAACGAAGACTTGCATTAGGTGCGAGATCGATTTGAATGCCATAGCCTAGCGTCAAACCGGCCATGGTATCCGATAGCGGCGTGGCCACAGAACCGGCTAACGGAGTTGAAGTAGTTTCAATTCGTGCATATCCCGCTCTCCCGTAAATTGAAAACATACTCGTCAGCGGCATTGTTAGCACACCGGATATGCCCAAGCCTTTTGCTGCAATTTTAGAAGTTGAATTTGCGAATTGACCAAAGTCTACATATTCTGTCTCAACTGAAAATAGCTGGCTTACTTGGTTCCCCGCAACAAGGCGATAGCCGGAGCCGGATGCAGTCACTTGCCCTGATGGGCTATTCACTTCGGCGGTGGTATTTCCCAATCCGACAGCCACGAAACTGGTTAATCCCGCAGCAAAAGTTACTTTCGTCAGGCAGGAAAAAAAGACTGCAATTACGAATCTAAATTGAGCGTTGCTCATTAAATATCTCCAATGACTGTAGGGGCGGTACCTGAAGAATTGGTCAGTCCAAGACTTAAGCAATCACCGAGCAGGTAGCTAAGTTTATATGCATTTCGGCATTAGATGAAGTTCTTCCGAATAATCCATCGGGTCGCAATACCGTCATTTCAACTTAATGGACTGTTCTGAAACAAGGCTGCTACGATTGACCTTTCCAAGTCCTGCTTAAAACTCTTCCCACTCCTCGCCTTCTTTGGCTGCGGGTTTGTTGGGTAGCGCCTTATGTTCGGCTGTGGCGACCGGTTTCTTGGCAGGAACGGGCACATGTCTGACCGCAACCGTCTGCGGTGCTGCGATACGGGTCTGTACTGCGTTGTTATCCACCTTGAACACGCTAACTGAACGAGTGAGCGTTTGCGCCTCTTCTTCCAGTGATTCGGCGGCGGCAGCAGCTTCTTCGACCAATGCAGCATTCTGTTGGGTAACCTCGTCCATCTGCGTGATGGCTTGGTTCACTTGCTCGATGCCGCTGCTTTGCTCTGCCGATGCGGCGCTGATCTCAGACATGATGTCGGTAACACGTTTTACGGCATTCACAATTTCTTCCATTGTCCTGCCCGCATCATCTACCAGCTTGGAACCCACCTCAACTTTCTCCACGGAATCGCCAATAAGGGTCTTGATCTCTTTGGCGGCTGCAGCGGAACGCTGGGCGAGGTTGCGCACCTCGGCGGCGACCACAGCAAAACCCCGGCCTTGTTCGCCTGCCCTAGCGGCCTCCACGGCCGCATTCAAGGCAAGAATATTGGTCTGGAAAGCGATGCCATCAATCACGGAAATAATATCCACAATCTTGCGTGAAGAGTCGTTGATGGAACTCATAGTGCCAACGACTTCTTTTACGACAGCGCCGCCTTTCACTGCCACGGTACTGGCATTGTGCGCCAGTTGGTTGGCTTGCTTGGCATTGTCCGCATTTTGCTTAACGGTCGCAGTAAGCTGTTCCATGCTGGCGGCGGTTTCCTCCAAACTGGAAGCCTGCTCTTCAGTGCGTTGCGACAGATCAGTGTTGCCCGAAGCGATTTCTTTAGAGGCGGTGCCAATCGTATCGGTTGAGGCTCTAATTTGCCCGATGATTTCTTTGAGCTTGTCAGACGTAGCATTGGCATCGTCCTTCAATTGCCCGAAGGTGCCGTGGTATTCATTGGTGATGCGGTCAGTCAAATCGCCTTTGGCCAAGGAACCCAGCATGCACACCACTTCTTGCAAACCGCGATCCGAGGTTTCCATCAACTCATTAATACCTTCGCCCAACTGCTTGAAGAAACCTTCCTTACCCTGCATATTAATACGCTGGCTAAAATCACCCTGCACCGAGGCTGAAACGATATTGGCCACTTCTTTTTCTACTGCAACCTCTGCGGTACGGTCTTTCCATTCCAATGCAGCCCCCACACGAACGCCATTTTCATTTACCACCGGACAGGCGGCCAATGCGAAAGTACGCCCGCCCACTTCGATTTGGGTGCGATGAGTGCCTTTCAAATTTTCCAACATGGATTTCTGATGTGCGGGATTCTTGTGAAATACGTCAATGCTACTACCCAATAATTTGGATGCGCTGAAATTGGGCAGTGCCTTGCGAATATCGTTTTCGGCGATCCGCATTAATTCAATTACCGATTTATTCATGTATATGATTTCACGCTCTGGATTTGAAATCATCACGCTGGTGGAGACATTATCCAGACCAATTTTGATACGTAGATTCTCATCCGCGATCCTGCCTGCATCGGCAACATCAAAACCCAAGCGAATTTGCATCGACTTAAGGTTATCCATGAGATGCCCCACTTCATCCTGACGTTCCGCTTCAATGTCATTGTCGTAGTTTCCTTGCGCCACATTTTTAAGCAACTCAATGATCTTGTAGAGCGGATTGAGCAATCCTCTAGTCAGTATCAGGAGCGCCCAAACGGCGAACAGCGCACCCAACACGATAGCCGCAATCATCAGATTGCGCGCGCTTTCGAAACGAGTGACTGCATCCTGATACTCCTGCCTGGCATCGGAAACTTGCATTTCCAATATTTTAGTAGCGGCTTCAGCTGCCGGCACATACAGCGTGCGAACCTTCTCGACCACGATCCTATTTGCCAACGGAATGTCATTTGCGCGCAGCGCTTTAATCGCCTCTTTCAGCCCCTCGAGCACAAAGCGCTTCCTCGTCTCGGCAAACTTGTCCACCAATATTTTGTCTTGCGCTGAAATGCGCGGATTCGCCAAGTAATCTTTCCAGATTTTGCTGATCGCGTCGATGTTTTGCTCGACCTCTTCAGTATTTTCCTTAATGGACTCCGCTGTGGGCGTCACCAAGGCAACGGCGATACGCAAACGATTGGTAAGCATCAATTCACGTATCTCGTGAATCTGATTTATTGGAATGACGCCATTCTCATAAACATCAGCTATCCCATCGCGCGTCTTGCCCATGCCAGACAATCCTATGCCACCAATAACGAGCAGCAGCACAGACATAGAAATCAGTGCCATCAACATGCGGGTGCGGATACTGGTTTTTTTAAGCAGATGTAGCTTACTCAGCAAACCGGGCTTCACTGCTTTACCATCCTTGATCTGCAACCCACCCGCTTGGCCGCTGCGGAAGAGACTGTAAATCCGCGCATGTGCATCAATGTCGGCGCGCGACGGCTTGCTGCGCACCGACATATATCCGGTACACTTTCCATTTTCATAAATCGGTGTGGCATTGGCTCGCACCCAGTAGAAATCGCCATTCTTGCAACGGTTCTTGACTAAACCCGTCCAAGGACGATTCGCCTTCAGCGATACCCACAAATCGGCGAACGCTTCTACCGGCATATCTGGGTGGCGCACAATATTGTGCGATGAACCGATCAACTCGTGCTCGGCAAAGCCGCTGATGCGCAAGAAGTCAGGGTTAATATAGGTGATGACCCCCTTGAGGTCGGTCTTGGAAACGATGGAATCTTTCTCAGTGAGAACGTATTCCACATTAGTCACTGGTTGATTGTTTTTCATCTTCTCCCCTTACTTGTAATTACTTGACTCTGCTCATATCGGCACTAATTGGGATTACTTAACCGCTTTCACCACATAACGACCGCCCTGTTTGACGAACTGAAACTTAACTTTTTTACCGGCCACCAGTTTGTTGAACAAAGTCTTATCCTCCACGGCGAAGTCCATCGTCATCGCCGGCCAATTCAGACTCGCAATGGGTTCATGGCTGATCGTCACCATTCCTTTAGCCTTATCAACACTGTCCACGATACCCACGCCCTCACTGGTTGCCGTTTTGTTACTCGTGCCACCCATATCCATCCCGCTCATATCCATGCCGTCATGCTGTGCAAAAGCGTTGCTCGCGGGGAATAATGCCAATGCTGCCAAAATAATTACCAGATGTTTCATGTTTGCTCTCCTTTTAGTTAATTAAAAATATTTAATTTCTGCTTTGCGCTAGCGCCATGTCACATCAGAATCTTCGTACACTAAACCCCTCCAAACTTCCCCCTGATTTGCTCCCCCCTGACAAGGGGGCGTGGGGGGGTTAGGGGGATTGAGGGGATTAGTTTTTGGTGTTACTGGCGCTAGCCAGTTTTTTCTCCTGCCATCCCAAATAGATCAGCGGAATCACTACCAGTGACAACAACGGTGCAGTGAGCATGCCGCCTACCAGCGGAGCAGCGATGCGTTTCATGACATCCGTCCCGACTGCGTCACTGAACATGACGGGCAACAGTCCGACGACGATCACCGATACCGTCATCATTTTGGGTCTGAGTCGCAAAGCCGCACCCGCTATCACTGCGCTTAACAATGCGGCTTTGTCTATCTTGTTGCCAGACTCGATCAGTGACTCAATAGCGCGATCCAAATACAGTAGCATGACGATGCCGAATTCTGCTGCCACACCGGCCAGCGCAATAAAACCTACCGCCACGGCAACCGACAACTGATAGCCCAGCAGGTAGATCAACCAGACTCCGCCGATCAGCGAAAAGGGCAGGCACAACAGCACCAACATCACCTTGCGCCACTCTTTGAAATGCATAAACAACAAGGCCAGCACCAACATCAGGGTGAACGGAATTAGCCAATACAAGCGCTGTTTGGCATGTTGCAGATTGGCATATTGTCCCGCCCACTTGATGGCGAAACCCGGCTTGATCTTGACCGACTTTTCGATGGCGTCTTTGGCTTCTTGCACGTAGCCGCCCATATCTCGATCTGCGATATTCAGATAGATGTAACCGACCAGTCTGGCGTTCTCGCTTTTAATTTCAGCCGGGCCGTCGTGCAGGCTCAATTCTGCCAATTCACCCAATGGAATCTGCTCGCCGCCGGGCATAGTTACCCGACTGGCCGCCAGTTTTACCAGCGAATTTCTGAGTTCTCGCGGATAGCGCACATTGATGGAAAAGCGTTCGCGCCCATCCACCACCGTGCCGATATTTTCGCCGCCGATTGCGCTCTGCACGAAATTCTGCACATCAGCTACGGTGACTCCATAGCGGGCGGCGCGGCTACGGTTGACCTCAATATCCAGATAATGGCCACCAACCACGCGCTCGGCAAACACGTTGCGGGTGCCGGAAATTTTCTTGAGCACCGTTTCGATTTCAGCCGCCAGTTGCGCAATGCCACCCAGATCGGAGCCGGTAATTTTGATGCCCAGCGGCGTGCGAATACCCGTCGCCAACATGTCGATACGAGTGCGTATCGGGTAACCCCAAGAATTGGTCAATCCCGGCAAATGCACTTCACGATCCAGCTTGGCAATTAAGTCTTCAATGCTCTCGCCCTGCGGCCACTGATTTATCGGTTTTAGCAAAATGGTGGTTTCAAACATCGACAAGGGTGCGGGATCGGTGGCGGTTTCAGCCCGCCCCGCTTTGCCATAGACACGTTCGACTTCCGGCATGGACTTGATAATTCGGTCGGTAATTTGCAGCAAATTAGCCGCTTCATCTATCGATACCCCTGGCAAGGTGGTCGGCATATACAGCAAATCGCCTTCATACAATGCCGGCATAAATTCGCTGCCGATCTTGCCTAATGGATAGAGTGTCGATAGTAATAAAATCGCGGCCAGCGCCAAGCTGAAAGTACGGTTTTTAAGCGCAAAATCCAGCATCGGCTGATAGCCCGCCTGCAACCAGCGATTTAGCGGGTTGCGCTGTTCAGTGGAAATTTTTCCCCTGATGAAATACCCCATCAGCACCGGCAACAAAGTGATCGCCAGCGCGGCGGAAGCGGCCATTGCGTAAGTTTTGGTATAGGCCAAAGGCGAGAACAGCTTTCCCTCCTGCCCGGTTAACATGAACACCGGCAGGAATGAAACCGTAATTATCAGCAGGGAAAAGAACAAGGCCGGACCGACTTCCAGCGCACTTTGGCGTGCGGCTTGCCAGCGGTCACCGCCCTCCCCCTGTCGCTCCAGATGCTTGTGCATATTTTCGATCATCACGATGGCGGCATCCACCATCGCACCGATGGCAATGGCGATACCGCCCAGCGACATCACATTCGCGGTCACGCCCTGCGCTTGCATGATGATGAAGGCGATCAATATCCCCAATGGCAAGGTCACCACGGCCACCAGCGAAGAACGCAAATGGAACAGGAACAGCAGACACACCATTGCCACGGCGAGCGACTCTTCCAGTAATTTAGTTTGCAGGGTATGCACTACGCCGAGAATCAAGCCGGAGCGATCATAGGTCACCACCAACTCCACGCCCTCCGGCAAGCCCGCACGAATTTCCTGCAAGCGTTGTTTGACTGCATTCACCGTGTCCAAAGCATTCTGGTTTTGGCGCATCACCACGATGCCGCCAACGGCCTCGCCCATCCCGTCCAGATCGGTTACGCCCCGGCGCGGCTCCGGGCCGATACCGATGTGCGCCACATCCTGTAAACGCACGGGCACGCCTTGTGCATCAACGGCTAAAGTGATGCCGCGAATATCGTCGAGATTTTTCAGATAATTTTTGGAGCGCACCATGAATTCGGTTCGTCCCAATTCCACCACCGAGCCACCGCTGGCAGAATTGCTGGCACGCACAGCCTCGGCGACTTGCTCCAAGGTGAGTTTGTAGGCCGCTAATTTATTCGGATCGATTTCAATCTGAAACTGTTTGGCCATGCCGCCGACGCTGGCCACTTCGGATACGCCCGGCAAACTTTGCAGTTCGAATTTAAGGAAGAAATCCTGTATCGCTCTGAGTTGGTCAGCATCGTAACGGTGTGCGCGATCAACCAGCGCATATTCAAATATCCAGCCGACTCCGGAGGCATCCGGCCCGAGCGTAGGCACAACACCTTTGGGCAAATGTGCCGTCGCCTGATTCAGATATTCCAGCACGCGTGAACGTGCCCAATAAGGATCGGTGCCATCTTTGAACAGAACATACAAATAGGATTCGCCATACATCGAAAAGCCACGCACGGCGGTAGAACCAGGCACCGAGAGCAAGGCTGAAGTTAACGGATAGGTGACCTGATCTTCGACCACCTCGGGCGATTGCCCCGGATAGGATGTCTTGATAATGACCTGCGCATCGGACAGGTCTGGTACCGCATCCAGCGTCATTTCGAGCGTTGCACGAACACCGACTATGGCGATGAGCAATGCCAGCACAACAACGAGGAGTCGATTATTGAACGACCAGTCAATGACGCGGCGGATCATAATTAATTGGAGCGCATGCGCTCTATCGTGGCGCTCATTGAGGCTGCTGAATCCAGCAGAAATTGGCCATTGATTGCGACTTCGGAATCTTTCTGCAAACCATCTACTATCTCAATCCAGTCGCCGTTCTCCACTCCGGTTTCGATTGGGACGGGCAAGAAATGTCCGTCTCCGCGTGACAGCATGACCATCTTGCCATGCCCCGTGTATATCACCGCCGCGCGGGGCAGCAGCAACGCTTCGTGCGGGTGCGCCTGAATCGTTACATCGGCAAAGGTTCCGGGATGAAGATGGGCGTGCATGTTATCCAACTCGGCCCGCGCCACAATTTTATTGTTAGTTGCCACGGGATTTATCAGACCCAGGCGGGCATGTATTTCCTGGCCCGTGGTATCTTTGATGGTCACAGTATCGCCCGCTTTAACTTGCGCAACTTGATCGGGATACAGTGCAACCTCAACCCATACTTTCGAAATGTCAGCCAACACCAGAATCGAGTTTGCCGGGCTAATAAAAGAACCTTCTTTTACATTGATCTGGCTTACCACCCCGGAACGTTCTGCCACAATCTGTACTATGTCGCTGGACTGCCTTCTCTCTTCAATTTTCTTGATGCTTTCGACACTCACACCTTCTTCCTGGTGCAATTTGACTCTGTCCTGATCGGCATCCATCGCCAATTCCATCACATAATCGCTTTCGGTAGACGGGGTAGTCGGGATGGTTTGCAATAGTTGCTTGCGTCGCTCGATTGAGCTTATATAGCTGCGTTGACGTGCAACCAGTTCGGGAGAATATATTTCGTACAGCACTTGTCCGGCTTTGACATTTTCACCCGCCGCATGCACATATAATTTTTTGATCCAACCTTCGTACTTCGATTGCACGGAAAATGTCGCGTTTTCGGCGACCACTATGTTGCCATAAGTTTTAAGCTCTTGTCCGACGACTCCTTGCTTCACATGTGCCAGACGAACGCCCAAGCGTTGCAAGGTTGCGCTATCTATATGAACACCATGCTCGTGCATTTCTGTTGCGCCGGATTCAACCAGTTTCATGCCACAGATCGGACAGGTGCCGGGGTGATCCTGGGAAATTTCCGGGTGCATGGGACAAACCCAGACTTTGGCTGATTTGTTGAACGAAGGCAGTGCATTGGCATGCTCGGCTTGATGAGAAGGCGAGGCCGCCGGACGAATGACTAGAAAAAATGCAAGAAGAGCCACTGCAATCAAAACTACACTAATCGCAATCTTCTTCCGCGTCATGTTTACTGGTTCCTGTGAGTATCTCTAAAAATTCAACTTTCTGCTGCGACAACCGGTGAAGCTACAGCTCATGCCACCAAGACAGTATAGTGACAAAAATTGAATTTTTAGAGATGCCCGTATAAAAAAGAGGGGGAGGCATAGCCTCCCCCAAGTATCTACTACAGTATTACTTGAGAATAATCATTTCTCCGTGACCCTTTTTAGGATCAGCGCCCTTCTTGCTTACCAGAACTGAAATCGCGCCACGCAAAGCTGCTCCCATGCGATGGTCAACGATAGCGATACCAGCGACATCTTTGTCTTTTGGTGTCACTAGGTCAAATGTATCACCTTCGGAAACTGCCACGTTGTATGTTTGGATGCCATACAAAGTGTTCTTCGGATTGCCGTTGATGTATACACGATCCCAGATGCTGGCGATAGGATGCAAGGCAACTGGCAGGTTGATGTTCGCATTTACGAAGTAAATACGTACGCGCTCGCCTGGCAATGCTTCCAGAACGTCATGGTCACCCTTTGGATCATGCACTGGATCGTAATGCAGTACCTTACCATTGATCAGAGAACCCTTCTCGCCTGTGCCTTCCAGCAAGGCTCCAACATTCTCGGTATCAGGGAAGTATTGCTGTTGAATCAGCACATATTCACGATCAGCTTTTGGGTAGTTCTTATTGGCTTTTGGCTCAACCAGAATTACGCCATACATACCTTTCGCAATATGCTGAACCATTGGGCTCGCACCGCAGTGGTACATGAACACGCCTGGAACCTTGGCTTCAAACTTGAAGTGCTTTGTCTCGCCTGGCTTAACCGGAGCGAACTCATCCAACACGTTCACTTGTGCTGCGTGAAAGTCCATCGCGTGCGAGTTTTTGTTTTCTGCCGGGTTAATCAGTGTGAAATCCACTGTGTCGCCTTCATTCACACGTACTGGCTTGCCTGGTACGGAACCGTCGAACGTCCATGCTGCCATGGTGTTCGCGCCGCCGACCAATGCGCCATTAGTTTGAATGTCAACTTCCATGGCTGTCATTGTTACTGAAACAGTCTTGGCGAACACGCTTTGTGCTGAAAACAACGCAGCGGTGGCCATCATTGCTACAACGATTTTACTTACTTTCATGTGTCTTCCCCTCTATATAAGTTAACTGCAACCTCTTAACACCCCAACTACTCACTGCTATCAAGACCCGAATTTGCATTTGCATAAAGTGCGCAAATGCACAACCATGTCTCGAATTTCTTCATCACTCAACACTCCATCCCAATTCGGCATCAAAATCGATTTGCTGATGGAGGTACCGCCTTCCTTGATAACTTTGAACAACTGATCATCCGAGCGTCCTGACATTGCCTTGGCATCGGTATGGTCGCGCGGCTGCACTGACATGTCGCGAATATTTACGCCCTTGCCGTTGCCCTCCATACCGTGACACTGCACGCAATAGGCTTTGTAGTTATCGGCGGCCGTTTCTTTGGCCTGCGCCTGAATGGATACAACCAGTAAGGTTGTGAACAATAGTTTGAAAAATAATTTATTGTGCATTTGCGGACTCCTTGCTCAGCACATCGAAATAGCGCACCATTTTCACAATAAAGCCGTCCGAAGCCCCCTTGTTGGGCATCCAGGTTTTTGGTTCCCACGCCTGCGGGTTGCGGATAAAGCTGGCGATGAATTCGGGTTGCAAACGCTTGGCCGCCGTATATAACTCGGGGCCGGATAAACCACCGTACTCAGGCTCAATCAAGTGGCAGGCCATGCAGCCCCAGAACTTGTCAAAATTCATTTCGCCGTCCTGCTTGGTGATCGTGCCCGGCTCGATTTTTTCTTTGGCGAGCAAGTCGCTGTGCGGCTTGAGCTGCATGAGTTCGGCGGCTACGGCTGTGGCGTCAGCCGTGGACAGTGCTTTGTGATTGGCGAGCGTGGACGGGTCAATCTCATCGCTCTTCGCCCCGTGCTTGATGTGATCGCCGTAAACCATTCCGGCAGGACGGATGCGTGTCGGTTTTTGCAGCCATGACACTATCCAATCCTGACGGTACTTGTTGCCCGCATAAGAAAGGTCGGGACCTTTTTTCGCGAAAGCCTGCTTCAGAGTTTGTGCAACCGGCCCCGAAATGTTGTGGCAGGAAGCGCATTCCTTTTGCAAACTTCCCTCCGCAGCAAAGGCTGTAGCCGAGAAAGCCAGCACGCTAGCCAGAATGAACTTGTGCATCATTGCCTATGCCTCCTGCCCTGTTCAATTGGCTTACCTTGAAAGGCAGGATTGAGGAACATGCCGTAGCCCTTCTTCATCGATTCGCTGTAAAAGAAATCTGGAATATAAACAATATCTTTCCATGCATACCATGAGTCTGCCGGGATGCCTTCATATTCGATGATCGTCACAGGCCCTCCAAGCATGGCGCCGTTGTTTGACATATGTTTGTCCACATGGTCGTGGAAGATAAATCGGCCAGGATTATTCATTTCAACGAAGGAGTCGTAACGCTCTCCAGGACCAACCGGCGTTGTGTCGTCGTAATACGGCATCGGGAGCGGGTAACCGTCCTTGAAAGCGATCAGCTGGTCATGCCCATGCAGATGCATTTCATGTACTTCGTCCCCGGCTCCAATCATGCGGAAGCGCACTAAATCACCCTTCTTCACTCTGACCGGCTGAGTTGTAGGAAATGATCTGCCATTCACAGAAAAATAGTCAGACACATCCTGTGGAGTACCGCCCTTGCCATAAGTATCTTTATAAGGAGACTCCCAAGTGCTCATCATCATGATGACATCTTTGGTGACCTTCTTTTCCAGATCGCTCGGATTCTTTGGATCAATGATCAACGGCCCCCACATGCCGCGCGTTGCCACATGTTCCCACACGTTGACATGACAGTGATACCAAAGACTACCGGGGCGATCCACCTTGAACTTATAGGTGAAAGTTGCACCCGGTTCAATCTGCGGCTGAGTCACATTGGGTACACCGTCGTTCTTCCATGTTCCGGTCTGGTTAACGCCGTGCCAGTGCATGGTGTGCGCCAGCGCCGTGTTGTTGGTTACATGAACGGTGACATCGTCACCCTCTTTAACGTGAATGAGCGGCCCCGGAACTTGGCCGTTAAAAGCAAAAACCTTGTTGGTAAAACCGGGGGCAACTTCAATCGTCACCTCATCTATGGTCATGTTGAATTCACGTGCATCCGCCCAAACAGATACTGGCAACATTCCCATCGCTGAAACAAATATCACTGCTAACGCAACTGACCATTTCATGATTGCCCCCTTAAAGATATATGGTTAATACATTAATTTTGTCAAAAAAAATGGAGTCAAACCCAACCTCCTCACCCGCTAGGGGTGCGACAATTTGTCGCACTATAAATCGCGTACTATTCGGCTGTCAACATAAAATTTATTTGGCATACATCTTTAAATGGCAATCTCTCATAAATCAACCAATAAAAATCATTACCATATGATTTTATTATGTAATGTTTAACGCTGACGGGGGAAGATTGCCTAATTAAGCCGGCCAATTCAACTTTCCTTAGCGCTCCGGCTTGACAATAAACAAACCCTTCACATAAGATGCATCCTGTATACATATTTATCAATTCAGACCAAAGTTCCCTTTGCTTCGAAATGGCAGAAATGCATACATTTATCGCTTACGCATGTTTAGTCCCCGCTGCACTTTTGCAGCAAATCGCTGGTTAACGAAATCTTAAGGAGTGTTAGATATGAGCTTGTACGAGAAAATTGGTGGTGAAGGCGCAGTGAATGCAGCGGTTGATATTTTCTATCGCAAAGTTCTGCAAGATGATCGCATCAAACATTTCTTTGATGGCGTTGACATGGCTAAGCAAGCCTCCAAACAAAAAGCATTTTTAACAGTGGCGTTTGGCGGTCCGAATAATTACAGCGGCGAAGATATGCGTAAGGGACATGCACACTTGGTTAAACAAGGTCTGAACGACTCACATTTTGACGCGGTAATGGAAAACCTGGGAGCCACTCTCACCGAACTGAATGTTCCCGGAGAGTTGATCGCCCAAGCTGCAGCAATCGCTGAAAGCACCCGCAACGACGTTTTAGGCAAGTAAGCAACAATCACATCATGCCCATTATTACTTATGGTGGGCAGTCATACCGGTGTAAAGAGCAAGAATCAGTGCTCGACTGCCTGACTGCCCATGGTGTGACCATCCCTTCTTCATGCCACGCAGGACTTTGTCAGACCTGCATGATGCAAGCTGTCAATGGTAATGTTCCTGCATCTACACAACAGGGTTTACAAAGCACGCTTGCGGCTCAGAATTATTTTCTTGCTTGCACCTGCTATCCGGATGGTGACTTGGAAGTAACTCTCCCGATGTCCGGCATTGGAAGTCTATTGGCCACTGTCGTTGAAATCAGTCCGCTAAATGCAGAGACTATCTGCCTCAAGTTAAGTCCGGATTTGGAGCTGCCGTATAAGGCCGGTCAGTTCATTAATTTATATAAAGACGATGTGACTTCACGTTCGTATTCGTTAGCGAGCGTGCCCGGTATTGACGAGCATCTCCAGTTTCACATCAGAAAACTCCCCGATGGACAAGTCAGCAATTGGGTTCATCATGAGCTTAAGGTTGGTGATAGCGTAAAGATATCTTATGCCACCGGAGATTGTTTTTACTTACCCGAAAAACCCGAGCAAAACCTGTTGCTCATTGCGACCGGATGCGGATTGTCGCCTTTATACGGAATCATTCGTGATGCCCTGTTGCAAGAACACCGCGGCACAATCAAACTTTATCACGGCGGCCACTCAGCCAAGTCCATATACCTGATCAATGAATTAGAATCTCTGTCGTTGCAACACGAGAATTTTATTTATACCCCGTGCATTTCGGGAGTAAATGTACCGCATGGTTTTGCAGCAGGGAGAGCGCAAGATGTTGCTCTCCAGGAAAATCCGGATCTTTCCGGCTGGCGCATCTTTCTTTGCGGACATCCCGATATGGTCTCAACCGGAAAAAAACTCGCATTCTTTGCCGGGGCATCCATGAGCCAAATTTACGCAGATCCTTTTGTGATCGCCCATCCCCAAAAAACCTCGCAATAAATACCGCACCGGTACGGCAGCATAGTGAAGACAAGCAGGCAACCAATTGTTTTCTAAGCAAGGGTAGTGCTGGCGGAGAGGGAGGGATTCGAACCCTCGGTACGGGGTTACCGTACGCCTGATTTCGAGTCAGGTACATTCGACCACTCTGCCACCTCTCCGAAGTCTCGTTCGTCACAAGACAGTACGCATTTTACCAGTTGGAGGCAAAAATCGGGCAGAATGTTTCCATGCGCAAAGTGCTCTCTTGGAAAATCATCACTTTCATCATCATCGGCATCGGCCTGTGGGTGACTTTTATGGTGACGAGACCGGCTCCCGACTGGCACAAAGGGGAGTTGTTCGTGGCACTCCCCCCCTCGGAATTGGATGTCGATGCCAAATTTGAACTGGAACTGGCAACCCTGTTCGCGCAGCGGCTACACCTGAAAGTAAAGCCTGTGACGATGGATTACGACCAGATCGCTCAGGCGCTCGCCACCCATAAAGTACACATGGCTGCTGCCGGCCTGCGCAGCAATTCCTCGCCATCGGCACTGCGCTTCGGCACTTCATATCAAACATTGAGCGAGCAAGTCATCTGTAATGACAAGCCGCCAAAACGGCTCAAGGATTTGAACAAGCGTTCACTCGCGGTGATAGCCGAATCTTCGCAGGAAAATGCGCTCCGCACACTTGCCGAACATCAACCCGACTTGCACTGGGATGTCCGGCATCAACTGTCAGTTCCCGACCTGCTGAAGGAGGTGGCCGAGGGCAAGACTGATTGCACTGTGGCCAACGAAGAACAAATTGCCACCGCACGCAACTTTTATCCGCAACTTGACGATGTATTTGATTTAAACACACAGTCCCATCTGGCTTGGGGCTTTGCCAGCGATGTCGATTCGGAGCTATTTAATGCGGCCAGTGATTTTTTTGAGACCATTAAAAAGAACGGCACCCTGGCTCTTTTGATCGACCGTCATTACGGCCACAACGAACGCCTGGAATCAGTAGATGCGGTTGCCTTCGTGAGCAAGACGCGCACTGTATTGCCGCACTTTAAACGCTGGTTCGAAGAGGCTGCGACATTAACCGGTATCGAATGGCAACTGCTCGCCGCGCTGGCTTATCAGGAATCGCACTGGGATCCTCTCGCCACTTCCTACACCCATGTGCGCGGCATGATGATGCTAACTGACGACACGGCGGACCGCATGAACCTCAATGACCGTCTGGATGCGCATGACAGCATCATTGCGGGAGCAAAGTATCTGCAACTGCTCAAAGAGTCCTTGCCGGATCGCATAGACGATAAGGAGCGAACCTGGATGGCGCTGGCTGCTTACAATCAGGGCATGGGGCATTTGGAGGACGCGCGCGTTCTGGCGGTAAAGTCCAACTTAAATCCGGATGTATGGTCGGATGTGCGAAAGATGATGCCCTTGCTTTCCCGCCCCGCCTTTTTCGAACAGGCTAAACACGGTCAGGCACGCGGCGGCGAAGCGGTGATTTTAGTTGAGACGGTGCGCCTGTATTACGACATGCTCAATCGCTTGGCACCGGAAGAAATCCTGCACTTGCCCACCGCCCCATTCCTCGGCTTACACCTCCCGCAACTTGGCCAAATACCTAGCTTGCATTGATAGAGGTGAGTCCGCCCATGTAGGGACGCAGCACTTCCGGCACCCGCACGCTGCCATCTGCCTGCTGGTAATTTTCCAACACCGCAACCAGTGTACGACCAACAGCCAAGCCGGAACCATTGAGCGTATGCAACAACTCCGGCTTGCCTTGCGCATTGCGGAAACGCGCTTGCATGCGGCGTGCCTGGAACGCTTCAAAGTTGGAACAGGATGAGATTTCGCGGTAAGTATTTTGCGCGGGCAACCACACTTCGATATCGTAAGTGGTCGCGGCAGAGAAACCCATGTCGCCGGTACACAGCTTCACCACACGGTACGGCAGGCCGAGCATTTTCAAAATAGTCTCGGCGTGACCGAGCAACTCTTCCAGCGCCTCATAAGATTTTTCCGGATGCACCATCTGCACCAACTCCACCTTGTCGAACTGATGCTGGCGGATCATGCCGCGCGTGTCGCGTCCGTAAGAACCGGCCTCGCTACGGAAGCAAGGGGTGTGCGCCACGAACTTCATTGGCAGTTTTTCCAACGGCGTAATCGTATCGCGCACCATGTTGGTGACGGGGACTTCGGCAGTGGGGATCAGGTAAAAGTCCTTGGCGGCCTGATTAGCGACATCGGCAACGCTTTCTTCTTTGCCGGAAGCAATATATCCGGTCAGCGGAATCAAACTATTGGCAATTTTAAATAAATCGCTCTCAAATTTCGGCAACTGCCCGGTGCCGCGCATCGACTCCGCATTCACCAAGTAAGGCACATAGGTCTCGGTGTAGCCGTGCTTTTCCGTGTGCGTATCCAGCATGAATTGGGCAAGCGCGCGATGCAACCTTGCCAGCGGACCTTTTAACAATGAAAAACGCGCACCGGCAATCTTGGTCGCTGTTTCGAAATCCAAACCATTCAGACCCTCGCCGATACTGACGTGATCTTTTACTTCAAATTCGAACTTGGTTGGCACGCCGACTTTGCGCACTTCAAGATTATCGGCTTCCGATTTGCCCTCCGGCACAGTCGCGTGCGGCGTATTGGGAATAACAGACAAGAACGCATCCATCTCTTGCAACACTTGCGGCAACTTCGCCTCAAGCTGCTTCAACTCATCGCCCAGTGCACCCACCTCAGCCATGATGGCCGACACATCTTCGCCCCTAGCCTTGGCTTGCCCGATCAACTTGGAAGAGGCATTGCGCTTGGCTTGCAACTCTTGCGTGCGCGTCTGAATCGTCTTGCGCTCTGCCTCCAGTTGCTCGAACTTTGCGGTTTCTAGGTCATAACCGCGTGTCGCCAAACGTGCCGCCACCGCAGCCAAGTCATTACGTAATGTTTGTATGTCTAACATTTGATCTCCAATATTTGCGTAGGATGGGTGAAGTGAAACGATACCCATCAAACAAAACGGCGGGTTACTCACCCTACATTTTATTTTTTTCCTTCACATCTAGCTCTCGCAAATGCGCCAGTTTTTCTGAAATCTTTGCTTCCAGCCCTCGATCCGTCGGTTCGTAAAAGCTCACTGCGGGCATGCCGTCGGGGAAATAATTCTCTCCCGCTGCATAACCGTCTGCCTCGTTGTGCGCGTAACGGTAGTCTTTGCCGTAATCCAACTCTTTCATCAATTTGGTTGGTGCATTGCGTAAGTGCAGCGGCACTTCGCGCGAACCGTCCTGACTGACGAAGGCGCGGGCGGCATTATACGCGACGTAGCCCGCATTCGACTTGGCAGCAATAGCGAGATAGATCACTGCTTGCGCCAGCGCCAATTCACCCTCGGGCGAACCGAGGCGTTCGTAGGTGGCGGCGGCATCGTTGGTCATCTGCATGGCACGCGGATCAGCAAGACCGATATCTTCCCACGCCATGCGCACGATGCGCCGCGCCANNGCCGCGCCAGATAACGCGGGTCGGCACCGCCATCCAGCATGCGCACAAACCAGTACAGTGCCGCATCTGGATTGGAACCCCGCACTGATTTATGCAACGCAGAAATCTGGTCATAAAAGGCTTCACCGCCCTTGTCGAAGCGGCGCAGCTTTTGCGCCAGCGTGTTATCAAGGAACGCGACATCGATGTTCTTCAATTTGGCTGCCACAGCGGCGGTCTGCAACTGTTCCAGCACATTGAGCAAGCGCCGCGCATCACCATCGGCGTAACCAATAATGCGCTCGACTGCTGCCGCATCGAAGGTGATGCCCTGCAATGCCGTTTGTCGCGCGCGCTCGAACAATTGCATCATTTCAACTTCGGACAAAGATTGCAACACATATACCTGCGCCCGCGACAGTAAAGCGTTGTTCAGTTCGAACGATGGATTTTCGGTGGTCGCGCCGATAAAGGTCACCAAGCCCTGCTCGACAAAGGGCAAAAAAGCATCCTGCTGCGATTTGTTGAAGCGATGAACTTCGTCCACGAACAGGATGGTGTGACGACCACTTTGTTGCAGCGTGCGCTCAGCTTGCGCAATGGCTTCGCGAATATCTTTCACGCCCGACAATACTGCGGACAGTGGCACGAACTCGGCATCGAACGCGGATGCCATCAACCGCGCCAGCGTGGTTTTACCCACCCCCGGCGGCCCCCACAGAATCATCGAGTGCAGCTTGCCAGACTGAAACGCGAGACGTAACGGCTTACCCTCGCCCAACAGATGCGACTGACCGATTACCTCGTCAATATGCTTGGGACGCAAGCGCTCGGCGAGGGGGGCTGCGGGTTGATTGGGGGCAAACAAATCAGACATTTTGAAAAATGAAGGGTTGAGAGTGTCCGTACTTACTTATCACATCAGGCTGCGGGCATTCCGTTTGTGTAACACATAAAAACAAGATGATTTCATTGGAAATTTTACAACTTTCCGTTTTCAAATGAAGTAAAGAAGCTCGCACGGCACTCATGCCCAATAAGGAACGTACTCAACAAATTTTGTTGATGTTCCATCAGGGTCTTTGCGCTTGATCCGCCCCTTTTCTGCGGCCTCTGTGAGCAAATTAGATACCACAGTACGGCGCTTCTCGTGAAGCTTGAAACGTTTTCGTGCGGTGGTATTGGTCACTGTCTGGCTCGATAAATATTGAAGTACCGCATGCTGATAACAAGCCTCTATGCGCTCACCTTGGGTCATGTCATCAAATTTCTTCGGTGCGTAGAGCGTAACCCTGAAAGCGTTCTCCATCGGGGTAAACACCACCGGAGGCAACCCAAACAACTCAATACTTGCAACGACTTTTTGGAAGCCAGTGCCACGTTCTTCACAAATCCGATAACGCCTGAATGCGGATGCCAGCACTTCGTTACGCGACTCCGGCGTAGTACCAATCAACCTATCCGGTCGCTTACCCGGTAACAAGCTGCCGGGGTTGGTAAACTCGATACGATCATCGAAAACTTCGATCATTGGCCCACTTCCGGTAATGGTGAAATCCTGATGAATAAGCGCGTTGGCAACCAGTTCGCGCAAAGCGATTTCAGGATAAATGCAGACTTCCGTCCGCAGCGATTGCTGGATAATTTCAGAATGTGGCAATACACGTTTGAGATGAGCAATCAACCCCTCGAATCCTGCGGCATAGCCCTTCTGCCCCATCATCTCGTCTATGGTATCGACCTTGTTCATACCACGGTAACGAATTAGGCGAATACGTTTACGCTTAAGCGTATCGAACTGATCAAGATTGCGCGCCGCTGCAATCGCACCAAAATTAGTGATGTAGTAACCGTTGCCGTCTGGTGTAATCATGCACTCATCGGCCAGCCATCGCAAAAGCTCGCTCTCCTCAACAGGTAATGGTCGCTGAAGCAAATTTGCAATAACAGGAAGATCAAGCAAGGCTAGCAGTTCGTCGCCTTGCAACAGACTGGATGCACGAAGGGTTTCCCAGCGCGGCGCTTGGCTGTTCAGCATTAAACCGCCAACATCCTGGCGTGATGCTTTACGGGTTGTACCCCCCGAACGTATCCAAGCTTCTTCGATGGATTTGCCGCGCCGATGTACAGGCTTATTACTTTGCTCGGAAATATAAATGAGCAACAGTGCCACTCCTTGATAGTCCACCACTGCATGGTCAATGACCAAAGGAGGCTCCACGGCATCGCGCCCAAGATTAGCAATCGTATTGACTGTTTGTGCCACTTCGCCCTGCTCTACACCTGCCAGCGTGGCATCATCCTGCACACCGAACACGAGAAAGCCTCCATTCGGATGGTTCGCAAAGGCTATCAGGTGCTCAACCAGCCGCTCTTTGTTGGCCGTCAAACTGGCCTTCCAATCCAACTCGTTGAGTTCGTGAGGAACCGGCTCAAGACTTTGCTTGAGCCAATTCAGCGCTTGAGCAATCCAGTGCTTTGTCACTCGGCCACCTCTGTCTCAGCGATGGGCGGCACGGGTAATCCCTGCCCCTTATCCCCTTCCACAAGGGCGATTTCTTCGGGGGTTAGGTCATACAATTCGTAAACCAACTGGTCTATTTCATTTTCAAGGACAGAGGTATCGGCTCTTGAATTTTGATTTTTTAGAGCTAAGATTTTATCAACCAGACCAACCATGATATCAATGTAACCTTCGTTAACAACAATAGGCAATTCATTTACATAGTCAATTTTTACTTGAGCAAAAACTCTCCCCTGTTCAGGGTTCAGTTTCTGATACTGCCTATTAAGCAGCTTTGAGTTTAAAAGTGCTAATAAGTATTTCAGTTTTATTTTATCTGAGTGAATTATGAATAAAGAATCGATTGTGTAATGTTGTTTGTCGTCGTAGGTAAGAATAAGCTTGTCAGAAGTCTGCCTCATTAGCAGCTTTTCTTCAGAAATAAAAATTGCTTCATCCCGAGCCCTAAGTAATTCAGCCCTGTCGTAATTAACGTAAAGATTATTGTATTGAAGTGCGTATCTGTTTATATCCCTTCCTTGCAATACTTTTTTAGAGTTACTGAAAACTGGTGAGTTAGATAGATGCTTACTATTACCACCGGTACAGATTCCAATTTTTATGTCAGCAACATCTTTCAACAAAGATGCTCCCCCTGTCTCCAGAAGTGACTGAACCTTTACAAATAGCTCATCAACATGCAGGTTGAACGAAAATTTAGGTGTTTTGTAATAGTAAAGCTGGGGAATTTCGTATTTGTTATTGTCAACTGATGAACTCTTATGGCCAATTTTAATGATGTTATTTGATGCACAAATATTTGAGAAAGAAAAAATAATGGCGGGAACAACAGCCTCATCAAATACACCATCACCCAACTCGACAATCTCGTGCAATGTGTAACCATCTAGCAGAAACTTTCTAAGCTTCATGTAATAGTCGATGTTACATATAGAGTCTGGAATTATTAAAGTGCAAACTGCTTTAGCAGCTAACAGCTGAGTGGCCTTCTCAGTAAAAATTGCAAATGTATTTATTCGTCCGTAGGATGTCTTGACCGCAAGATTGTTGGCGGTGATGCGCTCACGCAGATAATAGAGCACCAACTCCTGCATCGCCTTGACATTGATATTGTCCTTCGTCGGCATTTCCGCATGGTTGGATGGGCGTTTTACTTCAATGATTACGCCAACACTATCTGTGGCAGATTTGCCGTTATGGATAACCAGATCGATTCGATCATTGGTATTGATGAAGTAAGCAGGGAATTTAAAAACGTGTTTCAGAAAATCTGAAATATGATTTTTGTGGTGCTCTTCGCTCTCGTTCGGACTGCTGTTTATCTGATCAACAAGACCAGACAGCCTTACCTTAAATTGTTCGAATTGATCCCTGCCCGGCTTGACTTTTTGCAATGCAGGGGAAAGCGATTTGCTTGGTGTTTTAGGTATGCAAGCCATTTAGATTACTCACCCAGCACATCCACCCCTTCGGGCGGAACAAATTTAAACTGTTGCGATGACAGCGACGGATTATTTTTTAGCTCCGTGAAACGCAATACGGTGCGATGCCCGAACGAGTCATGCAACTCCATCACCATCAGTTCCGACTTGGCATTGAAGCCCATCAGGATTTTGGCGAATGAAGTTTCGGTCGATTTTGGCACAGCCTGTAGCCAGTCGAGTTCATCGCGCATACCGAGATCACGCAGGTTAAAGCCGCGCTCAATTTCGTTATTGCCGGAAAGCAACGCAGCCGGACTGTTACCCAGTGCCGCGTCCAGTTTTTTTACCGTGACCTGATTTAAATCGACATCGTACAACCAGAATTTTTTGCCATCGCCGACGATGATCTGTTCATACGGTTTTTGATATTCCCAGCGAAATTTTCCCGGCCTTTCAAACTGCATCTTGCCGGTTACGAATTGAATGCGCTTGCCGTTCTTATCCAGCAACTCCTGGCTGAAATTAGCCTGCGCCGAATGCGTGGCGGCAACAAATGCTTTCAGCTTGTCGGTAGCGTCAGCGTGTGCCGCTAACGGCAGAACAAATAAAATACATGAAATGAGCCTCAACGCCCCAAATCTAAAATATGACATCACCGCTCTCCGCCGTTAATCGTAAAAACGAGCTTAACACCTTTAATTATTTTTCGTAGGGGCGTATGGCATAACCAGCCACTTGCCAACTTGTTGGCTTAGTGGATTGGCTAGTTGTTTCACCAATACGCCCTTGGTCAAATGTTAAAAAAAGGCGTATTGCCATACGCCCCTACTTAAACGTTATTGCTACAACATATCCAGCAGTTTTATGAAATTGCGCTTGGCCTTATATTTGGCACGCAACAGCGCGGTGTACTGTTGCAGTACGGATGAGCTTGGTCATTAAGCCGCCAGCTTCGCAGACACTAAGCGATTAATGCTGATGTGTTGTTCGGCGGCTTCGGTCGCCAATGCACGATGCACCAAGCTTGGGACTCGAACCATAAAACGACCACTGTACTTCTTTTCAGATAACGGGTCTGGAATAGGCTCACCTGCGGCCTGCATATCGGCCACCACTTCACTGACGACACGGCGAATTCCTGCCAGCGCCTTTTCTGGCGTTGGGGCAAGCCAAGACAGCGAATGAAACTCCGCGCACAAGCCGACATGCTCTCCATCTTCTTGTGACCATGTAACGCGATATGTGTAGTGATTTATGTTCATTGCTTAACTCCCAGTCGTTCAATTGCCAATAGCACTTGCTTTACCTGATATGCTTTTGCTTTGCCTTTATCATTCTGAATATTTACACGCGGATCACCTTGCCATGGTGTTTTAAATATTGAATGACTTCCACCGTGCTGCCGGGCTTTGCCAAAATATATTTCACAAACTTTTTGCAAGTCGCCAAAACGAACATTGGCAGGTTCACGCTTCATTTGTTCAAGAATTTTATCGGCTCCGCTCATGCTTGCATAGTATCAATACTGATATTGATGGTCAATAATTCCTATTGGCACCAATTGCTTTTGAATCTTCGACAATACTGAACAAAGCGGGGGAAAACAGTATTATCATTAGGCCACGCGGTTGGCTCGACATGCCGTTACCGGGTGGGCACAGAATCGTGCCCACCCGGCAGGCTTGCATTTGTAATATTTCAGTCGAGATCAAAATAATCGAGATCAATTTTCTTTATTGTGTAAGTAGTGGTGGTTGAAACGCCAATATCATTGTCAATCATTAATTGCGCCAGTTTTTCACCATCTATCAATACAATTTTCTTTTGTTGAAGGCGTTTTACAAATTCAATGCCATCCCTTGTAAAGCTTGATGTCGTTATCAAAACTCCTTTTTGAGCGCCATGACCTTCAAGACTTCCCGTAAAATCCCTTACTTCACGAGATGGGACAACCTTATCAACGCCATACCTTTTTGCTTGTAGATAAATAATATCCAGTCCCAATTTGTCTTCTTTTATAATTCCGTCTATCCCGCCATCACCAGTTTTCCCCAAAGCTTGCCCCGCATCTTTTCTTGATCCGCCATATCCCATTGCAACTAGCAAATTGACTACAAGTTGTTCAAAAAAACTGGGGGGATTTTTTAATATGGTTTCAAGCAGGGCTGATGCAAGTTGACTTCTTAAATCTTGATAGACGTTTTCTAGTTGCTCTTCTGGCGTTGAAGGGTCTAACTCATCCGGAATAATGGCATTTATATTTTGTTCACTTTCTTCCGCATTAGCACTATTCTTTTTGTGAAATTTAACAAATTCTGGATATTGATTGAGTGTCTTAATTCGGATTGAGGCTGGATTGGTTTTTAGTAACTCTAAGCCACGTTGTGTAATCTTAAACTTCCCTCTTGATGGAAAATCAAGTAAACAGGCTTTTCCAAAGTAGGACTTAACCCAAGCGGTTCTGTTGTAAAACTTTGTTTGCCCTGATGTCATTGTTTCCTGAAGATCTTCTTCTGTTAGGTGAAGCTGACTGGAAATAACCTCACCGACTTCTGAAACGGTTCTTTCTTTCCCATCTTGGCAAATTTGCAGAAACGGTAGCATTAAATCTTGAAAACATGGCACCGCCATATTGTTTCCTTTCTTCGAATTCACTGAGATGCCGACTATATTCTTTATTGACAACGGCGGTGTCTGCTTCTAGCACATCGCTACATATCTTACCGCAACATTGCCTTCCGCAATCCTGCCGTTGGCGACAGACACATTAGTAATTTGGAAGCCGTTATATTTAGCCGCAAGCAAATTTATTCCTGCCTCGCTGGCGCTAACACTTCGCGATTGCCATTGGTCTGCATCGGCGTAACGATGCCCGCTTTTTCCATTTGTTCGATCAAGCGTGCGGCGCGGTTATAGCCGATGCGCAGGTCGCGTTGCACAAATGAGATTGAGGCGCGGCGCGATTTGAGCACAACAGCCACCGCCTGGTCGTACAGCGGATCAGCTTCTGCATCCGCGCCGCCATCCAATTCGCCACCGTCGCCCTGTTCTTCCATCGAAGTCAGCACGCCTTCGATGTAGTTCGCTTCGCCATGAGATTTGAGGTGTTCAATCACGCGATGCACTTCCTGATCGGACACAAAAGCGCCGTGCACGCGTTGCGGGTAGCCGGTGCCCGGCGGCAGGTAGAGCATGTCCCCTTGTCCGAGCAGAGCTTCCGCCCCCATTTGATCCAGAATTGTGCGCGAATCTATTTTGCTCGATACCTGAAATGCCACACGCGTCGGCACGTTCGCCTTGATCAGTCCGGTAATCACATCCACCGACGGACGTTGCGTCGCCAGCACCAAATGAATACCGGAAGCGCGTGCTTTCTGCGCCAAGCGGGCGATAAGTTCTTCAACTTTTTTGCCTACTACCATCATCAAGTCGGCCAGCTCGTCNNCTTTTTTACCCACCACCATCATCATGTCGGCCAACTCGTCGATGAACACGACGATTAAATACATCTCTTCCAGCGCTTCAGGATTGTCCGGTGTCAACGAGAACGGGTTGGTCAGCGGTTTGCCTTCCTTGGCCGCCTCGCGAAATTTCTGGTTGTAACCGGCAATGTTGCGCACGCCGAAATGAGACATCAACTTGTAGCGCTTCTCCATCTCTTGCACGCACCAGTTCAACCCGGATGCGGCTTGACGCATGTCGGTGATGACCGGTGCGAGCAAATGGGGAATGCCCTCATACACCGAAAGTTCCAGCATCTTGGGATCGATCAACAGCATGCGCACTTGCTGCGGCGTGGCCTTGTACAAAATACTCAGGATCATGGCATTGATGCCCACCGATTTACCCGAACCGGTGGTACCGGCTACCAGCACGTGCGGCATTTTGGCGAGATCGGCAACGACGGGGTTGCCGGCAATATCCTTGCCCATTGCCATGGTCAGCACCGAGCCCATATCGGCGTACACTTGCGAACCGAGAATCTCGGACAGCAGCACCATCTGCCGCTTAGGATTGGGCAGCTCCAATGCCATATAGCTCTTGCCCGGGATAGTCTCGACCAGACGAATACTGACCACCGACAACGCGCGTGCCAAATCACGCACCAGATTGGTAATCTGACTTCCCTTCACGCCCACCGCAGGTTCGATCTCATAACGCGTGATGACGGGACCGGGATATGCAGCGACCACTTTTACCTCGACCCCGAAATCGTTCAGCTTGCGTTCGATCAAACGCGAGGTGTATTCCAGCGTGTCCGACGAAAGTACTTCGACTTCATTGCTCGGCTGATCCAGCAGATGCAGCGGCGGCAAAGTTGAGTCCTGCATATCGGCAAACAGCGATACTTGTTTTTCTTTTTCCACCCGCGTGGAGCGCCTCACTTCCACAATGGGCAGTTCGATACGAATGGGCTGATGGTCTTCCACGCGTTTCTTTTCTACTTCCACCACCGCAATGCGCTCGCTAACGGCTTGCGCGCCGATGCGCTTATCCTGCCGCGTCTGCCAGGCATTGCGGCCCCACAGATAGCTGGTCTCGATCCACCCGCCCAGACGATCAATAAAGCGCAGCCACGATAACCCGGTGAACAAACTAAAACTTGTTGCCATCAAGGCCAGCAGCAGCAACGTCGCGCCGGTGTATCCGAGCAGGTGCGCCAGCATGCTGCCCAATACCGCCCCGGACATCCCGCCGGGAGCCAGCGGCAATGCTACTTTCCATGTATACAGCCGCAAAGTTTCCAATGCACTGCTGCTAAAAAGCAGAATGAAAAACCCCAGCGTCACCACCCACAGCGCACGCTCACCGAACAGGCTATCGGCACGAATGCTGCGGTAGCCTGCCCATACACGCTG
This sequence comes from Gallionellaceae bacterium, assembly GCA_003151655.1. GTDB lineage: Bacteria > Pseudomonadota > Gammaproteobacteria > Burkholderiales > Gallionellaceae > PALSA-1006. The sequence goes on along the minus strand of PLYB01000244.1, from coordinate 5,837 downwards.
CAACATTAACGCTACCAGCCACCATGCGGAAAAGCCGAAAACATAGAGCAGAATATCGGCGATCCACGCGCCGACCAAGCCGCCCGGATTATGCGTAGCCGAACCTGCACTGTGCGACCAAGCCGAGTCGGCGCGGTCATAGCCATACAGAATGAGCATAAGATAGAGTGCTGCGGCCACCAGCAAAAGCCAGCGGGATTCGCGCAGCAATACGCGCAGCTTTTCGGCCAGCGGTGTCAGCGTGTTATTGGTTGGCTGAGTCATTGGCTTCCGATTCTGGCAGCGGGATGAGCCCCATGCGTCTAGCAGCACTGACTGCCTCTAATCGGGAATTAACGCGCAAGGCCTGATAGACGGCTGCGGTATGAATTTTCACCGTGCCCTCGGCCAGATCCATTCTGTCGGATATTTCTTTGTTCGACAGGCCTTCGGAGAGCATCTGCAGGGTTTCCAATTGGCGTGTCGTCAACAGGCTCTTATTGCTTCGGGTGCTACGTTTATCCGTGCTGTCCGGCTCCAATCCTGCCATTGCCTGTTGCAACAACTGCGGTGGCAAATATACGCCTCCATCCAGCACCATGCGCAATGCGCCAAGCATAATTTTGCTCGACGATAACTTGGAGATGAACCCCATTGCGCCGTATTCCATTACCTTTTGGATATCATCGCGATGGTCGGAACCGGATACAACCACCAAAGGAATACCGGGATTGCTTTCGTGGAATTCGAGAATGGATTTCACGCCATTGCTGCCCGGCATATTCAAATCCAGCAAAGCCAGATCAATGTCGGGATTGTTGGCTGCCTGCTGCATACCGTCTACGAAGTTGCCAGAATCAAGTACCTCGACTTCCTCGGCGAGTTGCTGCAACACATAGCGCATCCCGTCGCGAAACAATACGTGGTCGTCGACCATCAAAACCTTAATTTTCATGCCTCCCCCTTACTTTTGCTCGCAATCATACCATTCCCTTGCGCCAGCTCAACTCTCTCCATGCAAGTGCGCGTCGGATGGAAAGTGCCAGCACGCACGGAACGAGTCGGCAGGCTAAAGCATCGGAGTGAAAACTTGTGCGTCTTGGCCCGTTATCGAGTCATGGCCAGTAACATCTTGATGTCCTGCACAAGCAAGTCGACGTGCTGCCCGTATCGCGACAGCCAAAGCGGCTTCCCCTCCGGACCGATCAAATAGGTACCATCGGAATGGTCCAGTGTATAACCGCCCCGGTTATCGTATTGCTTTTGATAGTTCACGCCGAATAGCTTGGCTGCTTGCGCGGTAGCTTGCGCATCTCCATGCAAACCGATGAACGAAGGATCGAAAGCGGGAATGAACTTGGCCAGCACCTCCGGTGTATCCCGCTCGGGATCAAGCGTGACGAACAGTACCTGCACCTTTTTTGCATCTTGCCCCAGCAGACGCATGACTTGCGCCAAATCGGCCAGCGTGGTCGGACAGACTTCCGGGCAATGGGTATAACCGAAGAACAACACCACGACTTTGCCACGATAATCCGCCAGGCTTTCCGGCTTGCCGCCAGCGTCCAACAAATGGAAGTCAGCCTGCGGATGTTGCCAGCCAACGTCTATAGCATTGCGCGGTTCGGAGTATTCAGACTTGGTGCAGGCTGTCAGCACCAACACGGCAAACAATAAACACAGTTTATTCAAGTTGATCAATTTGCTCGTCCTTCTGCAACAAACTGGTGTCCAGCATTCCCGCTACTGTGCGCGCATCTACCGAAGACTGAAATGGTACAACACCCAGCAGCGGCGCTTCGATACGCTGTTGCAATGCTTCGATATTTTCTTTTAACGCAGGCATTTCCGCATCCAGTACATTAGCTACCCAACCCGCGCATTTTAATCCGCAATCGGCGATAACTCGCATTGTCAGCAAGGCATGGTTGATGCAACCCAAACGCATGCCAACCACCACGATGATCTGCAAATCCAATTCACGCGCCAGATCGGTGCTGTCTTGTTTTTCATTCAGCGGCACCAGAAAACCGCCCGCACCTTCCACTATCACCTCTTCTGCCTGACTGCTCAGCTCGTGGTAGCAGGTGAGGATACGCGACAAGTCGATGCGCACGCCGGAATAGCGTGCCGCAAGGTGCGGAGCAATTGCTCGCACAAAACAGTAGGGATTGATCTGCCCGTAAGTCGCCAGCACATTACTCGCTGCACGCAGGCGCTCGGCATCATCGTTGTGGTCATGTTCATCGCATCCCGTTGCTACCGGCTTGAAACCGACCACTTGTACGCCCTGCGCGGCAAAAGCATGCAGCAACGCGCAACTCACCAGCGTTTTGCCTACTCCGGTATCAGTACCTGTAATGAAATAACTCATAGTTTGAAATCCGTTTTAATGATCGCGCGCCCATCTTGCATCTTCTTGGGTGCTGGTTTCCACGCATGTCCGTAAATAATTTCGAAGGTCGCGGGCAACTTCCCATCGCGACGCAGCTTCTCATAATTTTCCGTTACGCGCTGCCAAGTCGTTTTGCCCATCATGCCCGACGCTCGCCCCGTAGTAGCATTATTCGCACCGATACTTTTCAAATCTTGCATCACCGCGCGCACATCGTCGTAAGTCAGCGTGATCCGTTCCATCTCCATCACCGGGTCGGAGAACCCCGCCGCCAGCAACATGTCGCCGATATCATGCATATCGGCAAAACGGTTAAGGTGATTGTACCCGTCCACACCGTTGAAAGCGATGCGCAGCTCTTGCAGAGTATCCACTCCGAAACTGGAAAATATCAGCAACCCGTCCACTTTGAGCACGCGCTGTAACTCGACGAACGTCGCCGGCAAATCGTTGCACCATTGCAGCGCAAGATTAGACCATATCATCTCCACGCTGCCGGAGGCGATGGGCAGCGCTTCCACATCCGCGCATACAAAACTTTCGCGCTGTCCGACGAACAGCTTCTGCCACCAGCTCGATGTGCCGCGCGCCACTTGCAACATGCCGATAGCAATGTCGAGCGCCGTAACGTCAGCCTTCGGATAACGCTCGCCCAACTGGCGCGTGCCCCAGCCGGTGCCACTGCCAACATCAATAATGCGTGACGGCTGCAACTTGATGCAGTCCAGCCGATCCAGCATGCGAGTACATACTTCGCGCTGCAATACCGCAGCAGCATCGTAATCCCGCGCCGCACGACTAAAGGCGCGGCGTACTTGTTTCTTGTCTATTTCGAATTCATTCATGCAGAAAACTCTTTACTTGTTCGATAAAATTATCAGGATGTGACAGAAACGGGGCATGCGCGGCTCCTTTTACCTCTACCAGACGCGAGGCCGGAATAGCCTGCGCCATATAGTGCGAAGCTTGCGGCAGCGTCAGTTTGTCGCGTTCACCGGCAACAACCAAGGTCGGCTGGGTGATGCCCGACAATTCACCGCGCAAATCAGCATCGCGCAAAACATTCAGTCCGGCGCGCAACGCCTGCATATCCGGCTCGCCGCGACTGAACAAACGCTCGCGCAATAATGCCAATAACTCGCGCTCATTTTCACTACCCCTCAATTGTAGCGAGATGAAACGGCGCAGTGTGGCCGCGTGATTTTGCTCTAATTCAACAGCGAATTTTTCCAGTATTATTTTTTCCATACCGAACGACCAATCTTCTCGTTCGGCAAAACATGGCGTGCTCGCCACCAGAATCAAACGGCGCACTTTATCAGGTTCGCGCGCCGCCCAGCGCAAGGCAATCTGCCCGCCCAACGACCAGCCGCACACGCTGAGAGGTTCGCTAAATTGCACCGCAAGCCGATCAACGATGGCATCAATCTGTAGGTCGGGATTCATCCCGACATCGTCGCCAAGTCGGGATGAATCCCGACCTACGCTATACCCATACCCCGGCAAATCGATGCTATGCACTCGAAAATCTGCCACCAGTTTCTGTGCGACCTCGCTCCACACACCGCCGTGCATACCCCAGCCGTGGATCAGTAATAGCGGCGCACCGCTGCCAACACTTTCAACGTGCATGGCAGTTTGCCATACACGTTTCCCCCACCCCAACCCTCCCCCGGAGGGGAGAGCGNNCGAGGGGGGCGAAGCCGGGCAAACGCATCGCTGCGCGAATTTAAAATTTCTGTGCAAGTTCATGCAACGCCCCGATGAGTTCAGCCACATCCGCTTCGCTATGTGCAGCCGACAAGGTAATGCGCAGCCGTGCCGTTCCTTGCGGCACAGTAGGCGGACGGATCGCGGCAACCCAGATGCCGCGCTCACGTAGTTTTTCGCTCAAACTCAATGTTTGCTTATTGTCACCGATCAACAGTGGCTGAATAGCGGTATCCGATGGCATCAACTGCCAAGGCAGATCAGACAGCCCATTACGTAATTGCGCAATCAGGCTGTGCAAATGCGTGCGTAAACCATCACCTTGTTCGATCAATTGCAAACTCTGCAACAGTGCCACAGATAAACATGGCGGCGTTGCCGTGGTATAGACATAACTGTGCGCATGATTTACCAGCGTATCAATCACCACTTGTTCCGCCACTACAAAGGCACCGGAGACGCTGGCGGCCTTACCCAAAGTCGCCATGTAAATGATGCGTTCGGATGCGATACCGAAATGCGCCAGCGAGCCGCGCCCCTGTGCGCCAAGCACACCAAAGCCGTGCGCATCGTCCACATACAGCCACGCATCATGCTCTTCACACAACGCCAACAATTCACGCNNCGATGTCGCCATCCATACTGAATACCGCGTCGGTAATGACCAGCTTTCTGCCACCCTGCGTTTGCGCCAGCAATTGAGCCAACTGCACCATGTCACCATGCCGATAGCGCTTCACCGCTGCACGCGATAGCTGCATGGCATCATTGAGCGAAGCANNCGCCCTTGCCGAGCAAGGCTTGCACCACGCCGAGATTGGCCATGTAGCCAGTTGAGAATAGCAGTGCGGCAGGCTTGCCCACGAAACTGGCAAGCTGTTGTTCGAGCTGATGATGCGCCTCGAAATGCCCGCTCACCAGATGTGCAGCACCCGCACCCACACCCCATTGCTGCGCGCCTTGTTGCAGCGCGGAAATAAGTCGCGGATGATTGGCAAGACCGAGATAGTCGTTGCTGCAGAAGGCGAGATACGGCTTGCCGTCCACAACGATGTGCGGTGATTGCGGACTAGTTAGCGTGCGCCGACTGCGCAGCAAACCTAGTGCTGCACGCTCATCAAGTTGACGTTGTAGTTCGGTGAAGGGCATCAGGAAATTTGCCTTGCCATATCGTCATAAACACCATCGATGTTGTGCATCACATCATGGTTTGTATAGCGTGTAACGGTTAACTTGTGGCCTTGCAAAATTTGCGTGCGATTAATGTCATATGCTGGATTCTCTGCATGGCTATCGCCGTCAATTTCAATTACCCAACGAAGAGCTGAACAATAAAAATCCACAATGAAGCGATCAATCGGTTTTTGTCTTAAGAATTTGTAGGTAAAAAACTGGCAACTACGCAGAATTTCAAACCAGATTTTTTGTTCCGCAGGAGTGGGATTTTTACGATTGATGCGAGCTAGGGCGGTGAGTTTGGGATCGTAAGGCAAAAAACCTAACCCCTCCCGGCCTCCC